>NZ_JAZDCG010000006.1:0-75268 GCF_036321705.1 Brachybacterium sp. J144
TGAAGCGCCCTGGGTTCCGTTCCGAGTCTCAGCAAGGAGAATCGGAGCATGCCCAAGAAGTTCAGTCCAGAGCTGCGTGACCGTGCCGTGCGCATGGTTTACGACCGCCAAGCCCGCGAGGGCGGCCCCCGTGCAGCATCGATCCGTGCCGTCGCACCACAGCTCGGCGTTGGCGTGGAGACGCTGCGGATCTGGTGCAACCGCTACGGACCCACCGAGCCGGCCGGCTCTGGAGAGCCGCTCGAGGAGGAGAACCGCCGGCTTCGGCGGGAGCTCGCCGAGGCGCGACGTGCGAACGAGATCCTGAAGGCCGCCTCAGCGTTTTTCGCAGCGGAACTCGACCGCCCCACGACGAAATGATCGCGTTCATCGACATGCATCGCGAGAAGTTCGGGGTCGAGGCCATCTGCCGCATCCTCGGTGCGACAGAATGTGGGTTCATCACGTCCCGCGGCTACCGCGCAGCGAAAACGCGTCCCGCCTCAGCCCGCGATCTCAGAGACGCCACCCTGCTCACCGAGATCACAAGGATCCATCAGGAGAATTACGGTGTCTACGGGGTCCGGAAGATGTGGCATGCCATGCGCCGAGCCGGCTGGGACGTGGGCCGAGACCAGGTCGCCCGACTCATGCACCTCGCCGGAGTGCACGGTGTTCGACGAGGCAGGAAGCCCCTCACGACCTGCCCGTCGCGGGAGCCGGACCATCGCCCGGACCTCGTGGAGCGGAAGTTCGCGGCCAAGCGCCCGCACCAGTTGTGGGTCGCGGACATCACCTATGTTCGTCTTCCGACGGGATTCTGTTACACCGCGTTCATCACCGACGCGTGCACGCGCAGAATCGTGGGCTGGGCTGTCGCATCCAGACTGCATACGGAATCGCTTCCGCTCCTCGCGTTGGAGCAAGCGCTGATCTCCACCGGTGCTCATCGGGCGCGGGATGGACTCATTCATCACTCGGACCGTGGCGTTCAATATGTTTCTCTCGCCTACTCCGACGCTCTCACGACTGCTGGTGTGAAGGCGTCTGTCGGAACCGTGGGAGATAGCTACGATAATGCGCTGGCCGAGACCGTGAATGGCCTCTACAAGACCGAGCTCATCTACTCAAGGTGCACCTGGGGCTCAGTCTCGGACGTAGAGATCGCGACGATGGCCTGGGTCCACTGGTGGAACACACGCCGGATCCACGAAGCTCTCGGCTACCGCACCCCGGCCGAGGTCGAAGCGACCTACACTCGCCCCACGACGACCGCGCCCGCGACTGTCTAACCACGGAACGAAACCCAGGGCGCTTCAGGGTTCAATCGGTCGATGCAACACCGGGTTGGTGGAGTGAGCGTAGTTGTTCTTCGCGGGGTGAAGTTGTGGACATGGTCCAGGCCCCGCTCCCCCTCCGGCAGATCGCGGAGCTCGGCATCGGGGCTGGTCGCGGCGCGCAGCTCCGCGGCGGCCTCCGCCGTGACGAAGGGCTCGGTGGGATCGCCGTTGTAGTCCTCGATCGTGTCGATCAGCCAGTCCTCCCCCTGCGCCTGCAGGGTGTACTCGTGAAGCCGCGTCAACCGGCCCGGCCGCTTCGTGAGCACGCGGGCCGTGTCACCGAGCGCCTCGGAGCCGACGAGGATCTCCGCCTGCGGGCCGTAATGCGGCGGATTGCCGAAGGACTGGCTGAGGCCCCGCGGATCGGGATCCACGAAGTGACGCGGCACCAGCTCGGCGATCAGGGCCCGCCACTGCATGAAGGCCTCGCCGGACTTGCCCGGGCCGCGGTCCTCGAAGGTGGTCGGGGCCGCTGGGGACATCACGACCGGTTCCGCCTGCAGAGGTCCAGAGCAGACTTCTGCGTTGATGGATCGACCGGACCGGCCTCCCCACCCGAGTACGATCGCCGGCATGTGGGGGAACATCCGGCGCGGGGGCGCCATCGGACTGCTGATCATCTCGCTCGCGCTCACCGGCTGCACGGAGCGGGTATCGGAGCGCTGCAGCGGCAGAGGGGGCGAGCACTCGTGCACCGTCACCTACAAGAGCTCCGACGGCAAGTGGTACACCACGCTCGACTCCAACCGCACGCACTCGCAGGCCGTGGTCAGCGGCACCTTCACCATCGAGTCCGGCAGCGGGACGCTGCTGCTCGAGGGGGCGGACTACTGGCACGAGTACGAGCTGAGCCCGGAAGAGCCGGTGGTCATCGAGGATCTGCCCCTCGAGCTCAAGGGCGACGGCAAGGGGACCTGGATCTACCTGGAGATCGTGGCCGATCCCCAGATCGAGGGCCTCACCGCTGAGTACGAGTGGACCACCAGCTGACTCATCTGTCGGCCCCGACCATAGGATCGACCGGACGCGCAGAGCGATCGTGAGGGGGCGTACATGGTTCACGGGGTGACGATCGTCGGGAGCCCGGGTAGTCTTGATCCATCACGACCGGTTCCGCCCATCAGGGTCCAGGGCCGGTCTTCTCTTTGCGCGGATCGCGCGACACCTGTCTCTCCGCGGTGCGCTCGATGACCGACAGGCAGATGCCCGCCAAGGTCTTCAAGTCGTACGACGAACAGGTCGACCTGCTCATCTCCCGCGGGATGACGGTGCACGACCGCGAATGGGCGGTCGACCGTCTGCGCTCGGTCAACTACTACCGGCTGTCCGGCTACTGGTACCCCTTTCGCATGCTGCAGAGCGACAGCACACGACGGTCCGATCGCTTCTTCCCAGACACTGATCTGCGGGACGTCGTCGCGCTCCACGATTTCGACGCACGTCTCCGTGCTGCCGCCTTCACCTCGCTGAGCCATATCGAACTGACGATCCGAGCGCGCCTCGGCCACGAGCTCGGACAGGTGGATCCTCTGGTTCACTGCCGACCCGAACTTCTGGGACCGACAGCGCGGGAGAGCGGCTCACATCGGCCTTCGCAGAACTACCTGACGTGGAGATCGAAGTACGACAGTGAGCTTCGCCAGTCACGAGAGGACTTCGTCTCGCACCACAAGCGGCACTACCGTGGCCAGCTCCCTATCTGGGCTGCCGTGGAGATCCTCGATTGGGGAAAGCTGACAAGACTGTTCGGGATGTCCCCTCGTCAGGTCCGTGACGCCGTCGCCGCCGAGGTGGAACTGACGGGGCCGCAGCTCGAGTCCTGGCTCAGGTCCCTGAACATCCTCCGCAACTACTCGGCCCATCACGGACGGCTCTTCAATCGGGTCTTCGCCCTCACTCCCCGCCTCCCGAGGACAGGCTCGTCCGAGATCACGCGCCTCAGCCCCACCATGAGCAGAGCGTTCGGTCAGCTCTCGACCGTCCAATACCTTCTGACCACCTACCGCATCGGGAACCCGACCATGCTGCCGGCGGTGATGAGAACCTTCCCCCGGATCGCCGTCGTTCCGATGAGCCACACCGGAGCACCCGACGGATGGCAGCGCTTGCCACTCTGGAGGCACTGAGGGATTGACGTATCCACCACGGTCGCCGGGCGCTCCCAGACCACTTCACCCCATCCGCTCTGCACGCATCCCTGCACCCCACCCCGCCCCCCGGAGGATCCCGTGACCCCTGTCGTCCACCCCGCCGATCCTCGCCTGCCCGCCGCCCGCGAGCGCGTGTCCCGGGCGCTGGATCCGGGGATCGCCCGCCCGGACCTCGTCGAGGAGCTGGCGTCGCGGCTGCTCAGTATCGACGACTCGGACCGGATGGGCTGGGCTACCGGGCCGCTGGAGGACGCGTCGGCCGAGCGGGCGCTCGTGGGCGACCTGCTGTACGCGCACGGCCTCGCCCCGGACCGCGTCGGCTCCGCCCTCGCTCCGCACGCGGTGCACTGGGCGCCCCCGGCGCAGGTCACCCCGCACCAGGCGCTGCTGCGGCCGGAGGACCTCGCCACCCCCGACCGTCTCCAGGACAGCTACGACGCGATCGTGATCGGTTCCGGCGCGGGCGGTGGCATGGCCGCGCAGGTCCTCGCCGAGGCGGGGATGCGGATCCTGGTGGTCGAGCGCGGCGCCTACCCGGCCCCCTCGGCGCTGGTCCGGGAGCATCTGCGCACGCCCCGCGCCGCGACCGGGATGCTCACCCTCACCGGTCCCGGGGTCCGCGGCGAGGAGCGCGAGGTGTCGCTCGGAGGCGGCTCCGCGGAGGCCGTGCCGCCGCGGGACTGGCGCTGGAACGACAACGCCCTCACCCTCGGCGGCGGCACGCGCGTCTTCGGCGCGCAGGCCTGGCGGTTCGCACCCCGCGACTTCGAGATGGCGAGCACCTACGGCGTCCCCGACGGCTCCGCCCTCGCCGACTGGCCGCTCACCTATGAGGATCTCGAGCCGTTCTACACCCGCGTCGAGCAGCAGCTCGGCGTGAGCGGCGGCCCCTTCACCGACCCGTGGGCGGGACCGCGCACCGCTGAGCTGCCGCTGCCCGCCGTCGGCGGCTCCCCGCTGACCGCCCTGCTCGCGTCGGCCGCACAGCGCCTGGGGCTCGGCACCCAGCCGGTGCCGCTGCTGGTCGCCTCCCGCCCCCACGGCGGCCGCGCCGCCTGCATCCGCTGCTCCCAGTGCATCGGCTTCGACTGCCCGGTCGCGGCCCGCGCCGGCAGCCACAACACGACCCTCCCCCGCGCCGCGGCCAGCGGGAACGCGACGATCCTGCCCGGTACGCAGGTGGCCCGGATCCTCCTCGCCCCCGGCGACTCGGGCCGGGTGCGCGGCGTGGAACTGGTGGGTGAGACGCCCGACGGACGGATCTGGCGGCGCGAGGTCGCCGCGGGCGCCGTGGTGCTCTCCGCGGGCGCGATCGAGTCGGCGCGGCTGCTGCTGGACAGCGCGACCGACACCCACCCGGCGGGGCTCGGGAACGCCCACGACCAGGTGGGGCGGCACCTCCAGGGGCATGCCTACGGCGGGGCGTCGGCCCTCTTCGCCGACGAGGTGGTGGATCTGCGCGGCCCCGGCCCGTCGATCTCCACCGGCGACCTCCGCCACGGGAACGCCGGGATCGTGGGCGGCGGGATCCTCGCCGACGAGTTCGTGCCCACTCCCGCCACCGCCCAGCGCTCGCTGCTGCAGACGGGCCTCGTCCCCGCGGACACCCCGCAGGGCTCCGCGGCGACGGAGCGGGCGATGCTCCGCTTCGGCCGCGTCATGGGACCCATCCAGGAGGTCACCTCCGCCCACTCGCGGGTGCGCATCGATCGCGGCCGACGGGACCGCTTCGGGCGCGCGATCGTGCACCTCTCCGGCGGCCTGCACCGCGAGGACCTGCGCGGACGCGCCCTACTGGTGGAGCGCGCGACCGCCTGGCTCGAGGAGGCGGGCGCGGAGCGGGTGGTGCCGATGGGGCCGATGTCGCTCCCCACCCCGGTCAGTGCCGGCCAGCACCAGGCGGGCACGCTCCGCCTCGGCACCGACCCCGCGCGCTCCGCCACCGCGCCCGACGGGCACGTGTGGGGACATCAGAACCTGTTCGTCGCCGACGCCTCGCTGCACGTCACCAACGGCGGCGTGAACCCCGTGCTGACCATCCTCGCGAACGCGCTGCGGGTCGCCGAGGGGGTCGCCGACTGAGCGTCCGGGCGCCAGGCCGTGTTCGGGCGAGGACGTCGATCCCTCAGCCCCCGAGGCCGTACAGCCGCAGGGCGTTGCCGCGCAGGGTCACCTCGATCTGCTCGCCGATCATCGGGGAACCGGCACCGGTGCCCGCGGCGAGGGCCGTGCCCGCTCACTCCTCCCATCGCACCTCGTCCGCCGCCTTGTTTCTCCGCCACCCGCGCCAGACGGGGTGGCGGAGTCGGCCGTCGGCCGTGCGCTCGGTGTGCTGGACCTCGCCGACGAGGTCCGCGCGCACCCACTCGGCGTCACGACGGTCCGCGGAGGGCACGTCATCGACCGGGGGCGTCTTCCGAGTGCGGGAGGAGAGCGCGGCGGCGATCTGCTCCAGGTCACGATCGGTGAATCCGGTGCCGACGCGGCCGGCGTAGCGCAGCTCGCCGCCTGAGTCGGGGACGGCCAGCAGCAGGGAACCGATGCCGCCGGAGCGACCGCCCCTGCCGTGCCGCCAGCCGATGACGACCACCTCCTGGTGCCGGGCGTTCTTGATCTTGATCCAGGTGCGGCTGCGCTTGCCGGGCCGGTACACGCCCGTCTCCGTCTTCGCCATGACGCCTTCGAGCTGCAGCTCCTTCGAGAGCGCGATCGCGTGGTCGACGTCGCCGTGGTCCGCGTGCGGCAGCTGCACGTGCCCGCTCGGCGCGACCACGTCGAACAGGGCGTCCCGACGCTCGCGGTACGGGGTGCGCAGCAGCGAGTCCCCGCCGCGCACGAGCAGGTCGAAGAGCATCACGTGCACCTCCACGTCCTGCCGGGCCCGCTCCACGTCCCGCGGACGGGTCAGCCCCAGCCGCTGTTGGAGGCGGGAGAAGGACGGCCGGTCGCGATCGTCGAGCGCGACGATCTCCCCGTCGAGCACGGTCTCACCGGCCGTGAGGACAGCGGGGTCGATGGCGTCCTGCAGCTCGGCGAGCTCGGGGAAGGTCGCGGTCAGGTCCTTGCCGGTGCGGCTGGTGAGGCGCACGGCGCTGGCCGTGACGGTCGCGATGACGCGCACGCCGTCCCACTTCATCTCGAAGGCCCAGTCGTCCTGGTCGCGGATGTCCTCGCGACTGCCCAGCGTGGCGAGCATCGGGGCGATCGGCTCCCCCATCGTCGCCGCATCGGCCCCCGCGTCGGAGGCCGCATCGGGCGTCGCGGCGCGCGAGGGCCCGGCCTCGGGCTGGTTCTTCATGAGGTGCAGCAGCCAGTGGGCACGGGCCTTCTCCGTCGCTGCCCGGCTCGTCCGCTTCCCGCCCGAGTCGCCGGTGTGCACGAACGCGTAGCGGCGCGGCACCCCGCCGAGCCCGCCGTCCTCACGACCGTGGCAGACGGCGATGATCTCCTTCCCCTCGCGCCATTTCTCGATCTCGACGGTGCCGGTGTCCCAGATGGTGACGTCGCCGCCGCCGTACTCTCCCTTCGGGATGCTGCCCTCGAAGGTGCCGTACTCGAGCGGATGGTCCTCCGTCTGCACGGCCAGGCGGTTCACGCCCACCTCCAGCGGCGGCCCCTTGGGCACGGCCCACGAGACCAGCACACCGTCGTGCTCGAGACGGACGTCCCAGTGCAGGCTCGAAGCGTGATGCTCCTGGATCACGAACATGGGCTGGTCCGCATCGAGCGCGTGCTGCGCCGCCTCGGTGGCCGGCACGCGCTCGGGGACGGGCTCGGGGGTCCTGGCAGCGTCGCGCTTGGAGCGGTAGACCTCCAAGCGGTCCCGCGTGCTGCGATCCTCGGGCCCGCTGGCCGGCTCACCGTCGCCGCTCAACCCCAGGTCAGCGATCGGATCGACACCGTCCTCGACCCGCCGCAGGACCTCCCCGAGCTCCAGCTGCTCGAGCCGCGGATCCTCGATCTCCTCCCAGGTGCGGGGCGCGGCGACCGTCGGTCGCAAGCGACCGCGCAGCGAGTACGGGCAGACGGTGGTCTTGTGGCCGTTGTTCTGTGACCAGTCCACGAGCACCTTGCCCGCGCGCCGTGACCTCTTCATGTCGCTGATGACGTCGTCGGGGTGGTCCTCCTCGAGGGCCCGCGCGAGCTCGTGGGCGACCTGGGCGATCTCCTGGGCCGTGGCGGTGCCGTCCAGGGGCGCGTACAGGTGGATGCCCTTCGAGCCGGAGGTGACCGGGAAGGACGCCATCCCCATGCCGTCGAGGATCTCGCGGCACCAGTGGGCGACGCGGGCGCAGTCCGCCAGCCCCGCCCCCTCTCCGGGGTCGAGGTCCAGCACGAGCCGGTCGGGGTTCGACGGGGAGAGGTTCGCGTCGAAGCGCCACTGCGGGGTGTGGATCTCGAGGGATGCCAGCTGGGCGAGCCACACGAGCACGGCCGGCTCGTCGACCAGGGGGTAGGTCGACGTGCCGTCCTGATGATCGATGTCCGCCCGCGGGATCCAGTCCGGGGCGTGGTCCTCGAGGTCCTTGCGGAAGAAGACCTTCCCGGGATGCTCGGCGGTTCCCACGCCGTCGACCCAGCGCTTGCGGGTGGCGGGGCGGCGTGCGGCTTGCGGGACCATCACCCCGGCCACGCGGCGGTAGTAGTCCAGCACCTCGCCCTTGGTGGTGCCCGTGGAGGGGTAGTAGACCTTCTCGAGGTGCGAGACCCTCAGCGTGCGGCCGTCGACCTCGACCTTCTGCTCACCGTGTGCCATGGAGCCACTGTGCCCCCGTTCCGCCGATCCGTCACGGAGCAGCCCCGACCGGCGACCGATCGGTCCGAGGCCCCGCGCCCCGGGGCCTTGACCCTGGCCAGGCGGCGAGCACTGTGCTGTCATGGGGCATGCGCGCGATATGGAGCGGTGAGATCACGTTCGGGCTCGTCAACGTCCCCGTGAAGCTCTACGGGGCGACACGGTCGCACGACCTGTCCTTCCACCAGGTCCACGACGAGGACCAGGGACGGATCCGGTACCAGCGCATCTGCGAGGTGTGCGGGCGCGAGATCGACTACGAGCACATCGACAAGGCCTACGACGACGGAGACAAGACCGTCGTGCTCACCGATGAGGAGCTCGCGGACCTGCCGGCGGAGGACAACGACGAGATCGACGTCGTCCAGTTCGTCCCCGGGGATCAGGTGGACCCGATCCTGCTGGGGACCTCCTACTTCCTCGAGCCCGTGGGCCGCTCCTCGAAGGCGTACGTGCTGCTGCGCCGCACCCTCGAGGACACCGAGCGCACGGCCGTGGTCACCTTCACCCTTCGCTCCAAGACCCGTCTGGGGGTGCTGCGGGTGCACGAGGACCTGCTCGCCCTGCAGACCCTGCGCTGGCCGACCGATCTCCAGGACGTCGACTTCGGTCCGTCGCGGACGACGATCAGCGCGAAGGAGCGGAAGATGTCGGCCGCGCTCGTCGAGCAGTTCAGCGGGGACTTCGACCCGGAGCAGTTCACCGACGAGTACCAGGAGCAGCTGCGCGAGCTGGTCGATGCCAAGCTCGAGGAGGGCGATGCCATCGACACCGAGGCGACCTTCGGCAAGGACTCCTCCACCGACGACGACGCGGGCGACGGCAAGGTCATCAGCCTGATGGACGCCCTCGAGCGCAGCGTGCAGAAGAGGCGGAGCGCGGGGTCGTCGGCCTCGGGGAGGACGACGACCGGGTCGACGAGGTCGTCGGCGACGAATGAATCGTCAGGGACCGAGAAGCGCTCGTCGACGACGCAGAAGAAATCCGGCACGACGAAGAAGAAGTCCGGGACGACGAAGAAGAAGTCCGGGACGACGAAGAAGAAGTCCGGCTCGACGAAGAAGTCTGCCTAGGGGGTGTTCGCGCCCCCGCCGTCAGGCGCCTATGCCCGCCGGCGGAGACCCGTCCCTGGTCTGCCGATCCGGCCATGCGGGTCGCGGAGGTAGTCGCCGAGGGCGTGCCCGGGAGCGGCGCATAGGGTGGGGCGATGAGCAGCCCCTCCCCCGGCCCGGACGACCAGCCCACCCGCGGATCCCTCGAGCCGCACCCCGACCAGCTCGCCGAGATCGACCGACTCCACGAGATCTCGAGCGCGCGCCCCACCGAGATCGAGCCGCAGATCGCCCTGTGGCGGGCGGTGACTGCCCTGGACAACTGGGTGGTCATCAACCGCGGCACCCCCGAGGAGCCGCGCCCGTACTTCCTCGCGGCCCCGCCCGGAAACATGCTCGCGATCTACACCAGCGCCACCCGCGCGAAGGAGGGGGCGATCGCGAACGGGCTGATCACCGAGGGCGATGCGGTGCCGCTGATGCTCGTGCCGCTGCCTGCCGGCCTGGACTGGGCGATGTCCTTCGGCCAGCACGGCGTCGCCGGCGTGACCGTCGACTACCCGCGCATCGGCTCCTGGTGCCCGCTGCCGAACCTCGCCCGACTGCGTGACGAGCGCGCCGCCGGACGGTGATCGCCCGCCGGACGGTGAGGTCCGGGCCGCGGCGGGCGCCGTAACCCCTGCACTCTGGGGCGAATTGGAGCCGCAGTCCGCCCACTCTGCAGGGGTCCCGCGAGGCGGGGTACGGCCGACGGGTCAGGCGCCGCGGGCGGCCACCAGCCGGTTCAGCCGCTCCGACATCACGATGCCCAGCGCCACCAGGACGATCAGGAACAGCGGCAGGACCCACAGCCCGGTGACGGTGGAGAGCGCGCCGAACAGCGGCGGGGCGATCGTGGAGCCGGTATAGGCCGCGGCCATCTGGATGCCGATGATCGCCTGCGAGTTCCGGGCACCGAAGCTCGCCGGGGTCGAATGGATGATCGCGGGGTAGATCGGCGCGCAGCCGACGCCCGCGATCAGCAGCCCCACGAAGCCGACCACGTCAGTGGGCAGCGGCAGGCCGAGCAGCAGCGCGCCGACGCCGATCATCGCGAAGCCGCCGCGGATCAGGGCGCGATCCCCGATGCGATCGGCGAAGAAGCCGGCCAGGAAGCGTCCGACGGTGATGCCGAGGATGAACAGCGCCCCGAGCATCGCGGCGGCCGCGGGCGGGGCGCCCCGCTCGGTGACCAGGTACGTCGCCGCCCACAGCAGGCCCGTCGACTCGAGCGCACAGTAGGCGAAGAAGGTCACGAGGATCAGCGCCACCCCGGGGATCCGCAGCGCGGTCAGCAACGGCACGGGGCCGACGGGGTCGGCGCCAGGGTCGGCGCCGGCGTCGGGTTCGGGGGATTCCGTCGGCCGCGCTCGCTCGCGGTCGACCTTCCCCCACAGCGGAATGCTGACCAGAAGCGCGAGCATCAGCGCGGCCTGCAGCAGGCCGATCCACAGGTAGGCGGCGGACCAGCCGTGGCCCGCCGAGATCGCGTACCCCATGAGGAACGGGCTGATCGAGGCACCGACGCCCCAGAAGCTGTGCAGCCAGTTCATGTGCCGCGCCGCGTAGTGCAGGGCGACGTAGTTGTTCAGCGCCGCGTCGACCGCGCCCGCGCCCAGACCGAACGGGATCGCCCACAGGCACAGCATCCAGAAGGCGGGCGAGAAGGAGAAGCCGAGCAGGGCGAGCGCCGTCATGCCGACGCTGACCGCGGTGACCGTCCCGGCGCCGAAGCGTCGCGTGACCCGCTCGGAGGCGAGGCTCGAGACGATCGTGCCGCTCGCGATGATCATCGTGAGGATCCCCGCGAAGGCGACGGGGACGGCGAGGTCCTGATGCATGACGGGCCAGCCGGCGCCGACCAGGGAGTCGGGCAGGCCGAGGCTGATGAAGGCGATGTAGATGATCGCGAGGAGGAGGGCGTACACGGGGTGGCGGCGTCTTTCGAGAGGGGGCCCAGCGGGCGCGCGGGGTGACCACGAGGGCCGGCGCCGGCGTCGGGGCCGACGGCTTGGACGATCGTACACAGACCGCGGTGCCTCGGTCACGCCGGCTCCGGGCCGTGGACTCGGGCGTCGGACCCCCGCCCTACTCTCCCGGGAGCGGCAGTACGCACGGACGCCTCTCGTCACCCCGCACATCCGGCCCGGAAAGGCAGCTCACCATCGATCTCTCCCTCGTTCCCTGGGACGTGCGCGAGGAGCATCGCGACACCTACATCCACCGCATGCTCGAGCGGGAGAGCCTCCGGCGCGCGGGATTGCCCTGCGGGACCTCCGAGGACGTTCAGCAGCTCGACGCCTGGATCGCGCAGCTGCGCGCGCGAGGTGTGCTGGTCGACTATCGAGCGGATACCCAGCGCGGGTTCTGAGCCGACGCAGGCGGACCTGTGGGGAGGCCGGGACGGCGTCCGCGGGACGGCCTCGACTCAGCCGCCGACCGGGCCGCCGCGCTGGGCGAGCTTGTCCTTGATGCCCTGGATGGTTTTGCCGAGGCCGGTCGGCGCGGGCTCATCCTCGGAGGGCAGCTCGATGTAGTCGACGATCGACCGCATCGTCGCCACGTCGATGCTCGGCGTCCCTGCCGCGAGGAGCGTGCCGATCCGCTCCCCCACCAACCGCTCGAGCGCCGCCGCGGCCTGGTCCCCGCGGCTGTCCCGCACGGAGTCGAGACGTTCGTGCAGCAGGCGGGCGGCTACGGGCGAGGCCTTGACCGGCTCGGGATGGCCGGCGACGGTGATCAGTTCCACGGTGACGATCCCCCTGAGGTCGAGGTGCGCGTGCGGGCCGGACCCGCACCGCCGCCGAGCGGCTGCGCCCGGCTCCTTGCACGGTACCGGGTCATCCTCCGGGCCACCACGATGTCCCGTGTGCCCCGTTTCGCGCCACCCCTCGCGCGGCCGGGTAAGCCTCGCAAACTTGGGGGAACACGAGCTCCTTTCCCCCAAGTCTGTGGAAGTTTCGCGAAGCGAGGCGGCGGGATCGGGGCGGGACGCATGCCCGGGGCACGCCGCCCCGCACGTACAGCAGACTCGGGGGAATCGGGCGCGGAATCGCCCCAGTGTGCGGGTGTCACGCGGGGGCACGGCCAGGGAGATCACCCACGCCCACCCGGTTCACCGCCCGCGGGATGACCATCGGGGCGCCGGTCTCGGGATCCTCGAGGATGCGGCAGGGCAGGTCGTAGACCTCCTCGACGAGCTCCGCGGTGAGCACCTCGCGCGGCGGGCCCGCGGCGACCACGGCCCCCTCCTTCATCACCACGAGATGGTCGGCGAATCGCGCGGCCTGGTTGAGATCGTGGAGCACCACCACGATGGTGCGGTCCAGGTCGCTGCGCAGCCGCTCGAACAGCTCGAGGAGCCCGTACTGATGCGTGATGTCCAGGAAGGTCGTCGGCTCGTCGAGGAGGAGCAGCGGGGTCTCCTGGGCGAGGGCCATCGCCACCCAGATCCGCTGTCGCTGCCCGCCGGAGAGCTCGTCGACCAGGCGCCCGGCGAGGTCCCCGGTCCCGGTCGCCTCCAGCGCCGCGAGCACCGCCGCCTCGTCCCGGGCCGACCAGCGGTCGAACATCCCCTGATGCGGGTACCGGCCACGTGCCACGAGGTCGGCGGCCCGGATCCCCTCGGGTGCGAGGGAGGTTTGCGGCAGCAGCCCCAGACGCGTCGCGAGCTGCTTGGTGGGGATCGTGCGGATGTCC
Organism: Brachybacterium sp. J144; assembly: GCF_036321705.1. Taxonomy (NCBI): domain Bacteria; kingdom Bacillati; phylum Actinomycetota; class Actinomycetes; order Micrococcales; family Dermabacteraceae; genus Brachybacterium; species Brachybacterium sp. J144. Next base: position 13,055 of record NZ_JAZDCG010000006.1, read on the forward strand.
TCGTCGTCCAGCAGGACGCTGCCGGCCAGGGCGGGCAGGACCCGCGCGACGGCTCGCAGGAGAGTCGACTTCCCGCTGGCGTTCGGCCCGATGATCGCGGTGTACGAGCCGCGCTCGATCCGCAGATCCACGCTCTCGCAGATCACCGCGCGCTCGTAGCCGATCCGCAGGCCTGCTGCCGCCAGCGCGGTCTTCGACCCCTCGACGGACTCCAGCACGCCGCTCCTCCTCTCGCGCCCTCGGGCACCCTCCACCGTCATCGTCCGCGCCACCTTCGTCCGCTCGCTCATCGTCGTCCCCGGAACTCGGTTGCCAGCAGCCACACCAGATAGCCGCCTCCCACGGACACGGTCACCACGCCGACGGGCAGTCCGAGCCGCTGCGCGAGCACGTCCGAGGCGAGCAGCACGAGCGCACCGACGAGAGCCGACGGTACGAGCTGCATCCCCGAGCCGCGCACCAGCCGCCGAGCAATCTGCGGTGCGGCGAGCGCCACGAAGGAGATCGGTCCGGCCGCGGCGGTGACCAGCGCGGTCAGCGCCACGCCGAGCACCACCGCCCCCATCCGCACCCGGCCGGGGCGGGTGCCGAGCGACCGGGCGGCGTCATCGCCCAGCTCGAGCTGGCGCAGCGGGGCGGCGACGGCGACGAGCAGGACCAGCATCACCGCCAGTACCGCGGCCAGGGGCCGCAGCTGGTCGTGGCCGAGGGCGTTGAGGGAGCCGGCGCCCCAGACCGCGGCGAGCATGGCGGTGTCCACATCCACCATCAGCATCAGCCCGGAGTTGAGGGAGGTCAGCAGCGCGCCCACGCCGATCCCCATGATGATCAGCCGGAACGGGGCGACCGCCCCTCGACTCACGGCGAGTGCGTAGACCACCGCGGCGGTCGCGCATCCGCCCAGCAGCGCGCCGGCGGCCACATCGAGGTAGCGGCTCGAACCGAGCAGCAGCATCACCACGACGGCCCCGGTGTAGGAACCGGACGAGAAGCCGATGACGTCCGGCGAGCCGAGGGGGTTGCGGGTCAGGGACTGGAAGATCGCCCCGGATAGCGCGAGCGCGGTCCCGCACAGCACGGCGACGAGCATCCGCGGCAGGCGCCAGCCCACGACCAGCAGCCGGACCTGCGGCTCGGACCGGCCCCGGAGCGCGTCGATCACCTCTGCCACGCTCAGCGGGGTGGTGCCGAGGCCGAGGGAGACCAGGCCCAGCATCGCGATGACCAGGGCCAGGATCCCGCAGATGACGAGGGTGCGCAGCGGCAGCAGCGCGGACACGCGGCCGAGGCGCGGCGACAGGGCGCGGTAGCCGTGCTCCAGCCGGCCCTGCGCGGACCGGGGCGACAGGACGCTCACAGCCCGCTCACCGTCCGCCGTCGTGCGAGGAGGATCAGCACGGGCGCCCCAACGACGGCGGTCACGAGGCCGACGCGCAGCTCGCCGCTGGGCAGGATCAACCGGCCGACGATGTCGGCGAGGAGCAGCATCGCGGGTGCCACGACCAGGGTGTACGCGAGGATCCAGCGCTGATCGGGGCCGACGATCCAGCGCACCGCATGCGGGATCATCAGCCCCAGGAAGCCGATGGGTCCGGCGAGGGCGGTCGCCGTCCCGGCCAGAAGCGTCACGGCCACGATCACCAGGGCCCGGACGGGCCCGATCCGCATCCCGAGCGATGCGGCGAGCTCGTCGCCGAGAGCGAGGGCGTTCAGGGGCCGAGCGACCGCGAGGGCGATCAGCACGCCCACAAGGGTCAGCGGGGCGAACGAGAGGACCACGTCGAGCTCGCGGCCGCCGATCGAGCCGACGCCCCAGAACCGCAGGTCGTCGAAGGCGGCGCGATCCCCGAGGACGATCGCGCTGGTGAGACCACCGAGGACGGCGCTCAGCGCCACCCCGGCGAGGGTCATGGTGGCGGGAGTGGCCCGGCCGCCGCCGACCGAGCCGATCAGGGCCACGAGCACCGTCACGACCCCCGCGCCGGCGAGCGCGAACCAGATGTAGCCGAGTGGGGAGGCGATGCCGAGGATGCCCACGGCGACGGTGACGGCGAAGGTCGAGCCCGCGTTGACGCCGAGGATGCCGGGGTCCGCGAGGGGGTTGCGGGTGAAGGCCTGGATCAGCGCACCGCACAGCCCCAGGGCAGGGCCGACGACGAGGCCCACCACCGTGCGCGGCACCCGCAGCTCATGGATCATGAGGTGCTCGTCGATCGCGGGGTCGGGCGCCACGAGCGCCTCGAGGATGGTGGACAGCGGGATGGCGCGGGCGCCGACGGCGATGCTGGCCATGACGAGACCGAGCAGGACCAGCAGGGCGAGAACCAGGCCGAGGGTACGGCGGGACGCGGTCCGCGCCAGGCCCTGGGAGACCTCGGCCTCCTCGCGGGAAGCGGACGTGGCGGGGGCCGCCCGCAGGGACGGCCCGATGCTCACAGGCCCGCCTCCTGGAACAGCCGCTGCACCTCGTCCACGATCTCCTCGATGTCACGGTCGCTCGCGTAGAGGGCGTCGACCTGCTCCTGGAAGGGGGCGCCGAGCTCGGCGTAACGGGCGCGCCATTGCTCGGCCCTGTCCGTCCAGTAGCCGACGCACTTGTACATGGTGGCGGGCAGACCGAGCTCGTGACGGAGGTAGGTGCGGGCCTGGCGGATGAGGCGCGTCTCGGCTGCGACCCACACGTAGGTGTCCGCCGCGAGTTCCTCGCGGCGCAGGGCGGAGACCAGCTCGCTGGGTGCCGCGCCGTTGCCGGTGCCGCGCAGCCAGCGGAAGGTGGCGGGTCCCGCGACCTCGGTCTCGGGCGCGAGCTCGTAGCCTCGGCCGCGGATCTCGACGAGCAGGGTCGTCTCGACCTGGTCGGCCGTGAGTTCGGCGAGGCGGAGCGCCGCGGGGAGAGCGGGCTCGTCGGCGACGAGCAGCTGCCGACGCGCCTCGGCCGGTCGGGTGTACAGCTCGCGCGGCGGGTTCAGGGCGACCCTCTGACCGGGTCGGGCCTGCATCGCCCAGTCCGCGGCGAGCCCGCCCTCATGGACCACGAAGTCGATGTCGACCTCGCCTCCGCGGTGCGCACGGATCGTGTATGTGCGCATCGCAGACGGCTCGACGCCCTCGGGGAAGTCCCAGCCGCGCTCGGTGACGAAGGGCATGCGCACGTCGCCGTCGGGCTGATCGGGGAAGAACAGGCGCACGTACTCGTCGCCGATGCCGGTGCTGGGGAAGTCGTGCATGTCCTCCCCGCCGAGGGTCACGCGCACCATGCCGGGACCGAGCCGTCGGACGGCCGTGACCTCCGCGGCATGGATCCGCGGCGCATACCCGGTGGGAGCGGCCGTCATGCTGCCTCCCTCACCGTCGGCGTGCCGTCGATCGCGGCGGAGATCCCCGCGATGTACCCCTGCTCGATCGCCCACGGGAGGCTCAGCACGGACGGACCCGAGGTGGCCATCCCCAGGGTCGAGTCGTCGGTGACGTAGTAGCGGGAGTTCGCGATCGGGTCCCAGCGCGAGAACAGAGGATGCTCGAGGGAGTACTGGGTGTTCTCGGCGGAGTTGGACCAGGCGACCACCACATCCGCCTCGACGGTGTCGAGCTGCTCGAGACTCACCCCTGTGTAGAACTCGTCGGGACCGACCCCCGCGCTCAGGTCGGCGAGGGCAGGGGTGTCGACGAGGCCGAACTCTCGCAGCAAGGCCACGCGCGGGTCGCCGCTCACGTAGAGGGCCATCTCGGTGCCGCCGTCGGCGCCGGAGAGGGTGACGGTGTAGACGAAGCTCGCGCCGTCGAGGTTCGGATGCGCGGCGGCCTCGTCGGCAATGAGCTGAGCGGTGTCGGCGATCAGGGTCTCCCCCTCGGGGACCCGGCCCAGCGCGGTCGCGACGATGCCGGTCAGGTCCTGCCACGTGCCGGAGGACCAGGCCCCCTCCCGGTAGGCGAGGGTCGGCGCGATCTCGGACAGCCGCTCGTACTGCACCTCGCTGATGCCTGAGTGCGGGGCGAGGATCGCATCCGGGGCGAGGGAGAGGATCTGCTCGTAGTCGGGACCGTCCTCCGTCTCGGCGAGAACCGTCGGCAAGTCGGCACCGAGGACCTCCTCGACCTGGGTGCGGAACCAGGGGGTAAAGCCCTCCTCGTCCCCGCCCCAGCTGGTGCTCACTCCGACCGGCGCAAGGCCGAGCGCGGCGACGATGTCATGGGTCATCCAGCCGATGGTGACCACGCGGGCGGGCGCCGCGGGGATGACGGTCTCGCCGTAGACGTGCTCGAGGGTCACCGGGAAGGCGCCAGTGTCCGCGGCACCGCCCGCGTCGGAGTTCCCGGTGCCGGCACCCGATTCCGCCTCGCCCGCGGTGCAGGCGGCGAGCAGCGAGGCGGCGGCGAGGCCGAGGAGGAAGGTGGATCGACGCAGGGTGGCCATGAGGTCCTTTCGACAGCTGCCCGAACGGGGTCGGGCCCGGAGGATGGGGCGGCCGGCCCCACTGAGGTGAGGCAAGCCTTACTCAGGGTAGTGAACGAGGTCCCCGCCCAGAGGACAGACCGTGTCGCGCAGCGGACAAACGGGCCCACCGCGCCATGCCGTACGTCACACCGCGGCGTCAGGCCACATCGTCTGGCAATGTCGTCAGGCCACGGCGTCCGCGGCGGGGAGGAACTGGTGCGGCGGGCGGCCGAACATCCGATGGAAGGCGGCGCTGAACGCGCTCGTCGTCGCATACCCCACTCGTCGGGCCACCCCGCCCACAGGGACACCCTCGCCGAGCAGCCGGATCGCCGCCGACATCCGCGCCGCGGTCCGCCATTCGGTGAACGTCATCCCGGTCTCGGCCCGGAAGGCCCGCACCAGCGTGCGGCCGCTGACGGAGGTGAGATAGGCCCAGTCCTCGAGCGAGCGGTCGTCCGCCGGATCGGAGAGGATCGCGCGGGCCACCGGCGCGATGCGGGGGTCGCGCGGGATGGCCAGGGCGAGGTTCGGCGCCGGTTCGACGCTGATCATCTCGAGGCAGACGCGCTGCGCACGGATCCGCTGACCCTTGGGCATTCCCCGGTCGTGGAGGTGGGTGAGCAGAGCCCGCAGCGCCTCGTTGACCAGCACGGGCGTCACCTCCGCCGGAGCCTCCTGCCAGGCCCAGGGGTGCACGAAGGTGGCCGCGAGCGGGGTGGTCGCCGCCCGGCTCGCCGCGTGAGCGGTGCCCCCGGGGACGAACAGCCCCCGCTCCGGGACGAGGGCGTGGCGCACCCCCTCGACCTCCACCTCCGCATGGACGCCGCGGCGCGCCCAGAACACGGTGTGCTCGCGATGCACATGCGGCTCCGGCACGCATGAGGACTCCTCGTCATCGAGGCACACCCAGCGCAGGAAGCGAGTCGTGAGCAGATATCCGGGGCCCGGGATCATGGTCCCCTGGGGAGGTCGCACGGCGAGGTCCGACGGGTGGTCCACAGGCGCTCCCAGAGAGTCGGTGCGTCGCGGGCGCGACGCACGGGGCAGAGTGAGGCCACCCTAACCATTCGCTGTCCGCTGCGCGACATCGGTCGTCCCCTGCCCCAGGCCCGGGATCCCTAGCCTCGAGGTATGGGACTCCTCCTCGAACGTCCGCCGGCGCTGACCGTCGGCGGGATCATCCGTCGTTCCCTCACGCGTGACCGGCGCGGCCGCCTCCTCGCCCTCAGCACCGCCGGGCTCATGCTCCACCAGGCGGCCGAGGCGGCGGTGCCCGTGCTCATCGGCGTGATCATCGACCGGGCGGTCCTGCCCAGGGACCGTGCGGCGCTCATGCTCTGGCTGGGAGTCCTCGCCGCGCTCTTCCTCGTGCTCTCGCTCAGTTATCAGCGAGCCTCCCGCGGCATGGTGCGGGTCTACGGCCACGGCGAGCACGATCTGCGCCAACTGGTGGTCGAGCGTGTGCTGCATCCCCGCCTGCTCTTCGCCCGACCGACTGGCGAGGTCCTTTCCATCACCACCTCGGACACCTACCGGGTGGCCGGGGTGGCGTGGAGCATCGCCCAGCAGGGGGCGACCGTGGCGGCGCTGCTGACCAGCACCGTCGCCCTGCTGGTGATCTCCGTGCCACTGGGCCTCGCGGTGCTGCTCGGTGCGGCGGCGGTGCTGTGGGGCATGCAGTCGCTCGCGCGCCCCCTGGAGAAACTGGGCCTGAAGGAGCAGGTCTCGGTGGCCTCGGCCAGCGAGGTCGCCACCGACGCCATGTCCGGGCTGAGGATCATCCACGGGCTCGGCGCCCAGCAGGAGGTGGCGCGGCGCTACCGCGCGGCGAGCCGGACCTCCCGCGACCGCGCGGTCGCCGCGGCACGCTCACTGCAGACGTACCAGGCCGTGAGCAGCATCCTCTCGGTGCTGTCGATGGCGCTGCTGACCCTCGCCGCCGGATGGATGGCACTGCGCGGCGCGATCACGCCGGGCGAGCTGGTGACCGTGGTGGGTCTTGCCCAGTTCCTGCAAGGCACGCTCGCCCACATCGGTACCTTCGGGGCGAACTGGGCGCACAAGCGGGCGTCCGCGCGCCGGCTCCGGGCACTGGCGGCCGAAGCGTTCGTGCTCCCCGCCGGGACGGGCGGCACAGACGCCGACGGGTCGGCCGGCCCGGTGCTCCGCTGGCAGCCCGATCGCGGCCCGGAGGTGCGAGTCGACGCGGGCCGGATGGTCGGACTGCGGATCTCGGGAGCCGCGCAGGCGCGCGCCGTGGCCGACCGCCTCGCCCTCCGCTCCCCGCTGCGGCACGGTGAGCTGCAGGTGCACGGGAGAGATGCGACGGCGCTCGGCCCGGCCGCCTATCGCCGACGGATCGTGGCCCCTCCGCACGAGGCCACGGTGTTCACGGGGTCCCTGCGGGCGAACGTCGTCCTCGACGACCGCCCGCTCGATGCGAAGGTAACCGCGGCGACCGCGCTCGAGGACGTGATCGACCACGTCGGTTCACCGGATGCTCCCGTGGGCGAGGGCGGACGCCGCCTCTCCGGAGGGCAGCGGCAGCGGCTGCTGCTGGCCCGCGCGCTCCATGACGACGGCGACCTCGTGGTCCTGGACGAGCCGACCACCGCCCTGGACCCCCTCACGGCGCACCGGGTCGCCCATGGGCTGCGCGGACTGGGACGCACCCTCGTGGTCATCACCGGGGAGCCGCCGCTCCTCGCGGCCTGCGACGAGGTGGTGGACCTCCGTGGCCCCGCGCCCGGTGGCGAGGCCGGCGCCGCCCCGGGTGCCGACGACCGGACCGTTCCAGGCCCGGCACAGGATCAGGCTGCCGAGGCGGTCGCACGATGAGCGCCCAGACCGCGCCGCCGTCCCGCGCCGCCGACCCGTCGGAGCACCGCACCCTCCCGGTGGCCGGGGCACGCCGCACCGCCCGCACGGCCCTGCGCCTGCTGGCCCGCCGACGGGCCGCCCTGCTGGCCACGACGCTGTCGCTGCTCGTCGGCTCCGCCGCCGCGCTGGTAATCCCGCCTGCCCTGGGCCGGATCGCGGATCTCGTGGTCCAGGGCAGCGGCCTCGGATCGCTGCTGGTGGTGTGCCTCGCAGTGCTGCTCGCGGGCTTCCTGGCCGCCACAGCGACCTGGTGGGGAGGTCGGCTCCTCGTGACGTGCCTGCAGGAGGCCCTGGCCGAGCTCCGCGAGGAGGTGTTCGCGGCGGCGATCGGGCTCGATGCGGGAACGGTCGAGGAGGCCGGCAGCTCCGATGTGGTCTCGCGGGTCACGGGCGACGTCGAGGCGGTCACCGAGGCGGTCTCGGGGGTGCTGCCCCGCGTGGTCGGTGCCGTGTTCACGATCGGCCTGACCGCGGTGGGTCTCGCAGTCCTGGACCCCTGGCTCGCGGCCGGAGCGCTGCTCGCGGTGCCCCTCCAACTGCTCACCACCCGCCGCTTCCTGCGCCGATCCCGCCCGCTGTACGTGAGAGTCCGGCAGGAGGAGGCAGCCCGGGGCCAGGCGATCCTCGAGACCGTGGCCGGGGCCCGGACCGTCGTCGCCCACGACCGCGCGGAGGACCGTCTGGGACTGATCGCCGAGCGCAGCCTCGCCGCGATCCGTACCGGCCTCGCCCAGGTCACCGTGCGGAACGGCTTCTATGCTGGGCTGAACACGGCGGAGTTCCTGGGGCTCGCCGCGGTGCTCGCCCTCGGGTTCTGGCGCGTCGAGACCGGCGCGATCACGGTGGGCGTCGTGACCGCGGCGGCCCTGTTCTTCCACCGCCTGTTCGACCCCATCGGCGCTCTGCTGACCAGCATCGACAACCTGCAGAGGGCGCAGGCGGGCCTGGAGCGCCTGGTCGGCGTGCTCGAGGCGTCCGAGCCGGCAGCTGCGGGCGAGGAGAGCCGCGGGTCGGAGGTGGAGATCGAGGAAATCGCCGTCACCTACCCGTCGGCCGGCGCCTCTCCCGCAGCGACCGCACGACGCGCGCTGGACCAGGTGACCCTGCACCTCCCCGCGGGGTCGAGGACCGTCGTCGTCGGCGCCTCCGGCTCGGGGAAGTCGACGCTGGCCCGGGTCGTCGCAGGGGTGCTGGACCCCTCGGCCGGGGCGGTCCGGATCGGTGGCCGTCCTGCACACATCGCCCGCCGCGGGAATCGGCCGGCGGTGCTGCTGGTGACTCAGGAGACGCACCTGTTCACCGGGTCGATCGCGGACAACCTGCGCTTGGCCCTCCCCGGGGCCTCGGACCAGGATCTGCTGGCGGGCCTCGACGCCGTCGGCGCGCGCTGGGTGCGGGAACCGGGAGCTCAGCAGAGGCTGGGCGCCCCTCCGCCGTCGGACCTCGACGAGGCGCAGCTGCAGCAGCTCGCCCTGGCCCGGGTCCTGCTCGCCGACCCGGCAGTGGTCGTCCTCGACGAAGCCACCGCCGAGGCAGGCAGCGACGGCACCCTGGACCGCGCTGTGGCCGCCGTGACCGCAGGCCGCACCGCCCTCGTCATCGCCCACCGACTCAGCCATGCCGAGCTGGCCGATCTCGTCGTGGTGATGGAGGACGGACGGGTGGTCGAGACCGGGACCCCCGCTGCGCTGCTCGCCGCGAACGGTCCCTTCGCCCGGCTCTGGGAGTCCTGGCACCGCGATCGCGCGACGGGGTAGGCGGCGACGCCCCACGAGCCTCGCCCCCGCCCCGCCGTCCCGCGGCGCCCCGATCGCCCCGCAGACATGGGGGAATACGCGCCCTATTCCCCCAAGTCTGCGGAGGTTTCGCGAGGCGAGACGGCGAGGTCGGGGGCGAGCGGCTTCACGCCCCGCGGCTCACCCCGCCCGCAGCCGCTCCGGCAGCCGGTTGGCGTGGGCGGCAAGGAGCTCCTCGGTCATGGCGCGGGCATCCTCGAGGGTGAGCAGTGCGGCGGTCAGGGGGTCGAGAGCCACGGCGTGGAAGACGTTCTCGAGCTCCCCTTCGAGCGCGGCGCGCACGGCGAGGGTCTGCACATTGACGTTGGTGCGGTTCACGGCCGCGAGCTGCGGGGGCAGCTCGCCGATCGCGGTGGGCTGCACGCCGCGGGCGTCGACGAGGCAGGGCACCTCCACGCAGGCGTCGGCCGGGAGGTTCTGGATCAGCGCCCCGGCGTTGGGGACGTTGCCGTGCACGACGCTCGGCGTGCCGGTGACGATCGAGTTCACGATGCTCGCCCCGTACTCGACGCTGGGCGCCAGCTCGGCCTTGAGCTTCTCGAGCTGCGCGTCGATGTCGCCCTGGTCGTCGTGGGCCGCGCAGATCTCGTAGTAGTCCCAGCGCTCGGGGATGTACTCCTCGACCAGCTCGGGGGTCTTGCGGAAGTAGGGCAGGTACTCGGAGGCGTGGTGGCTGGACTCGGTCTGGAAGTAGCCGAAGGCGTTCATGATCGCGGTGCGGACCTGCTCGTTGCCGCCCTCGTAGGTGCTCGCCTCCTCCGCGGCCTCGGAGTGGTCGCCGTCGTCGCCGGCGAGCCCGTCGGCCCCGCGCCCGCGCCGGTGCTTGGCGGACATGACCTCGCGCAGCCGCGGGTAGAGGTCCTCCTGGCCGTGCATGAACTCGAGGATCCAGGCCTGGTGGTTGATGCCGGCGCAGCGGTAGGACACCTCCTCGTAGGGGACGCCGAGGGTGCGGGCGAGCATGCGGGTGGTGCCCTGGACGCTGTGGCAGAGACCCACGGTGCGCAGGCCCTTGGCGTTGAGGTACGCGGTGGCCATCGCCATGGGGTTGGCGTAGTTGATGAAGGTCGCGTCGGGGCACACTTCGAGGGCGTCGGCGGCGATCTCGTCGTAGGCGGCGACCGAGCGCAGGAAGCGGAACACGCCGCCGGGGCCGACGGTGTCGCCGACGGTCTGGTCGATCCCGTACTTCCGCGGGATCTCGACGTCGTGGCGGTAGGACTCGACCCCGCCCACCTGGAAGGTGATGATCACGATGTCGGCGCCGTCGAGGGCCGCGCGGCGGTCGGTGGTCTCCTCGACGGTGGTGCCGAAGCCGTGGTGGGCCACGAGCTCGCGGGTCGCGGCGGCGACCGGGCCGAGCTTGTCGGGGTTCACGTCCATGAGGGTGAGGGTCGCCTTGCGCAGCGCGGGGAAGGAGAGTATGTCGCCGATCAGCCGGAACGGGAACACGAAGCCCCCGGCGCCGATGAGGGTGATCTTGGGGTTCTTGAGGAACGTCGTCGTCATGGTGTCACGCTAGGGGCGCACAGAGCCGGAGGTCTCCCGGATTCCTCCCCCGCTCTTCCAGAATCCTGCGATCCCCCGCTACGGTGCGGGGATGACGAGCGAGGCGGTGATCCCGGGGTTCGGGCTCGACGCCCGGGTCGACGAGGAGCGAGCGGGGCTGTGGATCCGCCGCGGTTCCCCGCCGCGCATGCTCTCGATGCACCGGCACGACGACGTCGAGATCAATGTGGTCCTCGATGGGCAACTGCAGTACCTCCTCGCGGGCCGGCCGCTCACGGTGCGCGCAGGGGAGATCGCGGTGTTCTGGGCGGCGCAGCCCCATGGCCTGGTCGACTCGCGGCCCGGCGACACGCTGTGGATACACGTGCCCTTCGCGGCCGTGCTCGCCTGGGGGTTGCCGGAGGCGGAGACCGCGCCGCTGCTGAGCGGGCGGCCGCTCGTGGTCCGCGCGCCGGAGCTCGCGGCGCGCACGGCGCTGCTCGCGCAGCAGTGGGTGCACGAGGTGCCCGGGGCCGCAGGGCCGACGGGTTACGCGGGGCCGACGACGCCCGACGACACCGGGGGCGGTGCGCTCGCCCCGGCCCCGCTGGACCTCGCCGAGCTCGAGATCCGCGCGGCGGTGCGACGGATCCTCCGCGCGGGCATCCGGCCGGGGCATCCGGCGGACCCGACCGTCGGCGGCGCCCCCATCGGCAGCGCCCCCGCCGGCCCCGACGCCGGCGCCCAGGGCAGCCCTCGCACCGGCTCCCCCGTCGGCTCCGCGCCGACGGCTCGACTGCGCCACGTCTCCGCGATGGCGCAGCACGTGCGGGAGCACCATCGCGAGCCCCTGACCATCGCCGACATCGCCGCTGCCGCGCATCTCACGCCGTCGCACGCGATGACGGTGTTCCGCCGCACCGTCGGGGTGACGCTCGGCGAGTACGTGACCATGTGCCGGGTCGCCGAGGCACAGCGCCTGCTGCTGACCACCTCGATGACCACCGCGGAGATCGCGTCCGCCGCGGGTTTCGGCTCGCTCTCAAGCTTCTACGAGCATGTCACCGCGGCCTGCGGGATGACGCCGCGGGAGTACCGTCGGCAGGGGCGGTGACCGCGGGCGGCCGACTCCTCGACCGCGCGTGCTCGCACCGATCGTCGTCGACCCCGGCTATCGTCGCCGAGTGCCCACCTCCCGCCGCTCCAGCACCCGTCGACGCCGCAGCTCCTCGCGACGTCGCGGCTCGAGCTCCGCGCCGCGGGAGCTGCCGTTCGTCGGCCCCGGCGAGCGCCTGTTCGTGCTGGACGTGCCGTACGGGACGCAGGTCGAGGGGGCGTCGTGGCATCCGGCCGTGCGGATGCACCTGCACGTCGGCCGGGAGCTGCCCGCGCATCTCGCGCCCTACTCCCCCGGGCCCCACACGCTGGGACGCTTCCTCGAGAACGAGCTCAACCCCGGTGCGCCCGCGAAGGTCCCGCCCCCGGCCGAGGATCTCGAGCCGCGGCGGCTCCAGTACGAGGCGGCCGACGCCATCGCCGCCCACGCCGAGGCCGGCGGGCGCCTGTTCCTGCTCGCCGACGAGCCCGGCGTCGGCAAGACCATCTCGGCGGTGCTGGGGGCGAGCGCCGTCGGCGACCTGCGCGGGGCCGAGCGGGTGCTGGTCGTCGCCGACCGGCCCGCCGCCATCACCATCGGCCACTGGTGCCGCACCATCACCGCCCTCGGCGACAGCGGCCTGGACTGGGTGGTGATCACCTGGGACCGGCTCGAGAAGGTCGCCGGCCACGACTGGGACGTGATCATCGCCGACGAGGCCCATGCCCTGCGTCGCACCTCCACGAAGCGCTGGAAGCTGTGGGCGGGGATCTCCGGGCACGGACGCCCGCACGAGCAGGCGCCGTTCGTCATCGCGACCACCGCGACGCCCGGGCACACCCCGCTCGAGCTGCCTTATCTCGCGCCCGCCTACGCGCAGGCGCACGACGAGCCGATGACCGCCTGGACCTCGGCGAAGGATCCCGCGGGAGACTTCGCGACCGCCCTCGAACGGCACGGGATCGCGCTCGAGAAGGGCCGCTACGGGCCGACCTGGACGAGCGATGCGACCCGTCGGGCGGAGGATCTCGCGCGTGTGCGCGGCTGGCTCGCGGACCCGGAGCCGCCCGCGATGCTGCACCGCGCCGCGCCCTGGGGGCCCGTGCCGATCTCGGGCCTGCCGGTCGCGCTGACCCCGGCGGAGCGGGACGCCTACGAGGCGGACTGGGGCGAGTTCTGCCGCGAGATGGACCTCGCGAGACGCGGACGGAACACCGCGAAGGGCCGCGCCGCGCTGCTGCGCTTCCGGCAGAAGGCCGGGCTGCTGCGCGTCGACTCGACGGTGCAGTGGATCGCGCAGCAGGTCGAGGCGGAGCGGCAGGTGGCCTGCTCGGTCGAGTTCGTGGGCACCGCCGCCGACCCGATCACCGACCGGCTGCGCCATGCCGGGATCGAGGTCGCCACGATCTACGGCCAGGGCCGCTTCGACATGGAGGCCGAGCGGCTGCGCTTCCAGACGGGGAAGGCGTCCGTGTGCGTGTTCACGACCGTCGCCTCGATCAGCCTGCACGCCGGGGAGAGCCTCGCCGGGGGTGGCACCGCGAGCACCGCGCCCCGCGTCGGGATCTTCCACCAGGCGCGGTTCTCCGGCATCGCGGGCCGACAGGTCACCGGCCGCACCCACCGCGACCACCAGGTCTCCCCCTGGTACATCGCGTACGCCCAGGACACGGTCGAGGAGCAGGTCAGCAAGGTGATGGTGGAGCGGATCGCCGCGGCCTCCGACACCGTGGGCGGCGACACCGAGGGGCTCGAGGACGTCGCCCAGCTGCTCGGCGCGGACTGGCTGCCGACAGGGGCCATGACGGAGGGGTGAGGGGCGGACGGGCCCGCCCTTGCTGAAACTCCGTGCCAGGCGTGACCTCCACGACCTACAGGTCCTCAGGTCACGCAGGGCGCGGAGTTCCAGGACCGGCGGACGGGTCGGGCGTGACGAGCTGGGGCGGGGCGGCGAGACCAGACGGGACCCGAGTGAAGTCCGCCCCAGATCACCGCGCCGCCGGCGGCCCCACCGACTCCCCCTCGATGAGGCGCACGGGGACCGGCTCGGGGTGCTTCGCGGCGGCGACCTCCACGCCGTCCTCGAGGGCCGCGAGGAGCAGCGCGACGCTCTGCTCGGCTTTGGCGCTCATGTCCTGCCCGATCGTGGTGAGCACGGGCGTCGTCACCTGCGAGATGTCGAAGCCGTCGAAGCCGATCACGGACACGTCCTCCGGGACGCGCAGCCCCGCCGCGGTGAGCCCGCGCAGGAGGCCCGCGGCGAGATCATCGGCCGAGCAGAACACCGCGGTGGGTAGGGGGTCGAGCGCCGCGATCCGGGCGGCCGCCGCGACTCCGGAGGCGACGGTCGTCTGAGTGATGCCGACGGGGGCCGACGCCGTGACCCCCGCCACCTCGAAGGCCTCGCGGAAGCCGCGCCACCGCTCGTCGTCGACGCTGACCACGTCGCGGAGCGGCCCGAGGAAGATCGCCGAGCGATGCCCCCGGTGCAGGAGGTGCTCGGCCGCGAGGCGCCCGCCCTCGGCGTCGGCGGTGCGCACGGTCAGCGCCCCGTCGATCTCGGCGTAGTTGTCGGAGAAGAGCATCGGTACGGCGTGGGCGTCGAGCAGACGCTCGACCTGGGTGCCGAGGGTGTTGATGACGATCGCGCCCTCCACGTTCCAGGAGCGCAGGCTCGCGACCGTGGCCTGCAGATCGGTGGCCGGGATCATCATCGAGACGTAGCCGCGCGCCTGGAGGAGGCGTGACAGCTCGCCGACGTAGCGGGCGTCGTGCGTGGACGTCATCGCGCTGCCGTCCCCGTTGACCACGAGGGCGACGATCCGCGAGCGCCGGCGCGAGAGCGCGCGGGCGGCACCGCTGGGGACGTAGCCGGTCGTCTCGACCGCCTCGCGCACCCGCTGCGCCGTGGCTGCGCTGACCTTGTGCGTCCGCCCGGCGAGGACGTTCGACACCGTCATCGTGCTGACCCCGGCCGCCCGGGCCACGTCCGCGAGTGTGGTCATGTCGCCTCTCCCCGTGTCTCTCGACTGTTCTCTCCACTGCCGTCTCGGCAGTTCTCCCGAAGGCCCTTGCCGGCCCCGGTCACCTGCGCTACTCTATCCGGAGTTTAGCGCTAAACCTAACCATTGTCGCAGGCCAGGCGCAGAACCTGTTTTCCGCATGCCCCCGCACTGAACACCTAGCAAGGATGGTGGACCATGTTCAGCCGACGCTCCCTCCTGTCGACCGCGGCCCTCGGCCTCGTCGGCGCCGCAGGCCTCTCGGCCTGCTCCTCGAGCGGCCCCGAGAAGCTCGAGGCCGCCCCCAGCGGCCATCCCGTCCAGGGCCGGACCCTCACCTACGACCCGAATCACCTCGTCAACGACGGCGAGCCGATCTCGCTCGAGTGGTGGCTGTGGGACGGCGACGACATCTTCGGGAAGTTCGCCGATGCGTACTCCGCGATCCACACCAACGTGGAGATCACGATCGTCAAGCAGCCGTGGGAGGACTACTGGACCAAGCTGCCCCTCGCGCTGAAGGACAGCGGCAAACCCGCGATCTTCAACATCCACAACAGCTACCACGCGAACCTGCTGCCCTATCTCGAGCCCTACGGCGTCGACCTCGACGCCCTCAAGGCGGACTACCAGGCGGTCGACGCTCACGAGATCGACGGCAAGGTGTACTACGTCGATTACGGGCTCATGTCCGGGGTCATCTACTACAACACCGACATGTGGGCGGCCGCGGGCCTCACCGACGCGGACATCCCCGCCACCTGGGACGAGCTGCGCGAGGTCGCGAAGAAGCTCACCATCGCCGAGGGCGACTCCTTCACCCAGGCCGGCTTCAACTTCAACGGCCAGTTCAGCGCGTTCACGCCGGGCATGCCGTACCAGCTGGGCCAGAACCTCTTCGCCGAGGACCAGGTCACCCCGACCTTCGACACCGCGGCGCTGGCCGAGGTCGTCGCCCGTTTCCAGAGCCTCTACGACACCGACCGCGTCGGCTCCAAGGACTTCGGCACGGCGGCCGGCGACTCCTTCGGCCAAGGCCAGTCCGCGATGGTCTACTCCTGGACCCACCTCGGCGGCACCCTCGCCGCGGACTTCCCGGATCTGAAGTACGCGACGTTCCCGACCCCGGTCCCGGATGCCTCCGCCGAGCCGTACGCGCTGGACCGCTACAACGGCGAGTCCACCATCGGCATCAACGCGGGCGCCGACGACGCCGCCAAGGCCGTCGCCCAGGACTTCCTCGCCTTCTTCCTGACCAGCCAGGAGAACCTCAAGGAACTGTGCCTGAACTACCACGTGTTCCCGATGTACGGCCCCCTCGCCGAGGACGCGGACGTCATGGCGGACCCGCAGCTGTCCTCCCTCGCGGACGGCCTCGAGCGCTACATCTGGCCCGGCCCGATGCCCGCGACCTTCGAGACCAGCTCGACCACCCTCTGGGAGGACGTCCTCTACAACGGAGTCGACCCGGCCGAGGCGATCGCGACCGCCCAGGCCACGATCGAGACCGATCTGGCGTCCCTCGACTTCACCGCCGTCGAGGACAAGTACGCCTTCTACCAGCCCTCGAACTGATCGGACGCGGGGCCCGGCACAGCTGCCGGGCCCCGCGGAGGAGCCATGCACACCACCACCGCCCCCGCCCCGCGCACCCGGCGCCGGAGGAGGATCGTCTACAAGGGCGAGGCCTCGATCCGCAACACCGTGGTCCTCGCGCTCATCGCGTTCAACCTCCTGCTGCTGGTGATCCCCGTCGGGATCGCCTTCGCCGGCAGCTTCCACAACTGGAACCCGCTCAGCGGGGTCTACGACCCCGTCGGCCTCGACAACTACGTGCGCATGGTCCAGGACCCGCGCCTGCTGCAGTCGATCACCAACACCACCGCCTTCGGCGTGGTCGTGATCGTGGCCCGCGTGGTCATCGGCCTGGCCCTCGCCCTCGCGATCTTCTCGCGGGCCACGCGCTTCAAGACCTTCTTCCGGGCCCTGTTCTACATGCCGACGGTGACGCCGCTGGTCGCCGTCGCCTACGTGTGGAAGATGATGTACGACCCGCAGGTCGGCGCGATCAACACGATCTTCGGGCTGGACGTCAACTGGCTGTTCGACACCTCCTTCGCCCTCCCCGCGATCATGCTGATGACGATCTGGAAGGACTTCGGCTACGCCGTGATCCTCTTCCTCGCCGGGCTGTACTCGCTCCCCGAGGACGTCATGGAGGCGGCGCAGATGGACGGCGCGAACGCCTGGCAGCGCTTCCGCCGCATCACCTTCCCGCTGCTGCGGCCGATGACGATCTTCGTCGTCATCACCTCGCTGATCTCGTACCTGCAGGCGTTCATCCAGGTGCTCGTGCTGACCAAGGGCGGGCCCGGCTCCTCCACGTTCCTGCTCTCGTACCTGATCTACGACGAGGCGTTCGTGAAGTACAACTTCGGCTACGCCTCCGCGGTCGCCTTCGCCCTGTTCGTGGTGACGGCCGTGCTGACCCTGCTCTCCTTCGCGGCGACCGGGATGCGGATCCGCCGCCCCGGCTCCTCCCGCACCGTCCGGACGGAGGCCTGACATGCGACGCCTGCCCTCGCTCCTGCTGCACGCCGGGCTGCTGATCATCGGCGTGATCACCGTGTTCCCGTTCGTCTGGATGCTGCTGAGCGCCTTCAAGCCCAACAGCGAGATCCGTGCGCTGGACCAGTCGCTGCTGCCGCGCGAGTGGACCCTCGAGAACTTCCTGACCATCCAGGAGAACTTCGACTTCCTGCGGCTGTTCTCGAACTCGGTGATCCTCGCCGTCACCATCACGGCCATCTCGATCTACACCAGCGTGCTCGCCGGCTACGTGCTCGGGAAGTACGTCTTCCGCGGGCGGGGCCTGCTGTTCGGCTTCATCCTCGCGACGATGATGATCCCGTGGGCGGTGACGATCATCCCGCGCTACACGATGTTCGCCGACGTCGGCCTCAAGGGGACCTGGGCCGCCCTCATCATCCCCGCGGTGTTCAGCGGCTTCGGCATCTTCATGATGAAGCAGTCGATGGACTCGATCCCCGACGAGATCCTCGAGGCCGCCCGCATGGACGGCGCCTCGGAGCTGTACATCTTCCACCGGATCGTGCTGCCGATGAGCACCAACTCGATCAGCGCGCTCGCGATCTTCCAGTTCCTCTGGGTGTGGGAGGACTACCTGTGGCCCTATCTGATGATCGACGACGACTCCCTCCAGGTGCTCGCCGTCGGCCTCACCACCTTCAGCGGCCGCTACTCGACGGACTACGGCGGGCTGTTCGCGGCGACCACGCTGTCGATCGTCCCGGTCCTCGCTGTCTACCTGATCTTCCAGAAGCGCTTCATCGCCGGTGCGGCGAGCGCAGCCGTCAAGGGGTGACCCCACCGATGTCCGATTCCCTCCTCTCCGCGGACGGCACGATCCGCGGCGACACCTATCGCATCTCGCCGGTGGCCCCGCGGGTGGTCCGCCTCGAATGGTCCCCGACAGGTCGCTTCGAGGACCGCCCCTCGACCTTCGCGATCCGCCGGGACCTGCCCTCGCAGCCCGTCCGGGCCACGCGGGAGGACGGCCGCCTCGTGGTCGTCTCGGACCACTACCGGCTCGAGTACGACGAGGGCCCGTTCAGCACGAACGGCCTACAGGTCCAGGTCACCGGCGCGGTCTCCGCGTATCACTCGGTGTGGCGCTACGGCCAGGATCTCTCCCTGCCGGCGCATCACGAGGGCCGACGCCGCGGCGAGAGCGTGCGCGTGCTCGACGGGAACCTCGGCGGGGCCGCCCGGACCCTCGACGAGGCCGACGGTCCGATCCCCCTCGAGCCGGGCGTGAACTCCCGGCACGGCTACGCGGTGATCGACGACTCCCGCTCGATGGTCTTCGACGCCGACGGCCACCTCGTCCCCCGCGACGCAGAGCCCGAGGCGCTGGACCTCTACGTCTTCACCGCCGGGCACGACCACATCGGCGCCGTCGCGGACCTCCACGCGCTGAGCGGACCGCAGCCCCTCCTGCCGCGCTTCGCGCTCGGTACCTGGTGGAGCCGCTTCCACCGCTATGACGAGGACTCGTATCTCGCCCTGATGGATCGCTTCCGGGATGAGCGGATCCCCCTGTCGGTCGCCGTGATCGACATGGACTGGCACCTCACCGACGTGGATCCGCGGTACGGATCGGGCTGGACCGGCTACACCTGGAACCGGGAGCTGTTCCCGGATCCGGCCCGGTTCCAGCGGGCTCTGCACGATCGCGGACTCGCGGTCACGCTGAACGTCCATCCAGCCGACGGTGTGCGCGCCTTCGAGGAGGCATATCCGGCGATGTGCGCAGCGCTGGGGCGTGAGGCCGACGGCGAGCCGATCCTCTTCGACGCCGCGGACCCCGCCTTCATGGACGCCTACTTCGAGGTGCTGCATCGCGGCCTCGAGGCGCTCGGCACGGACTTCTGGTGGATCGACTGGCAGTCCGGCCCGTATTCGCGCCGGGCGGGGCTGGATCCGCTGTGGGTCCTGAACCATGGGCACTTCGAGGACAACCGGCGGGACGGGCGGCGACCGCTGACCTTCTCCCGATATGCCGGCCCCGGCTCGCATCGCTACCCGGTCGGATTCTCCGGGGACTCGGTGACGACCTGGGAGACCCTCGCGTTCCAGCCGCGCTTCACGGCGGCCGGGGCGAACATCGGCTACGGCTGGTGGAGCCATGACATCGGCGGGCACATGGAGGGCTACCGCGACGACGAGCTCGCCGCCCGCTGGGTCCAGTTCGGGGTGTTCTCCCCGATCACGCGCCTCCACTCGAGCAACTCCCCGTTCGCGGGGAAGGAGCCCTGGCGCTTCGGCGCCGCGGCGGAGGCGAGCATGACCGCGCATCTGCGCATGCGGCACCGGCTCGTGCCGTACCTGCATGCGATGAACCGTCGGGCGCATCTCGAGGGCCGCTCCCTCGTAGAGCCGAGCTACTTCACGGACCCCTCCCCGGAGGCGTACGAGCGGCTGGACCAGTACTCCTTCGGCTCGGAGCTGCTGGTCGCGCCGATCACCTGCCCGTCCGCGCCGGACACCGGCCGGGCGGGTGTGGACGTGCGCCTTCCCGCAGGCCGCTGGACCGACATCACGACCGGCCTCAGCTACCGGGGCGATCGCACGGTGCGGATGCATCGCGATCTCTCCTCGATCCCCGTGCTGCTGCGCGCCGGAGGCTTCCTGCCCCTGGCCGCGGAGACGGAGGACCCCTGGTCGGACTCCACCCGTCCAGATCTGGAGATCCTGGTGGCGGTGGGGGCGGACGGCGCCTTCACCCTCTGGGAGGAGCCGGAGGAGGGGATCTGGACCAGCCTGCCGATGGAGGTCGACGTCGCCGCCGGGGTGCTCCGCCTCCGCGACGGCGGCGGAGCGCTGGGCGGCCGGCGTCTCGTGCTGCGCGTTCTCGGGGCCGACACCGACGCCTTCGCGGATCTCTCCGGGGATGCGGCGGGGGTGTCGGTGCGCCGCGACGGCGCCGCCGCGCTCCTCGACCTCGGCTCGCCTGCTGCGGGAGCGGAGATCGAGCTGCGCTCTGCGGGCTTCACCACGATCGGCGGACCAGACCGGACGGCGCAGATCGAGGATCTCCTCCATGCCGCCCAGGTCGGGTTCGCGCTCAAGGAGCGGGTCCTCGCGGCCGTGCAGCGGGAGGGCGCGGGGGCGCTCGCGGAGCTGAGCGCGATCGGGTCGGCGCCGACAGGCCATGCCCCGATCACCCGCGACTACGACCGGCCCTCCCCGGAGCTCCTCGCCGCCGTCACGGAGATCCTCACCGCGGGGTGACCCAGGGCTACCCGCCCGTCTCCACCTGCTGAAACACCGCGTCAGGCGTGACCTCAACGCCCCACAGCCCGTCAGGTCACGCAGGGCGCGGAGTTCCAGCAGCGGCGGCCGGGACGGGGACGGGGCGTGAGCACTTGCGGCGCTGAGCGCGGTCGGCTCGGCCCCGCCCGGCGCGGTCAGCCCTCGAGCACGGCGGTGATGGTCGCGGCGTCGGCCTCGAGGTCCTCGGCGCTGACGAAATCGGAGGCGTCGGCGGTGAGCAGCTCGACCAGCTCCTGGAGGCGGGCGGCCGCCTGCCCGGAGGTGTAGACGGACTCGGTGAGGTCGGCGAGCGCGGACTCGTAGAGCGCGGCGAAGGTCGAGTCGGCGAGGAAGCGCTCGGACAGGACGTTCCCGCCCATCCCTCCACCCATCCCCCCGCCCCGGCCGCCGGCACCGGCGCCGTCGGACAGCGCCCCCTCGGGCATCTCCCCGTCGGCCGGGGGCTCGAACCCCTCGGGCAGCTCGCCATCCTCGGGGAGGGCTCCGCCGGGCATCCCGCCGCCGGCACCCGCGGCGGCCTCCCCTCCCCCGTCGCTCGCCGCGCCGTCGGCCGCGAAACCCCCGCGGCCACCGCCCATGCCGCCGAAGGCGAGGTTGTGGTCCCAGGCCACGACGGCCCAGGTCGCCGCGTCGGAGTCGTAGTGGAGGTAGGAGTTGTTGCCGGGTCCGTCGATGTCGTCGGTGTTGGCGACCATCTCCTGGGCGGCGAGATAGGCGGCGAAGCCGTCCACGTCGAAGCGGTCCATGAGCGTGGAGGCGAACTCGTCGTCCTCGGACTCCTCGAGGAACTGCAGGAACTCGCCGAGCGCGGCGAAGCTCTGCTCCGTGGTGAGGTCGTCCCCCACCCATTCCGTGTCGAACACGTCGACGTAGTCCGCCTCCGTCTCGCCGCGGTAGGAGTAATCGCCGCCGGCCTGCGCCTTGAGGGTCGCGCCGACCCCGTCGTACCGGCCCTCGTTCCACAGGTCGTCGTCGGGCAGGTCCAGCACGAGGCGCAGCCGCTCCTCGGAGTCGTTCACGCTGAAGCGGGTATAGCTGTACTGCTCGGCGGGGACGCCCGCGGCGGCGAGCACCTCGAGCGCCATCGCCTCGTTGAGGGAGGAGGGGGTGTTGTTGCCGCGCACGGCGAAGTAGGTGCGGCCCGCGTAGCTCTGGCCGTCCACGTACTTGTCCAGGCGGATCACCCAGGGCAGACCCTCCGGCTCGTCGGCCGACAGGCTCCCGTCGCCCTCATCGTCCATGCCACCCATCCTGCCGCCGCCTGTCTGCATCTCGCCGCCGCCGTCCGAGGCGGCAGGTGTGGCGTCGGCGTCAGCGCCGTCCGACGCTCCCCCGGCGGCGTCACCCCCGCCGTCGGACGCGGCCCCGCCGTCAGAGGCTCCCCCGCCCGCGGCCGTGCCGCCGCTCGCGAGGCCGCGCAGGCTCGAGTTGCCCTTGAGCTTGAGGCCAGCGCGCTCGAAGACGTTCCCGTCGATCGCGACGTCGGCCTCGATCCACTCCTTCTCCTCGGAGTCCTGATAGGTCTGGATCATCGCGTCATAGGCGCCCTGGTCCACGGAGACGGCCAGGGTGTGCACGCTCGAGGTGTCCCAGAAGTCGCCCTCGACGGCGCCGGTGACGACGGTGCCGTCGACCCCTTCCCCGTCCGCGGCGCCGGACCAGGTGCAGGCCGCGACGCCCAGCACCGCCCCCAGCCCGCCGAGGGCGAGCACCCCGCGCCGCGAGGGCCGGCGGAGCAGGTCAGGCCACGGGGCGCGGGAGGTCGGAGCGGTCGGGACAGGGTTGTGCGATGCGGTCATTTCCCCGACGGTAGGGACGGCGGATATGCCTGCCGCAGGACGGGGCTGTGCAGCGGCTGTGCGCGCCCGGGCGCCGCACCCGAGAGGCGCTGCCGGCGGAGTGAGGCGAGGCCCCCGGTCAGCGCAGGTGCCCGCCCGGCGCCTCGAGCGGATGGAGGGCAGGGTGCGCCGGCTCCGGTGCGGCGCCGAGCTCCGCGTGGATCTCCTGCGCGAGCAGCACGGACATGTCGCGCCGCCACTCAGGCAGGCCGTGGATGTCGTCGTGGACGAGGCTCCACGGCAGGGCCCCCTCGACGCGCCGGGCGACCTCGGACTCCGCCACTCCGAGCGGGAGGTCCAGCTGCACGGGACGCACCGTCGCCGCGGTGACGGTGAGACGCATCCGCCCGTCGCCGAGGTCGCGTCCGATCAGCAGGACCCCGGAGCGGCCGAGGTTCGACAGGGACAGCCGTCGGAACGCCGCCCGGGACTCGAGCGCGGCCCGCGGGATGTGGAAGGAGCGGATCAGCTCCTCGGGGGCGAGGCCCGTGCGCCGCTCGCCGAGCACGAGCCGGGCCACGGACACCCGCCGACGTGCCCCGCCCGGGCCCCAGATCGTCGCCTCGGCGTCGAGCCCCGCGAGCAGCGAGATCATGGGCCCGGCGGGCAGGGCGGTCGCCACGTTCCCGCCGACGGTCGAGGTGTTCCAGATCTTGAAGGAGGCGACGAAGGCGTCGCAGCAGGGACGGATCAGCGCGGTCGCGGGCCATTCCTCGACGCTCGGAAGTCCGATGGCCCGCCGCTGCTCGGTGACGCCCGGGCGGAGGATCCGGTAGGGCGCCTCCGTGCCGGGGAGGGCGTAGAGCTCGGCGATGGTGCAGGTCGCGGCGATCTCCAGGCCGTCCTCGCGCACCGTCCACGGCTCCCAGCCGGCACTGCGGAGGTCGAGCAGGCGGCGCAGGCGGTCGCTGCCGTAGGAGAACAGGACGGTGCCTCCGGCGAGCCAGGCGTCGCCCTCGCGGAACTCGTCCGGGTCGGCGGTGGCGCGGACCGCCTCGACGGTGGAGAGGTCCACCGGCTCAGACCGCCGTGCCCATGCGCCGCAGCACCAGGCGCTCGAGGACTGCGACCAGTCCGTAGAGGACCAGGGACGCCGCGGTCACGACCACCACCGACGCCCACACCGAGTCGTACCGGGCGCGGGAGACGTCCGAGACGATCTGGTAGCCGATGCCCTGGCCGGTGGCGAGCCACTCCGCGAGCAGCGCCCCGGTCAGGGCACCCGGGATCGAGATGCGCAGCGCCGTGAAGAAAGCGGGCAGCGAGGCGGGCAGGGCCACCTTGGTGAAGGCGGTGAGCTTGCTGCCGCCGAACACGCTGACCACGTCGACCATGGCCGGGGAGGCGGAGCGGAGCCCGAGCACGATGGTCACGAGCGCCGGGAACAGCACCACCACCCCGCCCATAGCGGCGACGGTCCCGGTGCCCCGGCCGAAGACGAGGATGAGGATCGGGGCCATGGCCACGAGCGGCACCGAGCGCAGCAGCATGGCCAGCGGCAGCAGCGCGTCCTCCACACCGCGGACGAGGGTGAACGCGGCCGCGACGACCAGGGCCAGCGCCAGACCGGCGACGAAGCCGATCGCCGCGTCGCCGAGGGTGATCGTGAGGTTGTCGAGCACCGCGGCGCGGTGCGCGACGGCGTCCTCGTCCAGCGCGAGATGGCCGAGCACGTCCAGCGGGCCCTTGCCGATGAAGCTGGAAACGTCCAGGATGCGCAGGCCTCCGGCCCAGATCGCGAGGACCACGGCGAGGGAGATCAGCACCCCGAGCGCGGAACGGGAGAAGTTCTTCAGGGCGTGGACCATCAGGACCTGCCTCCTTCGGTGCCGGCGGACCAGGGAGTCGCGACACGGGCGATGAGCGCGAGCACCGCGAAGGCACCGCCCGCGAGCAGACCGCACACGATCGCGACGCCCCACACCCGCTCGATCTCCAGGGACTGCTGGGCGTTGACCATGGCGGGGCCGAGCCCCCGGTCCACGCCGCCCACGTACTCGCCGAGCACCGCACCGAGCAGCGCGCCCGGCGCCGCGATCTTCAGGGAGCTCAGGACGCTGGGCAGAGCGGAGATGACCTGGACGGTGCGGAGCTGCGTGAGGCGGGTGCCGCCGTAGACGGTGATGACGTCCAGAGCGGCCCGGTCGGCGCTGCGCAGCCCCAGGATCGAGCCGACCAGGGTCGTGAAGAAGACCGACAGCGCGGCAAGGACGACGGCGGTCCCGGAGGGAGCGCCGGAGGCGGGCGGCCCGAGGACGATGAAGATGATCGGGCCGATCGCGACGAGAGGCAGGCAGTAGCTGATGACGCCGAGCTGGGTGATGATCCGTTCGAGCGCAGGCACGAGCATCACCACGGCGGCGAGCAGCAGGGCGAGGGCGTTCCCGGCGAGATACCCGAGGCCCGCCTCGGCGAGGGTGACGGAGGCGTTGCGGGCGTAGTAGGACCAGCCATCGACCGCGAACTGGGCGAGGATCGCACCGGGAGTGGGGATCGCTCCGCCCTCGGCGGCCCCGACCCCGGAGAGCACCGTGCCGGCGAGGATCCACCACCCGGCGATCACGGCGAGGGTGCCGAGCACGCCGATCGCCCAGCGGGGCAGCGGCCGACGGGCGGGCAGGGAGGGGGCGGCGGGGATGTCGTCCGCGACGGCGGTGGTGGGGGTGGCAGCGGTCATGGCATGGTCCTCCTTCTCCCGTGTCGGCGGGCTCACGCGCTCTCGGACAGCGCGGCGGCGCCGGCCGGGGCGCCGAACAGCACCTCGGAGGCGTGGTCGCACAGGGCGTGGAACTCGGGCGTGCGCATCATCTCCGGGGTGCGGGGACGCGGCAGGTCCACGTCGAACACCTCGACGATCCGGCCGGGCCGCGCGCTCATCACGGCGACCTGGTCGGAGAGGAACACGGCCTCGGAGATGCCGTGGGTGACCATCAGGGTCGTCGCGGGCTTCTCGGTCCAGATGCGGAGCAGCTCGAGGTTCAGGCGCTGACGGGTCATGTCGTCGAGCGCGCCGAAGGGCTCGTCGAGCAGCAGCACCTCCGGCTTGACGACGAGGGCGCGGGCGATCGAGACGCGCTGGCGCATGCCGCCGGAGAGCTGGCCCGGCTTCGCGTTCTCGAAGGCGCGCAGCCCCACGAGGTCCAGGAGGTCGTCGATGTAGGGCTCGTTCTCGAGCTTCCCGGCGACCTCGAGGGCGAGACGGATGTTGCCGCGCACGGTGCGCCAGGGCAGCAGGGCGGAGTCCTGGAAGGCGATCCCGAGACGGGAGCTGGCGCGCAGCTGCTCGGGGCTCATCCCGTCCACGAGCGCGGTGCCGGTCGTCGGCGCCTCGAGTCCGGCGAGGATCCGCAGGATCGTGGACTTGCCGCATCCGGAGGGCCCGAGCAGCGAGAGGAAGGAGCCGCGGTCGGTGGCGAGCTGCGTGTCCTGGAAGGCGGTCACGGGGCGGCGGCCCGAGGTGAAGGTCTTGCTCAGGCCCCGGAGGTCGATGCCGGTGGCGCCGGCCTCGGGCATCTCGGCGCGGGGCCGGGGATCGTGCTGCGCGGTCATGGGTGTGCCCTTCGGATCGGGGACGGGTCAGGAGGCGAGGAGGTCGGGGTTCTCCTCGTAAACCTCCTGCAGCAGGGTCGGGTCGAAGAAGGAGCCCTGGTCGACCACGTGGCCGGCGAGCGCCAGCAGCTCGACGTTCGTCGCGGCGAGCTCCTCGGAGATCGTGAACAGCCCGTTCGCCGCGGTCTCCTCGCTGACGACGAGCTGGTTCTGGGCCTCGGCCTGGCGCTGCTCCTTCTCGGGATCCAGGCCGAGGTCCGCGCCGTACTCCTCATAGGCGAGCCGGGCGGACTCCGCCGGGTCGGCGAGGGCGTCCTGCCAGCCGCGGATCGTGCCGAGCAGGAAGGCCTTGAGCTCCTCCCGCCGCTCCTGGACGTTCGCCGCGGTCGTGACGAAGGCGCCGGAGACGAAGGGCAGGCCGTTCTCGGCGAGCGGCAGGTTCACGACCTCCAGGCCCGCGAGGGCGACGGTGATCGCCTCGTTGGTGAGGGTGCAGATCTGCCCGTCGACCTCCCCGTTGATCAGCGGCTGCGGATCGAACTGGACGGTCACCCGCTCGACGTCGGCGGGGTCGATCCCGTTGACCTCCAGGAGCGCGTCGAAGAGCACCTCGTTGGTGCCGGTGGCGACGCCGATCCGCCGGCCGACGAGATCGGCGGGGGTGGTGATCGGGGAGGCGGAGGTGGAGCAGATGGTGAAGGGGTTGCGCTGGAACTTCGCCCCGAGCAGCACGAGCGGCGCCTCCTCCCCCGCGACCATCGATCCGGCGGCGAGCGGGGGGGTCATACCGACGAGCGCGGAGTCGGAGAGGACCATCGCCTCGGAGGAGGTGCCGCTGGGCCCGCCGGGGATGAGGGTCACCTCGTCGAAGCCGGCCTCCGCGTAGTAGCCGCGGGAGTCGGCGAAGTACTCGCCGGCGAACTCGGTGGTGCGGATCCAGTTCTGGTTCACCTCGAGCCCGCCGAGGCTCCCGGCGTCGGCGCCCGACCCGTCGGCCGCGGAGCACGCGGTCAGAGCGAGGCCCGGGGCGGCGAGCGCCCCGCCCAGCAGCAGGCGACGGGAGGGACGGAGCCGGCTCGGGCCGGCGGGGGCGGGTCGGAGACAGGACACGGGAGCCCCTTTCTGGGAGGACGGTCCGGCGAGCCGCACACGGTGCTCCGAGGTCGGTCACCGCACCAGGTCTTCCGGTGACGGCCACGCTATGGAACGACTGTTTCGCCAGCGGTGCGCTCCTGTTTCGACGGCGTAAACCCGGGTCCACAGGCACCCGGACCCCCGCACGACGGCACCCGCGGAAACATGGTCGACACGTCCCGCCCCTAGCCTGACGGCGACCGGAGGGTGCGAGTCCGCACCGTCATCAGACCGCCGGGAGGCAGCCCATGGACCAGCACGCATCCACCGCCCGTTCGACCTTCGGCGTCACCATGCCGGACTGGGTCGCGGAGGAGGTGGCCGCGCTCGGCGCCGCCCCGAGCGGCGACTCCCCGGCCACGCGCACCGTGCTCATGCGGCTGCTGAACCGGCTCGCGGAGCGGAACGTGCGCGAGGGCGGCGGCGGGCCCTTCGCCGCCCTGGTGCGCGACGGCGCGAGCGGGGAGATCGTCGCGGCTGGCGTGAACCGGGTGCTCGCCTCGGGGCTGTCCTCGATGCACGCCGAGGTCACGACGCTCTCCCTCGCGCAGAGGCGGCGGGGTGCCTGGGATCTGGGCGCCGCCGGCGCGGCCCCGCTCGAGCTGTGGGTCAACGCGCGCCCATGCGTCATGTGCTACGGCGCGACCATGTGGTCGGGGGTGACGCGCCTGGTCATCGCCGTGGACGGACCCGAGGTGGAGGAGCTCACCGGCTTCGACGAGGGCCCCATGCCGGAGGACTGGATCGGTCGGTTCCGCGAGCGGGGCATCGAGGTGGAGACCGACGTGCTGCGCGAGGAGGCGGTCGAGGTGCTGGCCGGCTACCGGGACCTCGTCTCCGCGGGCTCCGCGACGCTGTACAACGCGCGGGGCACCGGGGTGCACGCGGGCTGAGGTCCCGTCAGCCCGTCACCCCGGCGGCCTTCATCGCGAGGTACAGGCGGTCCCGGCTCATGGGCAGGGACGTCATCCTCACCCCGACGGCGTCGCGGACGGCGTTGGTGAGCGCCGGGGCGACGGGCGTGTACGGGCTCTCGCTCATGGACTTCGCGCCCAGCGGGCCGAGCCGGTCGCTCGTGGTCGCGAAGAGCACCTCGGTGCGGGGGACGTCGGCGTAGGTGGGGATGTGGTACTGGCGCAGGATGTCGGTGCTCACCCGCCCCTCCGCCTCGACCACCACCTCCTCGTACAGGGCGGCGCCGAGGGCCTGCGCGGCGCCGCCCTGCACCTGGCCGCGGCACTGGTGGGGATTGACCACGAAGCCGGCATCGGCCGCCTGGATGCTACGCAGGATCCGCAGCTCGCCGGTGCGGCGGTGCACGGCGACCCGCACCCCGTGGACGTTGAAGGCGACGGAGCGCGGCGAGCCGTCCCAGTGGGCCTCCGCCTCGAGCGGCCCCGGGGAGTCCGGGCCGGTCGTGCTCGCGGCGAGCTCCTCCCAGGGGACGAGGGCCCCGGTCACCCCGTGGCGGAGACCGGACTCCTCCCCCGCCCAGTCCGACGGGTCCGTGGTCGTGCCGCGGAGCGCCGACGCCCTCTCGGCGAGCCGGCGGCCGAGGGCCTGCGCGGCGTGGAAGGTCGCCTTGCCGGCGACGACGGTGCCGGCCGAGCCGTACGCCCCGGTGTCGTGGCCGACCAGGGCGGTATCCGACTGCAGGATGCGTATCCGCTCCGGGGCGCAGCCGAGCGCGGCCGCCGCGAGCTGGACGTGGACGGTGGTGGTGCCGTTGCCGAACTCGGCCGTGCCCGTCCGCACCTCGATCCTCCCGTCGCCCCGCAGGGCGAGTCGGCTGTGGGAGTGGTGGCCGCGCGGCGGCACGGTGTCCAGCATCGACAGCGCCATGCCGGTGCCGATCGCCCAGTCGGGGCCGAGCCCCGCGATCCCCCGGGCACCGCCGTCGGCCTCCTCCGCCGGGCCGGCGAGCGCCTCCTCGACCAGGTCCAGGCACTGGTCCAGGCCGTAGGAGCCGTACTCGACGTCCGCCGTGGGCGTCGGCGACGTGGAGATCATGGGGTCGCCCTCGCGGATCACGTTCCGGCGGCGGAACGCGAAGGGCTCCAGGCCCAGGGCACGGGCGAGCTCGTCCATCACGGACTCGATCGCGAAGACGGTCTGGCTCAGCCCGTAGCCGCGGAACGCCCCGGAGGGGACGGTGTTCGTGTAGACGACCTCGGCGTCCACCGCCTTGGCCGGCGCGTTGTAGACGGCCAGGCATTCGCCGGTGCCGTGGAACATGGTGCCGGGGCCGTGGTTGCCGTAGGCGCCGGTGTTCGAGAGCAGCGAGAGGTGGATCGCGGTGAGGCGACCGTCGGCGTCGGCCCCGGCCCGGACCCGCAGCCGCATGGGGTGGCGCACCGAGGTGGAGGTGAACTGCTCGGTGCGGGTGTGCTCGAGCTGCACCGGCCGGCCGGTGCGCAGGGTCGCGAGCGCCACCAGGTCCTCGGTGAACACCTCCTGCTTCCCGCCGAAGCCGCCGCCCACGCGCGGGGCGATCACGCGGACCCGCTCGGCGGGCAGGTCGAACAGGCGCGCCAGGGTTCGGCGGGCGAGGTAGGGGACCTGGGTGCTCGAGCGGACCACGAGCGTGCCGTCGGGGTCGAGGGAGGCGATCGAGGCGTGGGTCTCGAGGCTGACGTGCTGGACGCGCTGGGTCTCGAACTCGCGGTCGATCACGACGGCGGCGCGGGCGAGGCCGGCCTCGAGGTCCCCGACCCGGGTGTGCAGGGCGGCAACGAGGTTCGTGGCCGCGTCGGCGATGCCGGAGCCCTCGGTCTTCTCTCGGTGCAGGGCCGGACCGGTGCGGGCCCGGGTGGGGTCGGTGTTCGCCTCGAGGAGCTCGTAGTCGACCTGCAGGGCGCGCACCCCGGCCTCGGCCGCCGCGACGGAGTCGGCGAGCACGGCCGCGACGCGCTGCCCGACGAAGCGGACGGTGTCGTCGAGCACCCGGGTGTCCAGGGGGTCGTCGGCGAGGTGCTCGTGCTGGCCGGTGGAGAACAGGACGTCCGGGGCGTCCTCGTGGGTGAGAACGCTGTGCACGCCGGGGACGGCGAGCGCGGAGGCGGTGTCGATCGCCCGGATGCGGGCGTGGGCGTGCGGGGAGCGCAGCAGCTTCAGGTGCAGCAGCCCGGGCAGCGTCGCGGGGTCGACGTCGAGGGTGTACGGCTCGGTGCCGGTGACGACGCGGCGGGCGGCGGGGGCGCCGAGGCTGCGACCCGCGGCCGCCCCCTCCTCGACGTGGGCGCAGCCGGAGATCGCGTCCTCGATCGCGGAGTAGCCGGTGCAGCGGCAGAGGTTGCCCTTGAGGGAGCGGGGAAGGTCGGCCCGGTCCCCATCGGTCAGCGCCGCGGCGGTCATGATCATGCCGGGGGTGCAGAACCCGCACTGGAAGCCCTGCGCCGTGCGGAACGCGCACTGGACGGGATGCTCGGGCGGGTCCGCGGGGCACGGCTCTGCGGCCGGTGGCTCGATGGTCGCGGCGAGGCCGTTGATCGTGGTGACGCTCGCGCCCGCCGCGCGGACGGCGGGGACCACGCAGCTGTGCACGGGCTTGCCGTCCAGGTGGACGGTGCAGGCGCCGCAGTCGCCTCCGTCGCAGCCCTTCTTCACCCCGAGGCGACCGAGATCGCGCAGGTAGGTGCGCAGGCACTGGCCGGGGCGGGGCGGGGTCGCGGCGGGGGTGCCGTCGACGATCACGGGGGCTCCGACCGGGGGTGCGGGGCGGGAGGTCTGCGGGGTGCCGGTCATGCGGGGATCCTCCCGTGCAGGGGTCCGGTGGTGGTGCGGAGCGGGGCGGCGGCCGCGCGACCGGTGCGCTCGGCGACGACCTCCGCCATGACGGAGAGCGCGAACTCGGCGGGGGTGGAGCCGCCGAGGTCCATGCCGATCGGCGAGTGCAGGGCCTCGAGCTGGGCGATGGTCACGCCCCGTTCGAGGAGGCGGCGGATCCGCTCGTCGTGGGTGCGGCGGGAGCCCATCGCGCCGACGTAGGCGACCGGGAGGGAGAGCGCGGTCTCGACCAGGGGGTCGTCGATCTTCGGATCATGCCCCAGGCACGCGATGACGGTGCGGTGGTCGAGCCGCCCGGCCTCGTCCTCCTCGCGGAGGTAGCGGTCGGGGCGGGCGACGACGATCCGGTCCGCGGCGGGGAACCGCTCGCGGGTGAGGAAGGTGCTGCGCGGGTCGACGACGGTGGTGTCATAGCCGAGGGTGCGGCCCTGGGCGAGCAGGGCCGCGGCGAGGTCGGTGGTGCCGCTGACGATGAGGCGCGGGGCGGGGCGCCTCACGAGGAGGAACAGCTCGGGGGCATCGGGTGCGGGCAGGGCCGGGATGCCCTCGGCGGCCAGACCGCAGCCGGTGGGGAGGGAGACGATGCCGGTCTCGCCGGCGGCGGTGCGGGCGGCGAGCTGTGCGGCGAGGCGGCGCACGAGCGCGGGGTCGACGAAGAGCACGGGCTCGCTCGCTCCGCCGGTCGCGTCGGCCTCGCCGGTCGCGCCGGGCCCGTCGGCCCCGGCGAGCAGTGCCGCGAGCGGGCCCTCCCACTCCCCCGCGTCGTCGGCGAGCGGGACGGGCAGGGCGAGGCGTCGGCTCGGCTCGTCGAGGTTCCACAGCAGCGCTCCCGGTGCACCGTCCAGCAGCGCGTCGAGTCCGGCGGCGGGGTCCGGGGCGGCGAGGGGCTGGACGAGCACGTCGATGCTGCCGCCGCACATGAGCCCCACCTCCCAGGCGGCGGCGTCGGTGTAGCCGTAGGTGCGGCGCTCGGGCACGCCGGTGGCGAGCACCTCGAGGCCCTGCTCGATGAGGTCGGACTCGACGCAGCCGCCGGAGAGGGAGCCGCGCACCAGCCCGCCCTCCCCGATCACCATCGTGGTGCCGAGCGGCCGGGGCGCGGAGCCCTCGGT
Organism: Brachybacterium sp. J144; assembly: GCF_036321705.1. Classification (NCBI taxonomy): domain Bacteria; kingdom Bacillati; phylum Actinomycetota; class Actinomycetes; order Micrococcales; family Dermabacteraceae; genus Brachybacterium; species Brachybacterium sp. J144. Next base: position 45,030 of record NZ_JAZDCG010000006.1, read on the forward strand.
CGCGACGATGGTGGCGAGCGCGAGGGGCTTGCCGGCCTCGAGCCAGCGGGTGCAGGCCGCGGCGAGGCCACCCGGGAGCGGCGAGGCGAGGATGTCGCTCATGCGCCCGCTCCCGCCTGCTCCACGCCGGGCGTCGTCGCCCCGGGCCCCGTGAGGAACCGGCCGCGCGGGGACGCGTCCTCGTCGGCCGCGAGGATCTGCCCGCGCAGCACCGCATCGACCACCGCGCCCTGGAGCGCGAGGCCGTCGTAGGCGGAGAGCGGGTGACGGTGGGCGAAGCGGTCCGCGCGCAGGGTCTGGGGGCGGGCCGGATCGTAGAGGATCAGGTCCGCGTCGGCGCCCACCTCGAGGCGGCCCTTGTGGGCGAGGCCCACGAGGTCGGCGGTCGCCCGCGCCATCCAGCGACTCACCTGGGCGATGTCGATGCCGCGGGTGCGGGCCTCGGCGGCGACGGCCGTGAAACCGGCCTGGAGTCCGGAGATCCCGCCCCAGGCCTGCTGGAGGTCGGGGGCGCCACGGTGCTTCTCCGCCGGGGAGGACGGCGAGTGGTCGGTGACGATCATGTCGATGAGCCCGGCCTCGAGGCCCTGCCAGAGGGCGTCGCGGTTGCCGGCGTCGCGGATCGGCGGGCAGCACTTGTACTCCGGCGACGCATCCGGCACGGCCTCCGCGGCGAAGCACAGGTAGTGCGGGCAGGTCTCGACCGTGAGTGGCAGACCCTCCGCCTTGGCCTGCTGGATGAGGTCCAGGGCGCGGGCGCTGGAGAGGTGCAGCAGGTGGGTGCGGGCCCCGGTCTCGCGCACCGCCTCGATGAGCCCCGCGATCGCAGTGACCTCGGCGGACTCGGGCCGGGAGGCGACGAAGTCCGTGTACCTCGCGGACGGCACCGCCGGTGCGGCGTCGATGGTGGAGGCGTCCTCGGCGTGGACGATCACGAGCCCGTCGAAGGTGGCGACCTCATGCATCGCCGCGCGCAGCTGGGCGGCGTCGACCGGCGGGAACTCGTCCACCCCCGACGGCAGCAGGAAGCACTTGAAGCCCATCACGCCCGCCTCCCACAGCGGGCGCAGCTGGGCGGTGTTGCCGGGGACGATCCCGCCCCAGAACCCGAGGTCCACCGCGAGTGCGTCGCGGGCGGCGGCCTGCTTCACACGCAGCGATGCCACGTCGATCGTGGGCGGGACGGAGTTCAGCGGCATGTCCACGAGGGTCGTGACCCCGCCGAGCGCGGCGGCGCGAGTCGCGGTCGCGAAACCCTCCCATTCGGTGCGGCCGGGCTCGTTGATGTGCACGTGGGTGTCCACGTTCCCGGGCAGCACCTGCAGACCGTCGGGGACGACGAGGGTGCCGGGCAGGCGCGGGGCCTCGTCCGGGAGCGGGCGGATCGCGGTGATCCGGCCGTCCTCGATGTCGAGCTCGGCCGCGACGAGCCGGTCCCCGAGCAGCATCTCGTGGGCGCGGACGGTGTGCAGCTCGCCGGAGCTCGTCCCGGCTCTCGTCGCGGCCCTCGTCCCTGGTCCTGGCATGGTCCGGGGCCTCAGCAGAATCCGCCGAGCCACTCCCAGGCGGCCGGCTGGTCGGGCTCGCCGGGGCGCGTGACCGCCGCCTGCATGAGGCCGTAGGGGCGGTCCCCGGCGATGAACACCTCGTTGTCGTTGCCGAGCTCGAAGGGGCTGAGGTCCACGAGGTAATGGTGCTTGTTGGGCATGACCATGCGGATCTCGGCCAGCTCCGGACGGGCGGCGAGCACGGCCTCGCCGATCGCGAAGAGGGTCTGCTGCAGGGACAGGGAGTGCGTGGTCGCGAAGGTCTCCAACAGCACCGCGCGCACCGCCGCGAAGGTCTCGTCCGGGTCGACACCGGAGGTCCCGTCGGCCGTGATGGGCTCCCGGAAGCGCCAGCGGGCGGTGACCTCGGTGGCGAGGATGCGGTCGGTGGTCTCGGGCAGGGTCGTGTACCGGTCCCGCGGGAAGCCGTGGAACTCGCTGCCGGTCGACTTCAGGACCACGAGGTCCTTGATCCCGCCGATCACGTGGGTGGCGCCGTCCTGGACGGTGACGGCGGCGGTGCGGACCTCGGGTCCGGTGCGCACGAAGGAGTGGTCGTGCCCCTCACCTGCGGCGGTGATGCGATCCCAGCCGAACTGCTCGGCCTCCCAGCGCCCGCCGGTCAGCCACGTGCCCTCGGCCAGGAAGTGCTCGGCCAGGCGCAGCAGGAACCGCTCGGGTCCGGCGACGCCGTACTGCTTCGCGAAGGCGTAGACGGTGTTCTTCTGCGTGTCCGTGGCGATGACGCGCGCGTTGTCGCCGGTGCGGTAGCAGTCCTCGAAGTCGCCGCGCAGCATCGAGGTGACGTTCAGGTCCGTCAGCGCATGGCGCGGGGTGGAGCGGTCCACGTGGACGAGCCGCACCTCGGCCTTGCCGTACTGGTTCCGGCCCAGCACGGCGGAGGGGGCGGAGCCGGCGGGCGCGGAGCCCGCGGGGGCGGCCGACGGGGCGGGGGTCTGACCGGCGGGGGTCTGCGGGGTGGTGGTCTCGAGCATGTCAGCTGCCTCGGTAGGTGGAGTGGGCGAAGGGGCTCAGCAGGAGCGGCACATGGGCGTGGCCCTCGTCGAGGGAGAAGGCCACCTCGACCTCGGGGAAGAACGTGACCTGACGGCGTTCGGCGTAGTAGGCGCCGGTCGCGAAGCGGAGGCGGTAGGTGCCCGGCACGAGCGCGATCGGGCCGAGGTCGCGCACGCGCCCGTCGGCGTCGGTGACCCCGGTCGCGACCTCGGAGCCGCCTACATCCAGGAGAGTCACGGCGACGCCGACAGCGGGTCGGCCGGTGCCGGTGTCGAGCACGTGGGTGGTGACGTGGCTGATGACGGCGTCCTTCCTCCGGCGGTCGGCGAGTCCCGCGCGCCGCCTGCGACAGGCTGCGCGGCCGGGTCCCGCCCTGGTTCCTCCACGCTAGGAATCGGGTACGGCCGGACCGTTTCTCCCGTGTAAAACATGTGTTTCGCGGGTCTGCTCTGCAGATGTAACCGCCGCGAAACAGGCCCAGACGCCCGCTGAAACACACGATCCCTAGCGTCGGACTCGCCGCCACTGCCCCGAGGCGCTGCACCCCTTGAGAAGAAGGCGAACGCCATGAAGACCCCTCGCACCCCTGCCTCCACCCCGACCCGACGCGTCGTGATCGGCACGTCCCTCGCCGCGCTCGGCGCCCTGTCGCTGGCCGCCTGCGGCGGGGCCGACGCCGAGTCCGCCTCCGCCGGCTCCTCTGACAGCGGGGAGGGCGCGGCCGACTACGGCACGCTCGACATCAACCTCTCGTGGATCAAGAACGCGGAGTTCGCCGGCGAGTACATGGCCATCGACCGCGGCTACTTCGAGGAGGCCGGGTTCTCCGAGGTGAACCTCATCGCCGGCGGACCGTCCGGCACCTCGAGCGAGACGATGGTCCTCTCGGGCTCGGCGATCATGGGCACCACCTCGCCGCTCGGCGTGGCGCCGCTGATCCAGGACGAGGAGGCGCCGCTGAAGATCATCGGCACCACCTACCAGAAGAACCCCTTCACGATCATCTCCCTCGGCGACGCCGCCCCGATCGCCACCCCGGCGGACCTCGTCGGCAAGAAGATCGGCGTGCAGACCGGCGTGAACGAGACCCTGTTCGACGGGTTCCTCGCCGCCAACGGGATCGACGCGGCCCAGCTCGAGAAGGTGCCGGTGCAGTACGACCCGCAGCCGCTCGTGAACGGCGAGGTCGACGGGTTCTTCGGCTACCTCACCAACGAGGCGCTGACCCTGGAGCTCGCCGGCGAGGACGTGGTGAACCTGCCGCTGGCGGACAACGGCCTGCCGTTCATGGCCGAGAGCATCGTGGTCACACAGGAGTCCATCGAGACCCAGCGCGACCTGCTGAAGGCGGCGTTGGTGGCGCTCATCCGCGGCTGGAAGGACGCGATCGCCGAGCCCGAGGAGAGCGCGCGCCTCGCGGTCGAGGACTTCGGCCAGGATCTCGGCCTGGACATGGAGAAGGAGACCCGGCAGGCCGAGGAGCAGGTGGCGCTGGTCAGCACCGACGAGACCGACGCGAACGGTCTGCTGACCATGTCCGACGAGCTCATGCAGCAGAACGTGGACGCGCTGGTCGCGGCCGGCTACGACCTCACCGTGGAGGACTACTTCGACACCAGCCTGCTCGAGGAGGTCTACGCGGAGAACCCTGACCTGATCTGACGTGGGGGAGCCGACGGGGGCGGACCGCAGGGTCCGCCCCCGTTCCCGTGCGCGCGGGGAGCGGCCGTCTGCCGCTCCGGCTCAGCTGTCCTCGAGCTCGCCGAGGAGGTCGTAGGCGGCGGTGATGCGGCTGATGCGGCGGGACCCCTTCGGCCCCAGCCGGTTCAGCACGCCGTTGGACAGCACCGATACCAGCGCCATCGCGGTCGAGTAGGAGTCGAAGGCGCCGTCGGAGTCGATCGGGCACTCGAGCCAGCAGTCGGCCCCGGCGGCGTAGGGGCGGGCGGTGCCGTCGCCGATCAGCAGGCACGAGGCCGGTCCGTCGGAGATCGCCGCGGCGAGGGCGGGGAAGGTGGCGGGACGTCGGCGGAAGCCGACCAGCACCACCAGGTCGTCGGCGCCGATGCCGACCAGCTCCTCCCCCAGCGCCTGGCCCGGCCGCGGCGCCACCCGCACGTCCTCCCGGGCCTGGATCAGCTGCTGGTGCAGATGCAGGGCGACCGGATAGCTGTTGCGCAGGCCGATGACGAGGATCCGCCGCGCCCCGCTCAGCAGGGCGGTGGCCTGCTCGAGCCCCCCGGCGGTGAGCACGCTGAGCAGACGGTCGTGATTCTCTCGCTCCGCGCGCAGATGCGCTTCCAGACCGGGCCCCAGTCCCGGCACGCCGGTCCGGATGGGCGCCGCGAGCGGCGTGCCGGCGCTGCGCATGGCCCGGGTGTGCTCCTTGACCTCGCGGTAGTCCGCGAAGTCCAGCTTGCGGAACAGCCGGCTCACCGTCGCCTTGGACACTCCGGTCTCGCGGCTGATGTCCGCGGCGCTGAACACGGCCAGGTCGCCGAGGTGGTCGAGCAGGAAGTCGCAGACTCGCCGCTCCTGGGGCGTGAGCTCGGCATACCTGCCGTCGATCCGCGCGTCGATGCGGGCACCGTTCATGCCGCGCCCGCGGTGTGCAGGACGGCCTCCTCGAAGGCCTGCAGGGAGACGGCCACGTCCTCGACGGTGACGGACTCGTCGGGGTGGTGGCTGATGCCGTCGGCGCAGCGGACGAACAGCATGCCGATGTCGGTGATGGCGGCCATCGCCATCGCATCGTGACCGGCTCGGGAGAACAGCTCCATCGGCTCATCATCGCCCGTCGCACGGATCCCCGCACGCACCGCGTCCATCAGACGGGGCGCGCAGCGCACGGCCGGGGCCGCGTGGATCTGCTCCACGTCCAGCGTGAGCCGCCGCTCAGCGCAGGCGCCGCGTACGCGCTCCAGGATCCGCTCGAGCACCTCGTCGCGCAGCCGGTCCGTCTCGGCGCGCAGGTCCAGCGACATCTCCACCCGTCCGGGCACCACGTTGACCCCGCCGGGGAACGCCTCGAGGCGGCCGACGGTCGCGATCGCTCCGTGCTCCCGGGCGATCCGCTCGATGTCGAGCACCGCACGGCTCGCGCCGATCAGCGCGTCGCGACGCCGCTCGTAGGGGGTGCCGCCGGCATGCCGGGCCTCCCCGTGGACGGTGAGGGTGAAGCGGCGGGCACCGGCGATGGAGGTGACCACGCCGAGGGGCCGGTCCGCGGCCTCGAGGTAGGGGCCCTGTTCGATGTGCACCTCGAGGTAGCCGGCGAGGTCCTCGCGGCGCAGCGCCGCCTCGTCGATCCGGGCGGGGTCCAGGCCGAAGGAGGCGAAGGCCTCGGCCATGGTGACGCCGTCCGCGTCGGGCAGGTCGAACCACTCGGGCTCCCAGGTGCCGGCCAGCGCTCGGCTGCCCAGCAGGGTGACGCCGAAGCGGGTGCCCTCCTCGTCGGCGAAGGCGACGACCTCGAGGGCGAAGGGCAGCTCCGCGGCCCGCTCCCGCAGCCGGGCGACGGTCTCGATCGCGAGCAGCACCCCGAGGATCCCGTCGTACCGTCCGGCGTCGGGCACGGTGTCCAGATGGGAGGCGAGGACGAGGGCGGGCAGCCCGGGCCGGGAGCCCTCGAGCCGACCCCGTTGGTTCCCGGCGGCGTCCTGCCAGGTGTGCAGGCCCGCCGCAGTCATGAGCTCCGCGGCGACGGTGTTGTGCCGGGCGTGCTCGGGAGTGAGGTAGGTGCGCTCGATGCCGTCCTCGCGCGCGGAGATGGCGGCGATCCGGTCGCAGTCGGCCATGATGCGGCGGGCGGCCTCGAGGGCGTCGGCGCTCATCGCCCGCCTCCCGCGCTCTCAGGGGTCGCTCCGTCGTAGTGCTCGAGGGCCGCGCCGACGCCTCCGCCGCCCCGCACGCTCACGCCGCCGCGGCGGAGCACCTGCTCGAGCGCGGCGAGGGTGAGCAGCACCGCGTCCCGACGGGCGTTGTAGCCCATCGTGCCGATGCGCCACACCGTCCCGTGGAGCGGCCCGAAGCTCGTGCCGATCTCGATGCCGTAGTCCTCGAGCATCGCGGCGCGCGCGGCGTCCCCGTCGATCCCGTCGGGGATCCGCACGGCCAGCACGTTGTGCATGCGGTGGGCCTGATCGCCGAACAGCTCGAGCCCGAGCCCCTGCACCCCCGCGGCCATCGCTCCCCCGTGCAGTCGGTGCCGGGCGACGGCCTCGTCGATCCCCTCCTCCACTAGCAGCCGAGCGCATTCATGCGCGGCGTACAGCATGCTGGTCGCCTCGGTGTGGTGGTTCAGCCGCTGCTCGCCCCAGTAGTCCAGGATCATCGAGAGGTCGAAGTAGTTCGAGGCGATGCGCCGCCCGCGGCCCGTGCTGCCGTCGGCGATCCCGGCCTCGACATGGCGCCGGGCGGAGATGATCTCGCGCGCCCGCTCCGAGAGAGTCAGCGGGGAGCTGCCCGAGGGTCCGGCCAGGCACTTCTGCAGCCCGGCGGTGGCGGCGTCGATCGCCCACGCGTCCACGGCCAGCTCGTTGCCGCCCAGGGAGGCGGTCGCATCGGTGTACAGCAGGGCGCCATGGTGCGCCGCGATCGCGCCGAGCTCCTCGAGGGGCTGGTTCATGGTGGTGGAGGTGTCCCCCTGCACCACCGCGAGCAGCCTGGGGCGCACTCGGGCCACGGCCTCGCGGATCCGGGAGACGGGGACCACCTGGCCCCACTCGACCTCCAGGACGTGAACCTCCGCTCCGCAGCGCTCGGCGATCTCGACGAGCAGGTGGCCGAAGCGGCCGAAGATCGGCACGAGCACCCGGTCGCCGGGCTCGAGCAGGGAGACCATCACCGCCTCGATGCCGGCGCGGGAGGTGCCGTCCACCAGCAGCGTCGCCTCGTTCGCGGTGCGGAACACCTCGCGGTAGAGGGTCTGGGTCTCGGACATCCAGGCGGTCATCGCGGGGTCGAACTGGCCCACGAGCGCGGCGGACATCGCGCGCAGGACGCGCGGATCGGCGCTGATGGGGCCCGGACCCATCAGGAGCCGCTGCGGCGGGTCGATCGGGGCTGTGCTCATGGGGAGTTCCGTCCTGGGGCCGTTCCGGTGAATGACCCCAGTCAATGCAACGAACGTTTCAGGGGTGTTACCGATGCGGGTCAGTCCGCGACCAGGGCGTCGAGACGGAGCAGGGCGATCTGGCGGAGCTGCTCGGCGCGCTCCGCCCGCTCCTCCTCGTCGTCCAGGAGGAGGCGGCGCTCGAGCTCGGCGAGCATCTCGGCCTGGCTGCGGCCCGCGGCGCGGATCAGGAACACGGTGCCGAAGCGCCGCTCGTAGCGAGAGTTGGCGAGGACCCACGCGTCCGGGTCGTCGACCCCGGCCTGCTCGGCGGCGGAGTGCTCCGCCTCGACGGCGCTCAGCGCGACGGCCCGATCACCGGCCCGCTCGCCGATCCGCGGGTGGTGGGCGAGGGCCCCGAGCACCTCGGCGGTGGACCAGGTGCGGGCGCGGGCGGAGGCCTCGGCGAGCAGCGACTCCCGGCTCGGATAGGGGCGGGAGGCGATGAGATGCCGCACCCAGCTCTCGATCGGGGCGCAGCCGCGCAGCTGTTCGGCGAGCTCGACGGTCGGGGCGCCGTTGAGGTGGTCCAGGGCGGTGCAGGGGCTCATGCGGGCTCTCCCTCGAGGTGTGCGGCGAGGCGGATCAGGTCGAGGTCGCTGCCCGGCGGGCCGACGAGGGTGAGGGCGGTGGGCAGGCGCTCCCCCACGCCCTGCGGGTCGGCGCTCAGGGGGACGGCGACGGCGGGCAGCCCTGCGAGTCCCGCGAGGCAGGTCAGGCGCAGGGTGCGGGCGCGCTGCGCCTCGAGGACCGGGCCTCCGGCGGCGGCCTCGTGCAGCAGCGGCGCGACCGACGAGGTCGCGGGCACCACCAGCACCCCGTCGGCGAGCCGGGCGTGGATCGCCTCCACGGCGCGGGCGCGCTCGACACGGGCGGAGTCCTCGTCGGCGGCGGTGAGGGCGGCGGCGCGGTCGAGGCGGGCGCCGACGTCGGGGGCGAGCGCCTCGCGGTGGGCGCGCACCCACGGACCGTGGGCCACCCAGGCCTCACGGGCCTGGAGGACGGAGAACGCCTCGGCCCAGCGCTCGAGCTCCTCCGTCCCGAGCGGAGCGACCGGCTCGACGGGGGTCATCTCCGACCAGCGGCGGAGCGACGCCTCGAGGGCGCGGGCGATCTCGGCGTCCAGCTGCTGCTCGAGACCGGGGACGGTGCGCAGCACGGGGTCCGTGAGCACCTGCCCGTGATCGGGCAGGAGGGTCGCTGCGGCCCGGGCGAGCAGGCTCGGCGTGCGGGTGAGGAGGCCGACGGCGTCGAAGCTCGGGGCGAGCGGGAGCACACCCTCGCGGGAGACGGCGCCGTGGGTGGGCCGCAGCCCCCACAGCCCCTGGTAGGCGGCGGGGACACGGATCGAGCCGCCGGTGTCGGTGCCGAGGCCGATGCTCGCGTGCCCGAGAGAGACGGCGGTGGCCGGGCCCGAGGTCGATCCGCCGCTGATGCGGTGCGGCGCCCGCGGGTTCGGCGGCGTGCCGTAGTGGGTGCTGGTGCCGGCGAGGCTGTAGGCGAGCTCATCGGTGGCGGCGATGCCGGTGACCTCCGCGCCGGCGTCGAGCAGGGCCTGCACCGCGGCGGCGTGACGGGGCTCGGGGCGGGAGCCGGCGAGCAGGGAGGGGCTGCCGCCGCCGACGCGCTGGCCCTGGACGGCGAGGACGTCCTTGACGGCGACGCGCTCCCCGGCGAGCGGACCCGGTCCGGCGCCGGCCGGGCGGGTGGACGGCACGAGGGGGTCCCCGACGACCCGCCAGATGCGGCGGTCCAGGGCGGGCGCGGCGACGGCGACGTGGGCGACGGCGACCTTCCAGCCGTCCTCGCCGCGGCGCCACACCTGGGTCTGCAGGCCGCGGCCGCCGCGCAACAGCTCCGTGGTCGCCACGACCGCGGCGTGCTCCTCGCCGAGCGCGCGCACGTCGAGGGCGACGATGCGCCGCCTCGGGGCCCCGCCCCGGGCGCCGCGGAAGGTGCTGATCGCCTCGTGGCCCCGCAGCAGCCCGCCGGCGTCCCCGCGCAGGGTGTCGGGTCCGGGCGCGAACAGGTCGTCGAGCGTCGCCAGGTCGTCGGCCATGAGCGCGGTCTCGTAGGCCCAGAACGCCTCGAGCAGGCCCGGGATCTCCGGCCCCTGCGCAACGGGCCGCGACTCGTCGAGCGGGGTGCTCATCGGCGGACCTCCGCGAGGTCGGCCGTGCGGATGCGGGCGTGCACGCCCTTGACGACGTCGACGACCTGCGAGATGTCGAAGTCGGTGGCGGCGCTGAGATAGGCGTAGGCATGCTCCGGGTCCAGCCCCCATCGCGCCTGGAGCAGGGCGATCGCCTGGCGCACGCAGTCCTGCACGGCACGGTCGAGATCCTCGTCCATGCCGGTGGGGACGAGATGCTCGGCGGTCTCGGCAAGAGGGCCGACGACCTCGCCGAACTGCTCGACCGCCTCCTCGCGGGGGATCACGTCGAGCCGCAGCCGGCTGCGGAGGCTCGCCTCCATCGCGGTCAGCGCCACCTCCCCGTCCCCCTGCGCGAAGTGCGGGTCGCCGACATAGGCGAGCGCCCCCTCGACCTGCACCGGCAGGTAGAGGGACGATCCGGCCGTGAGCAGGTTCAGGTCGATGTTGCCGCCGTGGGGACCGGGAGGCACCGAGTGGGGTCGCTCCGCACCGGGCACGGCCACGCCCATGATCCCGAGGAACGGTCGCAGCGGGAAGCGGATGGTGCGCTCGGCCCCGGCGCGCGGAGCCATGGTGCCGACCAGCCCGTCCCCGGTCTCCTCGACGCCGGCGAAGATGCTCACCGAGCCCTCGCCGCGCGGGTACTCCCCCGGCAGGGCGCCGCGGCCGTGCCGGTTGGAGACCACCCCGTAGGGGACGCGCGGCGTGTGCTCGAGGATCGTGATCCGCAGCAGGTCCCCGGGGCGGGCGCCGGCCACGTGGATCGGGCCGGTGACCACGTGGGGTCCGTCGCGGCGGGGATCACGACCCGGGTGCCCGGCGGCGAGCGCGATGGCGTCGGGCAGCACCTGCTCGGGGTCGACGCCGTGGGCGGCGAAGAAGGCGACGGGATCGCGCCCCTGGTCCTCGAGGATGCCCTCGTGGCTGAGGGTGTCCACGACCACCTCGTCGCCGGGGTCGAGACGCAGCACCGGCGCATCGGCGGCGCAGGGCAGCCGGCCCCACAGGCTCGTCGACTCCTCCACGGGGAGGTGGGCCACTCCGGTCGTCGGGTCTCCGCCCGGTCGCAGGATGTCGGTGCTCATGCTCCTCCTCAGGTCGCTCGTCACGCTAGCGGCGGGGTTTTACGCGCCTGTTACACGGCTGTGCCGTCCGGGTTTCGCCCGGTGCGTAGCGTCCGGCGCATGACCGCCCCCGATGATCCCGCCGTCGCCGAGCCCATCGCCCCCGAGCCCACCGCCGCTCCGGCCCGGGCTCCGCGGCCCACCACGCTCCACCTGATGCTCACCCTCACCGCCGCCACCGGCATCGTCGACGCCGTCGGCTATCTGGGGCTGGACCGCGTGTTCACCGCGAACATGACCGGCAACGTGGTCATCCTCGGCATGGCGCTGACCGGCGCGGATGACCTCCCGCTGACCGGTCCGGTGCTTGCCCTGGCAGGGTTCGTGCTGGGCGCCGTCCTGGCCGGTCGCGCCGTGCGGGGTCGCAGCGGGGCATGGTCGACGGCGACCACGGGGGTGCTCTGCGGCGTCGGCGCGCTGGTGATCGCCACCGGCGCCCTGCTGATGCTCTGGGACGATGCCCCGCATCCGGTGCTGCTGGGGGTGACCGGCGCGCTGGGCCTCGCGATGGGGGCGCAGGCCGCGGCCGCCCGCGCGCTCGCCGTGAAGGACGTGACCACGGTGGTCATCACCTCCACCATCACGGGGCTTGCGATGGACTCGCGCCTGGCCGGGGGAGCCGGTGACCTGTGGGCCCGACGGCTGCTGGCGGTGGTGCTGATGCTCGCAGGCGCCGCCGTCGGGGCGCTGCTGCTGCAGGTGCACGTCGGGGCGGGGCTGCTGCTCGCCGGGCTGATCTGCGCCGTCACCGCGCTCGTCGGGCACCGGCGGTGCCGGGTCTGAGGCCGAGTCCGGAACCGGTGCAGGGCGCAGACGCAGGCGCAGGCGCCGCTCAACGGGTGGTGTGGAGGCCCAGGCGCGAGAGATCCGCTCGGGTGTCGAGATCGCCGCCGTCGTCCAGATCGCGGCAGTCCACGAGGTCGACGCGCTCGGCATGGGCGCGCAGCCAGTCGCGGGCCCCGCGGTCGCCGTGCGCCTGGGCGGCCGCCGCGCGGGCGTCGGCCGCATCCATCAGCACGGGGTGCCGACGCACCAGGGTCCCGTCCGGGCCGGGATACGCCGCGGAGGTCACGCGTCCCGACCGGTGGGCCCGGAGCAGCCGGCGCACCAGCACGGCGTCGACCCCCACCTGGTCCACCAGCGTGATCAGCAGATGCGGGGCGTCGGCCGCGGCGACCCCGGCGCGCAGCGAGACGGACATGCCGAGCCTCCACAGCGGGCTGTCGACCACGACGGCGCCGGCCTCCCGCGCCGCGGCGCCGACCCGTTCGCCCTGGGCGCCGACGACCGCCACCACGTCCCGGCAGCCGCCCTCGAGCAGGCGTCGGGTGAGGACGGAGACGACCGGCTCGCCGCCGACCTCCAGCAGCGCCTTGGGGCCGAGGCCCAGGCGTCGGCCCTCGCCGGCCGCGAGCAGGACGGCCGTGGTGACCGGCAGCTCGGGGTCGTCGGGAGCGGTGCCGTCGGGATGCGGGGTGGATGGCGGGAGCGGCTGCGACATGGCGGGGCTCAGGCGCTCTGCAGCTCGGAGACGGCCAGGTCGAAGCGGTAGCCGACATTGCGTACGGTGTGGATCGCGGACTCGATGCCGACACCGAGCTTCGCCCGCAGCCGACGCACGTGCACGTCCACGGTGCGCGTCCCGCCGAAGTAGTCGTATCCCCACACCTCTTGCAGCAGCTGGGCACGCGTGAACACCCGACCCGGGTGCTGGACCAGGTACTTCAGCAGCTCGAACTCCTTGAAGGTCAGCTCGAGCGGCTGCCCGTCCAGAGTGACGGTGTAGCTGGACTCGTCGATCACCAGGCCGCCCACGATCGTCAGCTCGGGGCCCACCTCCGGCGCGGTCGCGAAGCGCATGGCCAGGCGGAGACGGGCGTCGACCTCGGCCGGTCCCGAGGTCGGGAGCAGGAAGTCCGCCACCCCCCAGTCCTGGTGTGCGGCGGCCAGACCGCTCTCGGCCATGATCATGACGAGCGGCAGCCCGAGCCCGGCGGCCTCGAGCCGGGTCGCCATGTGCGGGGCCCAGGTGAGGTCCGAGGTCGCATCGAACACGGCGACATCGCAGTCGGGGGCGCGCTGCAGCTCGGGCAGCGAGGCACCGGCGTAGTGCACGGAGAGCGGCAGGACCGCGAGCGCCCCGAGCGCGGGACGATGCAGTGCGAGCGGTGCCGGGGAGATGTGCAGGACGCGCAGACCGGAATGCGGGGAACGGCTCACCACGGGACCACCTTCTGGATCAGGACGGAGCGACTGTGAAACGCGTCCGTCGCGTGCCCCCACTTCACCGCAACACTCGTTTCAAGCCCATGGTCGAGGATCGCCGAGACCGAAAAGTGATCAAGGCGTCCGCAGCGCGATCAGGGGCGGAAGCGGGAGGGGTGCGCTGGGGGTGCGCTGGAGGTGCGCCCTCGTCCGGCCCGCCACCTCCCGCCGTCGGCTCGCCTCCCCGCGGCCCCGGAGTCGATACCATCGGACCCTCCCCACCGCTTCCAGCGTCGGCAGCGTTCCCGTCCCGCCCGCGCCGGAGGTCCCCGTGCTGCAGTCCCCGTCCACCCCGTCTGCTGCTCCGGCGGCGACCCCGCAGGCGCCGCTCTCGCCGGGGCGTCTGCGCCTGGTGATCGTGGCGATGGCGCTCGGCGCCTTCGCGATCGGCACCACCGAGTTCGCGTCGATGGGCCTGCTGCCGCAGATCGCCGACGACCTCGGCGCGAGCATCCCGCAGGCCGGCATGCTGATCACCCTCTACGCGCTCGGCGTCGTGATCGGGGCGCCGCTCGTGACGATCGCCGCGGTGCGGATTCCGCGGGCGCGGCTGCTGGTGCTGCTGATCGCCCTGATCGGGCTCGGGAACCTGCTCTCGGCGGTGGCGCCGAGCTTCGGCGTGCTCGCGATCGCCCGGGTCATCGCGGGCCTCCCGCACGGCGCCTACTTCGGCGTCGCCTCCCTGGTCGCGTCGCGGCTCTCCCCGCCGGGGCGCCGCGCCCGCTCCGTGTCGCTCGTGATGCTGGGCCTGACCATCGCGACGATGCTCGGCGTGCCCGCCTCGACCGCGCTCGGCCAGTCGGTCGGCTGGCGCTGGGCGTACGTGATCGTCGTGGTGATCGCCGCGGCGAGCACGATCGCGATCTGGCGCCTCGTGCCCGAGCCGGAGGGCAGCGGCACCACCGGGTCGATCCGAGCGGAGCTGCGGGCCCTGCGCCGCGCCCAGGTGTGGTTCGGCCTCGGCATCGGCTCGATCGGCTTCGGCGGCATGTTCGCCGTGTACAGCTACATCGGCGAGATCGTCCCCGGCGTGCTGGGTCTCGGCGAGCGCGGCGTGCCGTGGGCGCTGTTCGTGTTCGGCATCGGCATGACGGTCGGCAACATCCTCGCCGGTCGCCTCGCCGATCTCAGCATCTACGGCACGATCTTCGCGGGCCTGATCGGCATGACCCTCAGCCTCGCCGTGTTCGCCCTCGTCGCCCACAGCGCGGTGGCCGGCCTCGTGCTGCTGTTCGCGATCGCCGTGACCTCGCAGCTGATGGGCCCGTCGTTGCAGATGTTCCTGCTCGACGCCTCGCCCGACGCTCCCTCCCTCGCCGCAGCCCTGCACCATTCCGCCCTGAACCTCGGCAACTCCCTCGGGGCGGCGCTCGGCGCGGCCGTACTCGCCGCCGGCTGGGGACTGCTTGCCCCGTCCTGGGTGGGCGTGGGGCTCGCCCTGCTCGGCCTGGTCGTGGCCGCCTGGTCGTTCGCGCTGCACCGCCGGCGGGTCGTGGCCGAGGTCGGCGCCGAGGCCCGGGCGGAGACCGAGACGGTGCCGGTCGGCGCCTGAGCGGGCGGGGCCGAGTCGCCGGCTGCTGAAACACCGCGCCAGGCGTGAGCTCACCGCTCCTCAGGGCTTCAGGTCACGCAGGGCGCGGAGTTCCAGCAGGGCCGGGCGGCGAGGGCGGGCTCGAGAACGGACTCAGTGGCCGGAGAGGGGCCCGATCCTCAGCGGACCGTCGGTGCGGTCTGCCGCTGCGCGAGCGCTCCCTCGCCCCACCCAATCCACGGTTCGTGCATCGCCGCAGGTGAAGTTCCACCGCAGATCGCCCGCCGAGGCAGGTCACACTCCGCCGTAGCTCCAGGGGCCGCGGTGCAGGGTGCCATCGCTCATGAGCACGTCCCCGCCGATCACATCGACCGGGCGGGCGGTCCATGTCCCGAGCTCCTCCCCGGTCCGCACGTCCAGTGCGAGCTGCTCGTCGGTGGTGGTCACGTAGGCGACCCCGTCGTGGATCACCTCGACGGTGAGGTCCAGCTCCTCGACCCGGCTCTGCGGCAGCTCGAGGAGCCGCTCCCCCGTCTCGAGATCGACGAAGGCCCACATCGGGGTCTCGTCGTCAGTCAGATCCCAGCGCGGCGAGATCCACGCGACGGCTCCCCCCAGATCGACCGCCGCGTCGAACGCCGGGATCTCGCCATCGATGACGTGCCGCGCCCCGGTGGCGAGCGATCGGGAGTGCAGCTGCTCGCGCCCGGTGCCGTCTCCCGCGGCCGGAGAGTTGCTGCTCCGGAAGGTCAGGACACGGCCTCCCGCCTCCAACGAGCTCTCGGCCAGGAGGCAGTCGTCCCCTGCCGTCGCCTCCTCGCGCCACATCTCCCGGCCGCTTGAGAGGTCCACCGCCACCACGGCGCTGAGTCCCCAGCAGGGTCCGTCGGAGAGGTACTCGTCGAAGAGTCCGATCGACTCCGACGGTATCCCTGCGCTCCCCCAGTCGACCCTCCCGCCGACGTACTGCTGATGCGCCGGGGTGGTCCACAGGATGCCTCCTCCCTCCCGCATCTGCACGCCGAGCGCCTGGTCGAGGGCCGCGTCGAACCCTCGGTACTCGAGCACGACGACGGCCTCGGGCGCGCCGTTCGCGATCCGGACGTCTCGCCCCGGGACGTCCAGGTCCACCCGAGCCACAGCCACGTCCGGGTCCGACGGCGCCACGCGCACCAGCTCGAGCCGCTCCGACTCCGGCTCGAGCCCGTCGGCTGGCGTTCGCACCCGGGCGAGGCCCACGAGGAAGACCTCCTGGCCGTCCCAGCCCACACCCCAGGACTCCTCGACGATCTCCTCCCCCGGCAGATGGACCTGCATCGACAGCGCGATCTCTCCGCCCCATCGCTCCTCGAGCGTGGTCGGGCCGTCGACGGACGTCACCTCGCCCGAGAGGTTCCCGGTGAGGAACGGACCGAGATGCTCGGTGTGCGTGAGCTCGCGCACCGTCGATGCGGCGGGCGTCGACGATTCGACAGCGGGTGACGCGGTCGGCTGTCCGCCCGGACCGTCCCTGCTCTCCCCGAGCTCCGACGGGACGGGCTCCGCCTCGCTCTCCCCGGGCACCTCCGCGCCGCTCTCCTCCGTCGCCTCCGCCGCAGGAGTGCTCGTCACCTCGCTCTCGTCGGCCCTCGGCGAGACGGGTGCCGACCCGCACCCGCAGAGGACCAGGGCGAGCAGGCAGGACAGAGCGGCGCGGTGCACTCGGCTCGACATCAGTGGGCTCCTCCCGGGACGACGGCTCGTCCTCCCCAGGGAACCCGATCCCGCGCCGGCAGAGGAGGGCTCGTCGGGTTCCCGGACACTCCCGGTCACGCTTCGGGGAGCTCAGCGCGCGATGTCGTCCCCCGCGACGAAGCGCTGCTCGACCGTGCCGTCGGCGTGCACGGTCTCCTCGAACTCCTCCGGGATCACCCGACGCCAGAACTCGGTGGCCGAGGAGTTCGTCGCGAGCTGGCTGATCGACCAGTGACCCGGGTGCCGCGCGATGATCTCGCAGGCGGCGCGGGCACCGACCCCGGCGCGGCGGTATTTCCGCAGCACGAAGAACTCCGCCATCTGCACCGGGTCCTCGGCGCGCACCAGCGCGAACCCGGCCGGGTGGGCGCCGACGCGGATCACGTAGGCGTGACGCTCCGGCTCCTCCCGATAGGCGTCGAGCCAGGCGTAGGGGTAGCGGCCCTGCCCGTCCACGTCGTAGCCCGCGTGCTCCGAGAAGTCGTGGAGGTAGAGCTGCAGGAGCTGCTCGAGCAGTGCGAACTCCGCCTCGGTCGCTCGGGTGACGGTGGGACTCTGCCCTGCTGTCGGCGCTGCCATGTCGGCACTGTACGAGGGCAGGTGGGGAAGGGCACCTGACTTTCCGGGTGACGGGAGAGCGGGAGGGGCGACAGGGGCCGGGTGCGGCGGGCTCGCTGCTGAAGAGCTGCGCCTGGCGTGACCTCACGGCCCCACAGCCCGTCAGGTCACGCAGGGCGCGGAGTTTCAGCAGGGGCGGCAGGGGGCGCGGCCGGCAGGAGGGCGCGGCTGGCACGGGGCAGGGGAACGCTGTCCCGCCCCCTCCCCTCCGCTACCCTCGACGCCGTGCGTGGGGAGAACAGCATCCGAGGGGTCCGGGGTCGGCGGGGAGCGGCGGCGCTGCTGCTGATCGGGACGCTCCTGCTCGGCGGCTGCACGGAGAAGGTGCAGTAGCGCTGCAGCGGGAGCGACAACACGGTGACCTGCACCGTCACCTACGAGACGTCCGAGGGGCAGTGGAGCACCGAGCTCGAGGGCGAGAGGCGGTACGGCGAGGTGACCATCTCCGGCACCTTCACCGTGGCCTCCGGCAGCGGCACCCTGGAGATCGAGCACGCCGACGGCGTCGAGGAGTTCCCGCTCAGCGCCGACGAGCCGGTGGAGATCTCCGATCTGACCCTGCCGCTGATCGAGCCGCGCGACTCCGACGACGACGCCACCCGCGTGGTGCTCTACACCCGGGCCGACGGGACCCTCGAGGGCTTCTCCGCCGAGTTCACCTACGAGACCCGCTGAGGACCGCGCTCACTCGCAGAGCACGGCATCCTCCGGGAGGCTCGGGGCGAGGGACCGCGCGGCCTCGGTCGTGAGCGGTGCGCCGGTCCTCTCGCAGATCCGCCCCGCTGCGCGATCCGGCTCGAGGTCCCAGCGCCATATCCGGCCGCTGTACGTCGAGGCGGCGAGGCGGGTGCCCCCGTCGAGGAAGGCGACGTCGGTGATGTGGGCGCTCCACGGCCCAGTCAGCGTCAGGCCGGTCGCGGCGATCCCGCCGTCCGGGTCGACCGAGCGCAGCTCCGCGGAGCCGACCGCGGCGATCGCGAGCAGCGAGCCGTCGGGCGTGAAGTCGAGGCTCAGCGGGGAGTCGGACATCCGGGGGATCCGGGAGATCACGCGCGGCGCCGACGGGTCGGAGAGGTCGAGGATGCCGACGCTGAGATCCCCGGTCGTGTACGCCACCTGCCCCGGGTGCCCGGGTCGGGCGAGCACGAAGCCGGGGCGGGCGCCGTCGACGGTGGCCTCGCCGAGCTCGGTGCCGGCGGCGAGGTCCCAGATCTCGAGCCCGGTCCGGCCGTTGTCGAGGACGAGGGTGTCCGGGTCGAGGAAGGTCATCGTCCCGCCGGCCTCGACGGGGATGCGGCGCGACTCCCGCAGGGTCCCGGGCGCGCCCGGCTCCCCCAGGACGACGTCGAGCACGAGCACCTCGTCGTGGTTCTGGGCGGCGACGGCGAGGCGTCGCCCGTCGGGGCTGAACGTCACGTAGGTGATGAGCGACCCGGCGGGGAGGGCCTGCAGGAACAGCGGCTCGGACAGGGCGGTCTCGCCGACGGCCCACAGGTAGAGGTCGCCGTCCCAGCCGCCGGTCGCGATGAGTGACTCGTCGGCGCTGAGCGCGATGCCGTAGGAGGTGCGCTGCGCGATCGCGGGAACGTCGAGCGGCCGCATCGAGCCGTCGGCCGCGAGGCGCTCGACGCGCAGCACGCCGTCATCCTCGCCGACGCTCGCGGTGACCTGCTGCCCCTCCCGCCCTGAGACCACCTCGAAGAGCCGGCCCCGGCCGGAGACGTCCGGCAGCGCGTCGGCCGGCCACCGGTAGACGAGCCCGTCGACGGAATAGGTCGCGATCCCGTCGCCGTCCGCGACCACGGAGGTGAGCAGCGCCGCGGTCTCCTGGACCTGCAGCTCGGTGCCGTCGGCGGCGAGGATCCGCAGCGTCTGGTCGGAGCTGACCGCGGCGACCCTGCCGTCGGGCAGGAACACGGCCTCGTTGACCCAGGAGGCGAACGCGGCGGACGCGCTCGGGGCGGCGATCGTGCCGTCGACCGCGACGTCGCCGAGGACGAGGCTGTTCTCGCGGGTCGAGGCGGCATAGCGGGTGCCGTCGGGCGAGACCGCGATCGACAGCAGCCCGGGCAGCTGCGCGACCGGCCGGTAGGTCCCGGCTCCGAGCGGGTCGGCGAGCAGCGCGACCGAGCCGTCGTAGGCGGCGACGAGCACGCCCGACGGGCCGACGGCGAGCCCGCGCACCCCCGCCGCGGGCTGGGCCTCGTCGGCGCGCGGTCCCTCGAGGGCGGGGAGGGGCCGGACCGACCCGTCGGCGTCGAGCGCGAGCCGCTGGATCGTGCCGTCGTCGGCGCCGAACAGAACGCCGCTGCCGTCGGGGAGCACCGCGACCGCGTCGGACTTCGCCGGCAGATCCGTGCAGCCGAGCAGCCGCGGCTCCGCCGTCACGTCCCACACGCAGCCCGGCGCGCCCGCCGCGGAGCCCTCCGCCTCCTCCCCGGCGGCGGCGAGCAGGAGGCGGCCGTCGACGTCGACGGCGTGGGCGGCGTAGAGATGGGAGGCGGGGGCGTCGACGGTGCCGCTCGGCTCCCCGGTGCGGGTCGAGAACAGCCCGATCGTCCCGCCCTGCCCGACCTTGACCAGCAGGTCCCCCGCCGTCGCGAGCGCCCCGGGACCCGCGGGGGTGAGGATCCGGTGCGGCATCGGGGAGGCAGTGCGCGAGGCGAGCTGGGAGCGGGTCGCGGGATTGTCGTCGAGGGCGTGGGCGCCGACGGCCAGCTGCGCCGCCTCCGCGGGCATCGTCCCGGCGGCCGCCTCGGCGTACAGCGCGATCTGCCCGGCGAGCGCCGCCTCCCGCTCCCGGTCGAGGCTGCGGCCGATGCTCATCGCGGTCCCCGCCGCGACGACGGCGACGACGAGCAGTGCGGAGGCGACGCCGGCCACGATGCCGAAGCGCCGACGGGAGCGCCGCAGCCGCCGGTTGTCCGCGGCCGCCGCCCGCAGCGCCGCCTCCCGCGCATCGCGGCTGACCTCGAGGAACTCCCGCTCGAGAAGGGAGAGCGACTGCTCCTCGGCGAGCGCGTCCGCGCTCTGCTCCTGCGCCTCGAGGAGCACAGCGGCGGTCTTCGACGCGAGCAGGTCGGCGGGCCTTCCCGACTCGTCCCAGAAGGTCGCGAAGCGGTGCAGGAGCTGCCGCGCGGCGGTCCACTCCTGCGCGGTCGCGAGCCAGGTGCCGAGCCGCGGCCAGGCGGTGAGCAGCAGGTCGTGGCTGAGGGTCAGGCCGTCGGCGTCCGACGTGAGGAGGCGGGCCTCGAGGAAGACGCGCAGCACCTCCTGGGAGGCGGCGTCGGTCCACAGCCCGGACGGCACGGAGCGGCGCGTGGGGACCGCGGCGTCGGACCGGATCATCTCGCGCAGCACCGGCCACACCCGGGCCCTCGCCGCGGGGCCGAGCCGCTCATGGGCGGTCTCGGCCGCGACCTCGACGGACCTCGCCAGGCCGCCGCCGCGGAGGTAGTCGTCGACGCCGATCCGGTCGGGCCGCTCCCGGTCGAGCCACAGCCCGCGCATCGTCTGGGACAGCAGCGGCAGCACCCCGACCAGCTGGTCGTCACCGGCGGTGCCGGCCGCGGGGGCGCGCGATCGGGCTCCTGCATCGCGCAGGATGATCTCGGCGAGGCCCGCCTCGACGGCGATGCCGTGGCGGGCGGGCGGCTCGGTGATGATGCGGGCCATGTCCTCGGCGGTGATGGGACCGACGACGACCGCCGCGTTCTCGAGGGCGCGGCGCAGCACGGCGACGTCCGTCGCGGGGGCGACCTGGTCGGCGCGCAGCACGAGCACGAGCGCGACCCCGCGGGACTGCACCTCGAGCGCGGCGAGGCGCTCCAGCAGCTCGTCGCGCTGCGCGGCCGGCAGCGCGGTCCACAGCGTCTCGGCATGATCGATGACCAGCACGTCGAGCTCGCCGCCGCGCAGCCGGTCGAGGGCATCCAAGGCGGCGACGCCCGGGGTGACCACCTCGCGGCGCACGGGCTCGCCGGAAGGGGCGGGCAGGGTGCCGATCGCGGCGGCGACCACGGACGACTTCCCGACCCCGGAACGCCCGGTGACCAGCAGCAGCGGGCTCTCGTCCCCGTGCAGGCGGGCCCCGAGGTGATCGTGGAGGGCGGCGATGAGCTCCTCGCGCCCCACGAAGGCCGCCGCCATCTCCACGCCGTAGGAGCGCATGCCCGGGTAGGGCGAGGGGATGGCACGCTTGCGGCCCGCGTCGGAGCGGAGCACCTCCCACCAGTCCGCGGACGTCACGGCACCGCCGGCGCCGGGCGGATCAGTCAGGCCCAGCTCGACGACCAGCTTCTCGAACTCCGACCGCATCGAGAGCTGCGGCGCGTACTTGCCGGTCAGCCAGCCCTGCAGGGTCGCGGGGGAGATCGCGACGGCCTTCCCGAGGGCGCGGTAGGAGAGGCCGCGGGTCTCCCGGGCCTCGGCGAGCGCCGCGATGACTCCGTCCGGGCCGCCGCGTCGGGCCGCGTCGAGGAGGGCGCGCGGGGCATCGGCTGCAGGCTGCGGGTCCATCGGCTCTCCTCCTCGACACCGGATAGCGGCACTGTAGGCACGGGGCGGGACGGACGGGGAGCGAGGCACGGACCGCGGACGGTGCGGTGCTGCTGCTGGGCGGCAGAGCTGGGGCCGGCCGTCCCGCTCAGAACAGTCGGAGCTCCTCGCGGCTGAGCTTGATCCCGGTGCCCTCCCACGTGCTCCAGCAGCTCAGCCCGTCGGGCGCCGAGGAGCACTGGACGCTCCCGTCCACGTCGAGGATCTCCCCGTACTCGAGGACGAGCACCTCATCGCCCGTCCGGCCGAGGTACGCGGCCCCGCAGTTCGGCTGCGGGAACGTCCCGTCATAGACGAGGAAGGACGCGTGGGTGGAGCCGGGGCAGGGGTCGCTCCCCCAGTTCCGCTCCTTGATCGAGCAGCCCCAGCTGCTCCCGCCGAGCTGGCAGGAGATGTTCTTCGAGGGCGACGAGACGAGCACGTAGTCGTCATCGTCGGCGAGGGTGCGGTAGATCGTCGCGTCGAACAGCGCGGCGGGTCCGTCCCCGCTCGTCGGTGCCGGGAGGACCTGCTCCGGTCCGGCCGGCGACGCCCCGACCTCCGCGTCGTGCGCCGGGTCGGCGGCGTCCGCGGTCTCGGCGGGCGCGGCGGTGCCGGGGACCTCGGAGACCGCCGCCGCATCCGCCGATGGTGCCTCGTCGGCCGGCGCCTCACCGTCGGCCGTCGCATCGCCCGCCGCGCTCTCCTCCCCGTCCGTGCTGGGAGCCGCATCCTGCCGTCGGGGCGCCTGCTCCTCCCGCGGCGCCTCCCCGCCCCGCAGGGCGACCACGGGGTTCGTGCGGAACCCGTCGGTCGCCCACCAGGCCGCGCCGACGCCCGCCCCCGTCAGCACGAGCGCCGCGACGACCACGAGCGGGATGATCACGCGCGCCGCACCGGAGCGGCGCGGTGCGCGGTGTGCCGGCCCGCTCATCGGAGCCTCGTGAGCGTGCCGCGGGTGTCGTCGACGAGCACGATCATGTCGCCGAGCTGCGACGGGTACGCGGAGTCCCGCACCCGCAGCGACCACAGCTCGTCCCCGCTCGAGGCATCCCAGGCGCGGAGGGTCGGCGCGTCGTACGTGTACACGACGCCCGCCGCGAGGGCGACCGTGTATCCGCGCAGCCGATGGGAGGGCTCCCCCGTCCGGGCGTCGAGCAGCTGGGCGCCGCGCTCGGTCTCGAGGACGACGGCACGGCCGGGAAGGTACTGCTCCAGGTACTCGAAGGAGTCGTCATGCTCGCGCTCCCACAGCTCCTCCCCCGTCCGCGGATCCAGCCGCATCAGGTAGGCGGCGCCGCCGTCGGCCGAGTCCTCCGCGACGAAGAGCGCCGTGCCGTCCGGTCCCGACGCGGTCCACCAGCGGTTCGTGTCCTCGCTCCACAGGATCGTCCCCGAGGCGTCGAGACCCTCGAGCGACGTGTATCCGCCCTGGTCCACCGACCGGAGGACCAGCGAGTCGTCGATCGGGAGGTAGGAGGTCCCGACCCCGTCGTCGGTGAACCACTGGGGCTCGTAGCCGGTCGCCGGATCCAGCCACAGCTCCCCGCCCTCGTCCGGCATGAGGATCAGGTGGTCCCGGTAGAGGCTGGCTCCGAAGATGTCGCCGATGTTCGCGGCCCAGATCGGCTCGCCCCCGAGGTCGCCGGTGCTGAGCCGCTCGACACCCCCGGGGCGACCGACCAGCAGCGGTGTGGGCGTGGTGCGGTAAGCGCCGTAGGCATTGGAGACGGTCCAGTGCGCGATGATCGGCGAGCGGTCCTCCAGCACGGCGGACGAGACGACCGAGCCGCTCCCCGGGTCGAGGGATACCAGGTGCAGGGGCCCGGTCTCATCGGCGTTCGTCGGGACGGCGATCGTGAGGTGGCCCTCGGCGGAGAGCGGTGCGAGCAGCGGCGTGCCCGCCTCGTCCACGAGGCCCAGGTCCCCGAGCGTCGCCTCCCAGCGCACCTCGCCCGAGTCCCCGTCGACGACCGAGATCCGCCCGAGCTCGAGCGCGGACGTGGAGTGGCGGAGCACCACGAAGCCGCCGTCCTCGAGCGGCAGGGTGGACGCCACCGTCGTGTCCCCACGGGCCAGGTCCGAGCGGCTCAGCATCTCGTACGACCAGGCCTCCTCCGGCTCGGCGCGGATCGTCTCGACGTACCCCTCGACCCCGCCGCCGGAGCCCGCACCGATCACGCGGGTCGCGAGCAGCACCCCCGTCGCGATCAACACCAGCAGCACCACCAGTGCGACCACCCCGATCGCGATCAGCAGCCCCCAGCGGCGCCTGCGCGGTGGCGCGGCGGGGGCCGGCTGCGGCGGGGAGCTGGGGAAGTCGGGCGGGGTGCCCGGGAGCAGGGATCGGCCGACGGGGTGGCCGGGGAGCGGGCTCGTCGCCGGGTACGGGGCGGTGGGTGCCTGCGGCGAACCGGCGGGCGGCGGGGCCGACAGGGGCGACTGGTTCATCGGGATCGGGACCTTCTGCGGGGCGCGGGGACGTCCCGCCCAGCCTCACCACGCGCGCCCGCGCGAGGCACCGCTCCGGCAGGTTCCGGACACTCCCGGACAGCCCTCACCTGCACGGATGCCTCGCCCGAGGGCCTCTCCGGCTGATCGACGACCGCCGCGCCCGGGCGGCGAGGCCCTCGGCCAGCGCGCCCGCTTCCGAAGCACCCACGCCAACTCCCGGGGTCTCCCCACGCCCAGGGGCCCACGCCACGTCCGGGGACTCCCCCACGCCCGACTCCCGTGCTCCACCCCCGAGACCGCTGCAGACTCGGCGGAATTCCGGAGCCATTCGCCCCAGAGTGCAGCGGTTACGGGGCGGGGCGGCGGAACGGGGGCGCGGCGCGGACGGGACAGGCCGCCCCGGCCGGCTCAGCGGCGGCGGACGAGCACCACGGGGTCGCTGCCGACGGCGTCGAGGAAGGGCCCTTCGACCTCGTAGTCATCGCCATTGGCGACGATCACCGGGCTGATCAGGGACGGGACGCGTGCGCGCAGCAGCTCGAGGTCGACCTCGAGCACGGGCTGGCCGGTGATCACCCGCTCGCCCTCCGCGAGGCGGCAGCGGATGCCCTCGCCGCACAGGGACACGGAGCCGAGGCCGGCGTGGAGCATGATCACGGCGCCGTTGGCGGTGCGGATCCCGACGGCGTGGGCGGCCTTCGCGATGAGCACGATCGTGCCGTCCACCGGCGAGCAGAAGCGCCCGCTCTCCGGGTCGACGGCGAAGCCGGGGCCCATCATGCCGCGGGAGATCACCGGATCCGGCACCTCGTCGAGGGCCAGCAGCCGTCCGGCGACGGGGCTGGCGACCGCGACGGCATCGTCGATCAGCAGCTTCTTCTTCCCGAACCCGAGCACGGCTCCTCCTCTCCGTCACGACCGATCTGCGGGACAAACGCCCCACAGTATGCGCCCGTTCCGGAGCGGCCGTGAAGATGGGAGCCGCAGAGGACGTGTGAGCCTCGCCCCGTCCGCTCAGACGCCGACGGCGCTCCGACGGGCCACGGCGGTATCGGCGTCGTCGCTCATGAGGGAGGCGTTCAGGTGCGCCCCGGCGAGCGCGCCGGCCGCCGCCGAGGCTCCGACCTGCGCCATCGGGTCGGCGAGGTTGCCCGCGGCCCAGACGCCCGGCACCGCCGTCGCCCCGCCCATCGTGGTGACCACCTTCTCGCCGAAGCCGCCCGGGAGCTCCTCGAGAGGGAGTCCGAGGTCACCCAGTCCGTCGAGCCGGGGGTGGACCCGCGAGGCGACGGCGAGCACGTCCCGCTGCACGAGGGTGCCGTCGGCGAGGCGGACCCCGGCGAGGGATCCGTCGGCCGCGGCCTCGACCCGCTCGACCGCGCCGTCGATCACCGTGATGCCGAGGGCGGCGAAGCGCTCGAGGGTCTCCTCCTCGAAGCGGGTGCCGCGGGAGAAGACGGTCACGTCGTCGCTCAGCTGCCGGAACAGCAGCGCCTGGTGCGCGGAGGCGGGGCCGACGGCGAGCACGCCGATCGCCTGGTCGCGCACCTCCCAGCCATGGCAGTAGGGGCAGTGGACGAGGCCGCTGCCCCAGTGCTCGGCGAGGCCGGGGATCGCGGGCAGCTCGTCGCGCACGCCCGTGGCGAGCAGCAGCCGACGGGCGGTGACGACGCGGCCGTCCGCGAGGTCGACGGTGAAACGGAGGTCCCCGTCGGCGGCGGGCCGGTCGGCGCGGGCACCGACGACCCGGGCGCCGACGACGAGCCCGCCGTACGAGCGGACCTCGGCGCGGCCGCGGGCGAGCAGCTCGGCGGGCGCCATGCCCTCGCGTCCGAGGAGCCCGTGGATGCCGGCGGCGGGCGCGTTGCGGGGGTCGCCCGTGTCGAGCACGAGCACCGAGCGGCGGGAGCGGACCAGCATCAGGGCGGCATTGAGCCCCGCGGCGCCGCCGCCGAGGACGGCGACGTCCACGAGCTCGTCGGGCAGGGTGTCGGCAGTGTCGGGGGTGGCGGGGTGGATCGACGACATGGGAGCTCCTTGGGGGATCAGCGGGCGGGTGCTGGTCGATCCTGGACCGGAATTGCCCCACGGGATTACTCTCTTGCTCATGACGCAAACACCCGGAGGTCTCGACGACCTGGTGCGCAAGCGGCTGAGAGCTGTGCGACTCGCCCGCGGCCTCTCCCTCGCCGAGCTCGCGGAGGCCTCGCACCTCTCCGTCTCCACCCTGTCCCGGATCGAGACCGGCTCGCGTCGCCTGGCGCTCGACCAGCTGGCGACCCTCGCCCGCGCACTGGACACGAGCCTCGACCAGCTCGTCGCCACGGAGGCCGACGACGTGGTGATCGCCCCGGTCAAGGATCATGCCGGCGACGGCGGTCTGCGCTGGACGCTCCGCGACAGCCCCGACACGACGATCCTCCGCCGCCGCTTCACGGGGCCGCCCCCGTCGGACCCCTCGAGGCTCCGCGCCCACCCGGGCCGGGAGTGGCTGCTGGTGCTCTCGGGCACCGCGACCCTCCTGCTCGGCACCCGCAGCTATCGGATCGAGCGCGATCATGCCGCGGAGTTCCCGACGATGCTCCCCCATGCGCTCGGGGCCGACGGCCGCCCCTGCGAGGTGGTGATGGTCTTCGACCGGGAGGCCCGACGCGGACACCGCGATCCCGCACCCGGGCTCCGGGAGTAGTCTGCCGGGGGCTCCGCAGCCGGGAGACCCATCCCCATGGAAGGACGAGTCATGGCCGATCCCCGAGTCAGCGTGCAGGAGGCGTGGGATGCCCTCGCCGAGGGCAACGACCGCTTCATGCAGGGCGACCTGCACCACCCCCAGCAGAGCGCGGCCCGCCGCAGCGAGCTGAGCACCTTCCAGGCGCCGAACGCCGCGTTCCTCGGCTGCTCCGACTCGCGCGTCGCCGCGGAGATCCTCTTCGACTGCGGCCTCGGCGATCTCTTCGTGGTCCGCAACATCGGCCAGATCGCCAACGAGAACACCACCGCGACCATGGAGTACGCAGTCTCCGAGCTGGGCGTCGCGGTGATCGTGGTGCTCGCCCACGGCTCCTGCGGGGCAGTGCGCGCCGCGATCGACCAGACCACGGCCTCGCCCAGCGAGGTCACCCCCGCGATCCGCCGCGAGCTCGAGCGGATCCAGCCGGCGGTGCAGCGGGAGTGGCTCGCCACCCACCAGGACACCCCCTACGTCGACCCCGAGCTGATCGACGCCGATGCGGTCGGCCGCCGGCACCTCGACGAGACGATCCACGCGCTGATGCGCTCCTCCCGCGTCATCTCCGACGCGGTCGCCGAGGGGCGGCTGGGGATCGTCGGCTGCCAGTACCAGCTCGAGGACGGCCACGTGCTGCCGATCACCGCGGTGGGCCGCCTGTCCTTCGCGAGCTGATCACCCGGGCGGCGTCGTGGCCGCGCTCGTGTGGCTGGGGCAGATCCTCAGCGGCATCATGTTCGGCTCGCTGCTGGGCTCGTTCAGCGGCTTCTACGGCGAGCCGAGCTTCAACGCGGTGCCCCTGATCCTGAGCATCCTCTTCGGCTGGATCCCGGCCGTGATCGCGCTGATCGCAATGCGCCTCGGCCTCGAGTTCGCGGTCGCGACGGTCCGCACCGCGCAGCACACCAAGCGCATCGCGGAGGCGACCGAGGCCCGAGGGGCCTGAGCCCTCACACCCGCGCGTCCCGCTCGCCGAGCCACGGGGCGAGGCGGTCCGGGGCCCCGAGCCAGGGGGCGAGCCCCTCGGCCCACTCGGCCTCGGTGAGCAGGCTGCGGCCGAAGGCGAGCCGCACCCGCTCGGCGTCGGCCGGGTGGATCCCGGTGACGACGAGGCGGGTGGTGGGCAGGTCGCGGCCGGCCCGCCACACCGCACCGATCGACACCTGCCCGCCGGCCCCGTCCCACTGGCAGATGCTGTCCGGGCGGTCGGGCACCCAGAAGCGGCCGCGGCCGCGCAGCTCCCCTCCCCCGAGGTCCTCGATGTTCTCGAGCAGCCGCTCGGGATGGAAGGGCCTCGTCGAGCTCAGGTCGAGGGTCCAGGTGCCGTGGCGGGTGGGGCCGCCGTAGGGCTCGACGAGCCGGGCGTCACGTCGGCGCAGTCCGGCCGCGCGGTCGTGGCGCCCGTCCAGCGCCTCCCCCGCCCGCAGCGCGTGGAGCCCGTGGAGGAGCCGCTGCTCGGGGGCGCGCAGGTGCTCGACCAGCTCGGTGCCGGGATCCTCCGGATCGCCGTCGAGCACGATCAGGTCGGCGTGCTCGAGCTGGGCGGCGAGCGCCTCGCCGACGGAGCGGGCGTCGCCGTCGGCCCATTGCGCGCCCCGCTCGGCGAGGGTGTCGTCGCCGAGGAGGTCCTCGCGGGCGGTGCCGCTCGCGGCGACGGCGAGGGAGGAGGCCAGCTCCCAGTCGCCCTGGTGCGGGTGGAGGGTGCCGACGACGGTCGCGGGATCGGCGCTGAGCGGCGGGGCGAGCAGGATCCCGTCGACCTCGCGCCGCTCGGCGAGGCGGCGCAGGGTCGGCACGGCGTCCTCCCGCATGGCGCAGGAGACGCACGGGTGGTCGAGCTTGACCAGCTCGTCTTCGCGCACTCCGTCGGCAGCGACCACGAGGCGGCGCAGTGTGGCGGCCTCGTGGTCCACCTCGTAGCGCAGGGCGAGCAGCCCCTCGCCCTCGAGCAGGAGGCTGCCGACGAGGACGTCACGCAGCACGGGGTCGATCGCGGTGATCACGGCGACGGGGACGGGAGGGGCGACGGGCTTCGGGGAGATGGCGGACACAGGGGCCAGCCCTTCCTTCTTGACGATAATGGTTCTCAGTAACTACTATCGCCCACCATGTCCCGACGCTGTCAAGTCACCGGAGCGGTCCCCCGCTTCGGGGAGTCCGTCTCCCACTCCCATCGGCGCACCTCGCGCCGCTTCGACCCGAACGTGCAGACGAAGCGGTTCTTCGTCCCCTCGCTCGGCCGCACCATCCGCCTGCAGGTCTCCGCCCGGGGCCTGCGCACTATCGACGGGCGCGGGATCGAGGCCGTCGTGGCCAAGATCCGCGCGCGCGGCGAGAAGATCTGAGAGGACCCCGTCCCATGGCCAGGAAGAACGATGTGCGCACCACGATCAGGATGCGCTCGACCGCCGGCACCGGCTCGACCTACATGACCACGAAGAACCGGCGGAACACCCCCGATCGGCTCACCCTGCGGAAGTTCGATCCGCGACTGCGGGCCGTCACCGAGTTCCGCGAGGAGCGCTGATGGCGAAGACCTCGAAGATCGCCGCCGACGCCCGCCGCCGCGCGATCGTCGCCCGGCACGCGGACGAGCGCGCCGCGCTGAAGCGCGTGATCAAGGACCCCCGGGCCTCCGCCGCGCAGAAGGTCCTCGCCCAGCGGGCGCTGCAGCGGCAGCCCCGCGACGCGAGTCCGACGCGGCTGCGGAACCGGGACGCCGTCGACGGCCGGCCCCGCGGCCACCTGCGCCGCGTCGGCCTCTCCCGGGTGCGCTTCCGGGAGCTCGCCCATCGCGGCGAGCTCCCGGGGATCCGGAAGTCCAGCTGGTGACCTCGCGCCCCGCCGCATGCCCACCCCATCCCCCGATCACGCTGACCGCACTGACCGAAGGAGCATCCGATGAGGAGCACCATCCACCCCGACTACCGCCCGGTCGTCTTCCGCGACCGCAGCGCCAACTTCGCGTTCCTGACCCGCTCGACGCGCACCTCCGAGCAGACCGTGCTCTGGGAGGACGGTCGTGAATACCCCGTGATCGACGTGGAGGTCTCCTCCGCCTCGCACCCCTTCTACACCGGCCGCGCGACGGTGCTGGACACCGCGGGGCGCGTCGAGCGCTTCCGTCGGCGCTACGGCAGGACGGAGGAGGGTCGATGAAGGTGCGCAGCTCGCTCCGCTCCCTCGCCGCCCGGCCGGGCGCCCAGGTGGTGCGCCGCCGCGGGCGCCTCTACGTGATCAACAAGAAGGAGCCCCGCTTCACGGGGCGGCAGAAGGGCTGAGGCGCGACCCGGCGAACACCTCGCGGCAGCCACCACCACCTGACACCCCAGCTCCCGACGGGCGGGCGCGGCGGCCTTCACGGTCGCCGCGCACGCCCGTTTACGGGTGTTGAGACTGCCCCATAGACAACACTGT
>NZ_JAZDCG010000007.1:0-107279 GCF_036321705.1 Brachybacterium sp. J144
CTCCGCCCTACCCTGCTTGAATTGCATCTACTTCCTCCCTCCTCCCCCCCCCCCCACGCCCGTTTACGGGTGTTGAGACTGCCCCATAGACAACACTGTGCGACACACACTATGGTGCGTTACATGAGCGAACAGTCGGATCTCCACCTGCAGGAGCTGCGCCGCGGCACGGTCGTGCTCGCGTGCCTCCATCTCCTGCGCGAGCCCGGGTACGGCTACGGCCTGCTCCAGGACCTCGAGCGACACGGCTTCGACACCGACGCCAACACCCTCTACCCGCTGCTGCGACGCCTCGAGAAGCAGGGACACCTCACGAGCGAGTGGAACACCGAGGAGGCGCGGCCGCGCAAGGTCTACCGCACCTCCCCCGAGGGCTCGGCTCTCGCCGAGCTCCTGATGACCGAGTGGTCCGCGCTCACCGCGGCCATCGACTCCCTCCCCACCTCCGCGAAGGAGAAGTGACATGACCGCCATCGACCTCACCCAGCGCTACATCGCCGCGACCGTCTCCTCCCTGCCCGCCGCCTCCCGCGAGGACGTCCGCGCCGAGCTCGGGACCTCGATCGCCGACGCGATCGAGAGCCGGATCGAGCAGGGCGAGGAGCGCGGGGCCGCCGAGCGCGCGGTCCTCACCGACCTCGGCGATCCGGCCCGTCTCGCCGCGGGCTTCGCGGACCTCCGGCTGCAGCTGATCGGACCGCGGCACTACCTGACCTGGCGCCGTCTGCTGATCCTGCTCGAGAGCATCGTCCCGGCCTGCGCGCTCGTCGGTGTCGCCCTCGCCCAGGTGCTCTCCGAGGCCCCTGTCGGCACCGTGATCGGCCAGTCGATCTCGGTCGCGCTCACCGCCGCGGTCCACGTCGCCTTCTGGGTCACCCTGGTGTTCGCGATCCTTGAGCGCACCGACGCGGAGACCGGCGAGGAGTGGACCCTCGAGGACCTCCCCGAGGAGCGCGGTCCCGACCTGCCGCTCTCGGACCTCATCGCCTCGATCGTGGTGGGCGTGCTGGTGATCGGGGCGGTGCTCTGGGACCTCGCCGACCCCTTCGTGCAGCTCGACGACCACGCGGTGTCGGTCCTGGCTCCGAGCCTGTGGCCGGGGTGGATCGCAGTACTGCTGGGCGTCGTTGTGCTCGAGGTGGCCCTCACCGTCATGGTCCATCGGCGCGGGGCCTGGACCACCCCCTTCGCGGTGGTCAACACGGCGCTCTCGCTGGTCTTCCTCTCCTGGGCGCTCACGCTCATCGCCCGCGGCGAGCTGATCAACCCCGAGCTCGTCCGCCTGGTGCTCACGGACAACGGCGTCGGCGGGGACACGCCGCGGATCCTCGCGGTGCTGCTCGCCGCGGGCATCGCGATCAGCTGCGCGCTCGACGTGGCCGACGGCTGGCGCAAGGCGCTGCGCGCCCGGCGCGTCTGAGCACCGGACGCGGGGCCGACGGGGCCGCGCGGGAGGTCAGCCCTCCTGCGCGGCCCCCGTCGTGCGCGGGTCGGCGGCGGGCGCGCCGGCCCCCGCCTCCGGCTGGGAAGCGGCCCAGCTCGCGAGCACGCGCAGCCGCTCCTGTGAGGTGGAGGCCGGCTCCGCGGTGTACACGATCATCACCAGATCGGGCTCGGCCGTGATCGCGAGCTCCTCGTAAGCGACGGTGACGTCCCCGACCACGGGATGACGGAAATGCTTGGTGCCCGCCCCGTGGGTGAGCACGTCGTGCGCGCCCCACAGCCGGCGGAACAGCGCGGAACCCTCGCTCAGCTCTGCGACGAGCTGCTGCAGGACCGGGTCGTGCGGGGCGCGCCCCACCTCGACGCGCAGGCTGGCCACGGCCATCTGCGCGAAGCGGTCCCACTCGGGGTAGAGCTGCTCGGAGCCGTCCTCGAGGAACTGGAAGCGCAGCAGGTTGGGCACGCCACCCTCGGGGACGGTCGCGAGCAGCGGCGCGTAGAAGGCGCGGGCCAGGGCGTTCATCGCCCGGACGTTCCGGTAGCGGTCGCGCACGAAGGCGACCGCGTCGGTCTGGGCATCGAGCGTCCACTGCAGGCCGGGCCGCACGGGACCGGTCTCGACACCGTGCCGCCGACGCAGGCGGCGGTCCGTCGGGACGCCGTCGGCCGCGCTCGCGAGGTCGAAGAGGTGCGCGCGCTCGGTCGCATCCAGCTGCAGGGCGGTCGCGACCGCGTCGAGCACCGAGGCGGAGGCGCCGGCGATCGCCCCCCGCTCGAGCTTCGCGTAGTACTCGACGCTGACCCCGGCGAGCATCGCGACCTCGCTGCGGCGCAGGCCGGGCACGCGGCGGCCGGGGCCGACGGGGAGGCCGGCCTGCTGCGGGGTGACCTTCGCGCGGCGCGTCATGAGGAACTCGCGCACATCGATCCTGTTGTCCATCGCCCCAGCGTAGATCCGCGGAGCGCAGCGGAGGAGTCCCTGTCAGGGCATCCGTCGGGGACGGGCGCCAGAAAGCCGCACCCCGCCAGGCCGACTACGGCGTGGAGGCGCTCGTCGTCGGTCGCACCGGGCTGATGGTCGGCCTGCACCTCGCCGGCCCTTGCCGTGCGGATCCGGCGCGAGCGCCAGCCCTGCGGCGTCGCCATCCGTATCCCGGAGAACCGGTCCAGCGCCCGATAGGACTGGCCCAGCCGCTGGCGAGACACGCTCATCGCCCCGGGCGCGGGCGTGGCGGGGAGAGTTCTCCGGACGGTAGTCGGCACCCCGGCGGTTCCCGACGGGGAGATGGGGGCTGGGTCGAGGCCACCCGTGCCCCTACTCTCACGCCTCGTCCCCGGCGCTACCCCGCCGCGCCGACCGGCCAGCTGGCGCGCACGCCGAGGCCGCCGAGCGCCGTGTCCACGAGGACGATCCTGCCGCCGTGGGCCTCGGCGATGTGGCGGCAGATACCCAGCCCGAGCCCGGTCCCCGGAGGCTCGCCGCTGCGCCGCAGGCGTCCCCCGTCCCTGAGCAGCCGGTCGCGGTCGGCGGGAGGGATGCCCGCGCCGTTGTCCTCGACCAGGATGCCGCTGTGACCGTCGGCGTCGACGGCGGTGATGCGCACGCGCGGCGCACGGTCAGCGGGGCAGTACTTGAGGGCGTTGACCACGAGGTTCTGCACCAGCGAGCGCAGGTGCGACTCATCGCCGCGGACGATCCCGCCGGCACACTCGATGGTGGCGCCGGTGCGGGCGGCGAGGTCGGCGACGTCGTCCTGCACCCGATGCACCAGTGCGCCGAGGTCTACCGGGCCGCTCTCGAGGTGGCTCCCGCTCACGGCGTGGTCGAGCAGGTCGCGGAGCGAGTCGAGCATCCGCCGCCCCGCCCCGTCGGCCCGGCGCAGGAGCTCCGGCGCCTGCGCCTCGTGATCGGCCTCCTGGGCGAGCTCCAGGAAGCCCAGCAGCGACGTCAAGGGCGTGCGCAGGTCGTGGCTGACCTGGCGGGCGAAGTCCTCCAGCCGCTCCGCGGTGGCGGCGGCTTCGGCCAGGGAGGCGTCGAGCTGCCGGTCGCGGCGTTCGAGCTCGAGGACGTCGATGACGTTCTCCGCCAGGTTCTCCAGGAGCACCAGCTGGTCCGGGGTGATCGTCGCGGGGGCGGAGGAGAACACGCACAGCGACCCCAGCGGCACCTCCGCGTGGAGAGGGACCGAGACGTAGCCGCGCACGTCCGCGATGACGCCGGTCACGAAGGGGTTGTCGCGGAAGCGCGGGTCCCGGGACGCGTCCGGGACCACGGCGGGGTGGTCGTCGAGGAACACCTTCGCGCACATCGAGTCCTCGCGCGAGCACACGGAGGGGTCCACGCCGAACGCGGCGATCTGGTGCTGCTCGTCCGCGGTGATGACGTTGACGACCGCGAACGGCACCTCGGCGACCGCGGCCGCCATCCGCGCCAGGCGGTTCAGGCGCGGGGTGGACGTCGTCCAGGTCTGCTCCGCACCCGCGCCGGGCAGCCGATCGTGGGCATGGCCGTGGGGAAGTCCGTAGGCGTGCAGCCAGCGCTGCCTCGCCTCCTCGGAGACGAGCACCGCGGTGCCCGAACGACCGTCCGTTCCGCGATATGACTCCATGTCGTCGGCGCCCACACGTCCCCCTGCACGTCCCCTGGTCCTGACGATTCATGGTAACGGGGATCGTGCGCCTCGTGCCGCCCGGCTCGCCTCGCCGACGCGGGACGGGCGCGCCGCTGTGAGCGATAGCGATCGCTCACAGCGGCGGGTCTCAGACCAGCGGCGAGTCGCCGTCGTCGGAGCGCTCGTCGTGATCGGTGCCCGAGGAGTCGCTGTCCTCGGAGGACCGCGACGGGTCCTCCTCGGCGGCTCCGCTGCCGGGCTGGGCGATGCCCTGGTCCTCCGGGAGGGGACTGGTCTCGTCGTCGTCGGGGTGGTACATCGGGGTGCTGCTCATGGCCGAACCTCCTGAGATGGGGCCTTCCGGGCCTCCACCCTCTCACCGACACCCGCTCGGTTCCACCCCCGCCCCTGCGAGGTGCGGCGTCCCGGGTGGACCACCCGGCAGCGCTCACCGTCCGGGTCCGTCACCCCCATCCTTTCCGCACCGACGTCTCCCCCACGCCGGCGTTGAACATGTTCCACGGGTCCAGCCGACGGTAGTGCTCGACCGTCCCCGCCGGGGCCGGATAGATCCGGCCGAAGTTGTGCTCGGCGGGGACGGCGGCGCCGCGCTCCTCCAGCAGGCGGGTCATCCGCTTCTTCAGCGCGAAGGGGTCCACGCCCTTCCTCGCCACGTGGTCCTGGTGCAGCACGTGGCAGAAGAAGTGGCCGAAGTAGACACTCTGCAGCAGCTGGTCCGCGATCTCCTCGGGCAGCACCTCCAGCCAGTCCTCGTCGTCGCGGCGCAGGGCGACGTCGAAGGTGACCATCGCGGAAGCCTCCTCGCGGTGCATGACGTAGTAGCGGCTCGCGGCGCTCGCGACGCCGAAGCGGATCAGGGTCGCGCTCTGCGCCTCCTCGGCGTCGCAGGCGAAGAAGTCGCCCTCCTGTCCGTCTTCGGCGAAGAATCCCTTCAGCAGCTGCTCGGTCGCCGCGCGCTCGCTGCCGCTGACGACCAGGATCAGGTGGTGGGCGAAGCGGTCGCGGTAGCCGAGCAGGCGGGCCGGGATCCTCGCGGGGACCAGGGAGAACAGGCGCTGGGAGATCGCGTCGGCGGCCGACGGCCCGGTGCCCGGCAGCTTCGCGAGGACCCCGTTGGCCCAGCTCTTCAGCGCGAACATGCGCACCAGCGCGGCGGAGCCGGCGTGCTTCAGCGAGACGTAGGTGTCCTTGCCGTACTCGGACGCGAGGTCGAAGGCATGGGCGCTGAGGTACTCGCCGGAGATCGGCAGGGGGCCGTCAGCCGCGAGGAATCGGCGGCGCAGCGCCTCGAGGTCGGCGGGGCGGTCGGTGCCGATGTAGAAGGTGGCCTTGTCCTGCTCGAGCGGGAAGGTGCGCGTGCGGACGGCGAAGACGAGGAGCTTGCCGGCGCAGCCCGAGGCCTCGTGGAGGAAGGTCGGGTCGGCGTTGAAGCGGGCAGGGGTGGGGGCGAGCTCGCGCACGTGCTCGGCGTAGTCGGTGCCGGTGCCGTCCGGGGGCGGCGGGGAGACGTCGGCGGCGGACCAGTCCCCGCGCTCCAGCCGATCCAGGATGTGGGTGGGGTCGGTGCCGAGGTCGATGCCCAGGTGGTTGACCAGCTGGATCGTGCCGTCCTCGTCGACCCGGGCGTAGATCGCCTGCTCGGTGTAGGCGGGGCCCTTGCGGATCTGGGAGCCGCCGGAGTTGTTGGCGATGCCGCCCACCACGGTCGCGCCGATCGAGGTGGAGCCGATGACGGAGTGCGGCTCGCGGCCGTGCGCGGCGAGCGTCTCCTCGAGGGAGTAGAGGGTGGCGCCGGCGAGGCTGACGGCCTCGCGCGCGTCGTGCAGGAGATGGATCGCGTCGATCCGCAAGGTGGAGAGGATGACGACGTCCCTCTCCCCGTCGGGGGCGCCGGGGCCGGAGCCGCCGGTCAGGCCGGTGTTCGCGGCCTGCGGGATGACGATGAGGTCGTGGTCCACGCACACCTGCAGGGCACGCCACATGTCCACCAGCGACCCAGGCCGCAGCACGGCCAGGACCTCCCCGGAGCCGAACCTGTCGCCCGTGGTGTACGGGGCCGTGGCACGCGGCGCGGTGAGCACGTGCTTCCGCCCCATGATCCGGGCGAAGGCATCGATCGCCTCCGCCGCTCCCGGTGTCTGCCGTGCGCGGGTGGGCGGTGTCCGCATGGTCGACTGCTCCTTCGCCTCCGTGGGGTCGAGCTCCGGGGCGCGCCCGGGGCACTCCGGGCCGTCCTCGGCCCGCCGCCAGGGTAGCCAGTTGCGCAGGTCCCGCATCGACGGGCGGGCCGGGTCAGGCCTGGCCGCCGTCGAAGTAGGCGCGGAGCTCGGACGCCACCGGCGGCACGTCCCGCGGCTCCCCGCCGTCGCGGATCGACTCGGCGCCGAGCACGCCCGTCGCCACCGCCTCGCGGGCCGCGATGACCGACACGTCGGTGGCTCCGCCCGAGCGGGCGAAGCGCAGGAACTCCGCGACGAGGCTCGGATCGGCGCCGCCGTGGCCGCCGTCGGCCCGGGCGATCACCTCGACCTCGTCGGGCCGGCCCGGGCCCGAGTGCCGCGAGAGCCAGAGATGGATCTGGTCTCCCGCGCCGTCGCCCATGTTCTCGATCCGGCCCGCGTCCCCGATCACCGTGTAGTTCCGCCAGTAGTCCGGGGTGAAGTGGCACTGCTGGTAGGAGGCGAGGACGCCGTTGTCGAGCCGCATCTGCAGCATCGAGATGTCCTCGACGTCGACGACCGGGTTCAGCTCCCGCTGCGCCGTGGGCGGCCAGATGTCCGCGTCGTACCAGTCCCACATGCGGCGATCGGAGTTGTCGCGGCGATCCGTGATGTCGCCGTAGACGGCGAGGTCGCCGATGCCGGAGACGCGACGGGTGTAGCCGCCCGCGAGCCAGTGGATGACGTCGATGTCGTGCGCGCCCTTCTGCAGCAGCAGGCTCGTGGCCTTCGCCCGCTCGGCGTGCCAGTCCTTGAAGTAGAAGTCGCCGCCGGCGCCCACGAAGTGGCGGCACCAGATCGCGCGCACCCGCCCGATCCGGCCCGAGTCGATGATCGCCTTCATCTGCCGCACGACCGGCATGTGCCGCATGTTGTGGCCGATGTAGAGACGGGCCCGCTTCTCCTTGGCGAGCGCGAGCATCGCGTCGGCGTCCTCGACGCCGATCGCCATCGGCTTCTCGCAGAAGGTGGGCAGGCCCGCGCCGAGGGTCTGCTGCGCGATGCCCGCGTGCGCGAAGTCGGGCGCGAGGATCATCACCGCGTCGACCTCGTGCTCGGCGAGGAGCTCGTCCACGCTCGCCACGGTCGAGACCTCCGGTCCGAAGCGCTCGCGGGCGAGGTCACGGCCGCGCTCGGCGGGGTCGGCGACGACGGTGACGCGGAAGCCCTCGCCGGGGCGGTGGGCATGGGATGCGAGATCGGAGCGGGCACCCATGCCGATCACGCCAATGCGCAGGTCAGGGGTCGGGGTCACGGTGATCAGCTCTCCTTGGTGGTGGGGTGGGTATGGGCGGCACGTTCGAAATGGTGCGACTCGGCGAGCGCGAGGCGCGTCGGCCGACGTTCGAGGTCCAGCAGCAGCACTTCGTTGCGGCCGGCGCGCAGCAGCGGGGCGGGGACGTAGAGGCTCTGCTGCGGGCCGATCGACCAGTAGCGGCCCACGCAGAAGCCGTTGACGTACGCGACGCCGTGCCCGGCGCCCGACACGTCGAGGAAGGTGTCCTCCGGGGTCTCGACCTCGACGGAGGAGCCGACGAGGACGGGCGGAGCCTCGGGGCCCGCGAGCCCGTCGGCCCCCGCCTCGTCGGCCCCCGCTCCGTCGGCCGCGAGCCCGTCGGCCGCGAGCAGCCGGGCGAACTCGCCGCCCATCTCCTCGAGCGGCCACGGGTCGGCCTCCCAGTCGTTCAGGAAGCGGATCGTCTGCCAGACGCCGCCGAGGATGCCCTTGCGCTCCCCGAGGCGGGGCCCGAAGTTCACGCGGCCCAGGTTCTCCACGAGGATCTCGACGCGCACGGTGCGACGGCCGCCGTCGGGCAGGAGGCGGTCCGCGAACGGGGTCAGCTCGACGGTCGCGGGATCGGTCTCGGCATGTCCGCTGCCGTCCACGCCCACGGCGCCGAGGGGCACCCCGTCGACCCACACCCACGCGCGATCGTGCAGGTCGTAGAGCTTCAGCGGGGAGATCACTCGGCGGCCCTCGTGCTCTTCCGCGGCGATCTCGATCTCGCGCGAGAGCCGCAGCAGACCCCGTTCCAGCCCGAGGTCCTCGAAGGCGGGCGGGACCGGGTGCACGGCCGCGGTGCAGGTGAAGAGCTCGGTGCCGCGCAGCGGGAGGACCCGCTCGAGCGGGAGCTCGCGGGCCGGGAGGGTAGCGGGCTCAGCCGCCAGACCCAGCTGCGCGAGGTGCTCGTCGAGCGGGGGCAGCTCGCGGTGGCGGGCGATGACCTCGCGGAAGGCGCGGAACTTCTCGGTCAGCGCACCGTTCTCGGAGATCGGGGCGTCGTAGTCGTAGCTCGTGGTGGTGGGCTGCAGGCCGTCGTCGTGGTTCGCGCCCGCGCGCAGGCCGAAGTTCGTGCCGCCGTGCGCCATGTAGAAGTTGACGCTCATCCCGGCCCCGAGCATGTCGGCGAGCTCGTCGGCCGCGGACTCCCCGGTGCGCTCGTGGTGCTCCTCGCCCCAGTGGTCGAACCAGCCGTTCCAGAACTCCATGCACATCTGCGGCTGATCGGGCAGCTCCTCGCGCGCCATCTCGAGCACGTCGAGGGCGCGGGAGCCGAAGTTGACGGTCGCGAGCGCCCCGTCGACGGTACCGCCGGTCAGCCACCTGCGAGCCGGGCCGTCGGAGGTGACCAGGAGTTCCTCGATACCGCGGGCGATCAGCCCGTCGCGCAGGTGCGCGAGATAGGCGCGGTCGTCGCCGTAGCTGCCGTACTCGTTCTCGACCTGCACCATCACCACGTTCCCGCCGCGCGTCGTCTGGCGCTCTGCGATCACGGGGATCAGCGCGTCGAACCAGGAGTCGACCGCCGCGAGATAGCGGGGGTCGCGGTGGCGCAGGCGCAGGTTGCGGTCGGCGAG
This sequence comes from Brachybacterium sp. J144, assembly GCF_036321705.1. NCBI lineage: Bacteria > Bacillati > Actinomycetota > Actinomycetes > Micrococcales > Dermabacteraceae > Brachybacterium > Brachybacterium sp. J144. The sequence continues at coordinate 9,155 of NZ_JAZDCG010000007.1, forward strand.
TAGCCAGCCGGGGAAGCCGCCGTTCTCCCACTCCGCGCAGATGTACGGGCCCGGTCGCACGATCGCGTCGAGCCCCTCCTCGCGCGCCACGTCGAGGAAGAGGCCCAGGTCCGCGAAGCCCTCGAAGGTGGTCTCCCCCGGCGACGGCTGGTGCACGTTCCAGGCCACATAGGTCTCGACCGTATTGCAGCCGAGGGCGACGAGGCGACGCAGCCGGTCGCGCCACTGCCCGGGGTGGACCCGGAAGTAGTGCAGCGCCCCGGAGATCAGCAGGTGCGGCTCCCCGTGGCGGAGGAATCCGTCGGGGGTGGGGGTCAGGGCAGCGGGCATCGTCGGCGATCCTCTCGGCGGTGAATCGGTTTGCGCCAGTGTGTCAGCCGGGGGCGGCCGACGCGAACGGGGTCCGGTCCGCCGGCTCGGCCGCCTGCGCGAACGGGGCCGAGGGGCTCAGCCGGCCTGCTCGGCGAAGATCTCGGCGAAGCGGCCGCCGGTCGCGAGCAGCTCGTCGTAGCGGCCGCGCTCGACGACGCGTCCCTCGTCGATCACCAGGATCTCGTCCATGCCGCGCAGGGTCCACGCCCGGTGCGAGACCACGATGGTGATCCGCTGGGCCCTCGTGCGCTGCAGCTCGCGGAAGATGTCCTGCTCGGCCTCGGCGTCGATCGCGCTGGTGGGCTCGTCGAGGATCCAGATCGGGGCATGGCGCAGATGGATGCGGGCCAGCGAAAGCCGCTGCCACTGCCCGCCCGAGAGGCCCACGCCGCCCTCCCACTGCGAGCCGAGCTGCTGGTCCAGGCCGCCGCCGAAGCCCCGGACCATGGTCGCCGCGTTCGCGGCCTCGAGCGCCGCCCACAGCTCCTCGTCGGTGACGTCGTCGCGCGGGGTGCCCAGCAGCAGCGACTCCCGCACCGTCAGCTCGTAGCGCCCGAACTCCTGCGTGAGCAGGCCGAAGTGGCCCACCCATTCCTGGAAGGGCATGTCCGACCGAGTGCGGCCGTCGATGGTGATGCCGCCCTGCTGCGGGTCGAGCGTGCCGACGATCGCGCTCACCGCCGTCGTCTTGCCGGCGCCGTTGACGCCCACGAGCGCGACGATCCGACCACGGTCGACCCGCAGGTCCAGGCCCACGAGCGCCGGTTCGACCCCAGGGAACCGACGGCGCCCATCGCGGCCATCACGCCGTACACCCCTCCGGCGGCCGCCGGCCCGTAGTGCACCCCGACGATCAGGGCGGCGAGCGCTCCGGCCAGCAGGATCGAGGTCGCGACCCCCGCGGAGAGCCGCCACGCGAGGATCGGCGCATAGGTCTGCGCCTTGCGGTCGGTGATCCGGCCGACGGTGTCCGCGACCTTCGTCGAGACCTTCCCGGTCGCCCCGAGGGCGGTCAGCTCGATCGACGGCGCGGTCGTGACGAGGTGCTGGTGGAGGTAGCGGGAGCGCCAGTAGAGCTTCCCGACGTCGTCCCACATCTTCGCGTCGATACGGGTGATGCGCTGCGAGGCGAACAGCATCGGCACCAGCGCGACCAGGACGCACACCGCCGCAAGGGGGCTCATGGTGGCGAGGGTGACGAACACGCCGAGCACCGAGAGCAGGTCGCGCAGGAGGCTGAGCACGAAGGGGAACAGGTACGGGATCTCGTCCTCCGCCGCCTTGTTGCCCGCCTCGATCTCCGCGGAGGCGGCGGGATGGGCGAGCTCGGTAGGCGCGAGCGTCGCGAGCGTCGCGGCGACCTGCTGCTTCGCGTGCAGGCCGATGAGGTCCACGACCCGCCACTGGAGGGTGCCGACGATCGCCTCGAGCGGTCCGGTGAAGGCGATCAGCAGCACCAGCCCCGCGAAGGGCGCGGCGACGTCGTCGAAACCATCGGCCCCGGAAAGCGCGCCGACGAAGGCGGCCATCAGCACGACCTGCAGCGAGGGCACCGCGGCGAGCAGCAGGCTCAGGACCGCGGCGACCGCGACCTTCCGCGGTGCGGCGCCCCACGCCTGCCGGATGCTCCAGATGCCCACCGCGAAGATCCCCCTCGGTCAAAGCTTTCACACACCGGGGACCGAGGCGAGGGGATGACCGGGAGCGGGGGATGCCCGGGGCCGGGGGGATGTCGGGGAGCGGGGGCTCAGGACTCCTCGATCACCGCCACCCCGCCCGCGGGGACCGTGAAGGCGCCGTCGGCCGTGTGCCCGGTGAGCAGGTCGCGACCGTCGACCTGGACCACCTGGTCGCGGTCGGAATGATTGAGCACGAAGAGATAGGTGGTGCCGTCCTCGGCGAAGCGGCGCACCGCCTCGACGTCCCGGTGCAGGCCCGGGACGGCCGGCTCGACACCGGCGGCCGCCGCGATCTCCTCGAGCAGGGCCTCGAGGCCCGCGACGGAGGGGCGGGCGGCGACATACCAGGCGGCTCCCTCCCCCACCTCGTGGCGGGTCACGGCGGGCCAGCCGTGCAACGGCCCGTCGGCCCAGGTGCGCACCGCGCGGGCGCCCTCGAGGTGGGTGCGCTCGCTCCACAGATCCGCGCTCGAGCCGTCGTCGAGATGGCGCACCTCGTCCTCGAGCAGCGGGTCGAACTCCTCGGTGCGCACGCCCAGCAGCTCGCGGAAGGCGCCGGGGTAGCCGCCGAGCCGCACCTGGTCGTTCTCGTCGACGATGCCGGAGAAGAAGGTGATCACCACCTGGGCACCCTCGCGCGCGGCGGCGGCGAGCCGCTCGGCGTCCTCGTCGCGGACCGTGTACAGCGTCGGCGCGATGATCAGGTCGTACCCGTCGAGATCGCCGCCGACAGGCACCAGGTCGACCCCGAGCCCCAGGTCCCACAGCGCCGTGTACCAGCGCAGCAGCTCCCCGGGATAGGACAGGGCCTGGGTGGGATGGGAGTCCAGCTCGCTCGCCCACCACGAGGGGTAGTCCATGACCAGCGCCACCCGGTTCAGCACGCGGCTGCCCCGCACCGGGGCGAGGGCCTGCAGCACGCGCCCGAGGCCCACGGTGCCGCGCCACACCTCCGAGTCCCGCCCGGCGTGCGGCACCATCGCCGAGTGGAACTTCTCGGCGCCGGCCCGGGACTGCCGCCACTGGAAGAACATGACCCCGTCGGCGCCGCGCGCGACGTGCGAGAGGGAGTTGCGCAGCATCTCGCCGCGGCGCTTGGACCGGTTGCGGCTCTGCCAGTTCACGGCCGAGGTGGAGTGCTCCATGAGGATCCACGGGTCGCCGCCCGCGACGCCGCGGGAGAGGTCCGCGGCGAAGGCCAGCTCGATCTGGCCGCGCGCATCGGCGGAGATCAGGTAGTGGTCGTTGGCGACCAGGTCGAGGTCCCCCGCCCACGAGAAGTAGTCCATCCATTTCGTCGCCGAGGACAGCATCAGGTTGGTGGTCACCGGGACGTGCGGGGTGACCTCCCGCAGCACGTCCCGCAGGGCCCGGTAGTGGGTCAGCAGCTCGTCGCTCGAGAAGCGGGCGAAGTCCAGCTGCTGCGTGGGGTTGGGGTACGTGGGCGCCGCGCGCGGCGGCAGGATCTCGGCGAAGTCGTCGTAGCGCTGGGACCAGAAGGCGGTGCCCCAGGCCCGGTTCAACTCCTCGATCGTGCCGTAACGGGCCTCGAGCCAGGTGCGGAAGGCGACGGCGGCATGCTCGGAGAAGTCGTGCGGGACGTGGCAGCCGAGCTCGTTGTCCACGTGCCAGAGCGCGAGCGCAGGATGCTCGGCGTAGCGCTCGGCGAGCAGGCGGGTCATGCGCAGCGCGTACTCCCGGTAGAGCGGGGAGGAGACCGCGTAGGCCTGGCGGCCGCCGGGGCTGAGCACCGTGCCCTCCGCCGTGACGGGCAGGATCTCGGGATGCGCGCGGGTCAGCCACGGCGGCGGGGAGGCGGTCGCCGTCGCGAGCGCGACCTGGACGCCGGCTTCTCCGAGGCGGTCCATGACCTCATCGAGCCAGGCGAACTCGTACTCTCCCTCGCGCGGCTCGAGCGTGGCCCACGCGAAGATCGCGACGCTCACCAGGTTCACGCCCGCCTCGCGCATCAGCTCCACGTCCTCGAGCCGGACCTCCTCGGGCCACTGCTCGGGGTTGTAGTCGCCTCCGTAGGCGAGGCCCTGCACTCCGAGGGGCCAGGGTCGCTGCTCGCTCATGTCTCCTCCATCGGATCCGATCGTCCACCAGGGGCTCGGCAAGCCCTTACCTGCAGTCTAGGCGGCCGCGGTGGGGTCGCCGATCCGCGCGACCACCAGCGGGGTTCCGGTCCCGGTCTCGACGACGAGCGCGAGGAAGGGGACGTCGAGCGCGAGGGTCCGGCTCGGGACCGCGGCCGCGGTGCGTGCGGCGACGAGGGTCGCGGCGGCCGCCTCCATCCCCTCCTCGTCCACGCGCAGCACCGCCTGCTGGAGCACGAGGGAGAGGTGCAGGCGCGGATCCTCGGCGATGCCGGAGAGGTCCGCCCCGGGCCGGAGCACGGCTCCGGCGCCGAGGCCCGCGAGCGCTCCCGTGAGGTCGCCGGACCAGCGCAGGTCGAGCGGCGGCACGCTCAGGCGCACGGCCTCGCGCGGGGTGCGGAGCTCCGCGAGCAGGCCGACGAGCGCCGCCGGGTCCGCGGCCCAGGCCGCGAGGAGCTCCTCCGGTCCGGTGCGCGGACGCACGAGCACGAGGGAGAGCGCGCCGCCCACGGTCCGCAGGCTGCTCGCCTCCCACAGCTCCCCCTCGGACCAGCCCGCTCCGGTCCCGGTGAGCAGGTCCGTCTCCACCCGCTCGCCGCGGGCCGTGGTGAACCCGCCCCGGGTGCGGGTGAGGGGCGCCGTCCAGGGGGCGCGCACGTGCAGGGCGTCGACGAGCACGAGGAGCAGGTGCGGGGAGAGGCCGTCCGGGCCGACGAGATCGGTGATCAGCCCGTCGGTCGCCTCCTCGACCAGGGCGTTGATCTCGTCCCGCGCCCGCGCCCGCCCCTCGGCGCGGGTGAAGTCCGCACTGCCCGGCCGGACCCGCAGCTCGTGCACCAGACGGTCCCGGAAACGCCCCTCGAGGTGGACCCCCGACTGCAGCCAGAAGGCGTCCACGAGCGCCGCGTGCGCCGGGGGCTCGACGCGCTCGAGAGCCTCGCGCAGCGCCACGGCCTGCGCGGCGAGCGACTCCGCATCGGCGCCGAGGGCCGTCTCGAGCTGGTCGAGGGTCTCCCCCCGCGCACCGAGCGCGAGCGGGGTGAGGGCGATCCGCGCCGAGACCGGTGAGCAGACCAGATTCTGCTCTGTCGGGTCCTGCTCCGCCGGCGCCAGCAGCGGGAGCAGCCGCGCGGTGAACGCGGCGGCGGAGGCGGCGGGATCGTCGGCGGTCGGTGGGACGGGCGCACTCATCGGGTCTGCGTCGGGTCGCCGATCCAGCCTGCGACCAGCGGGGCGAGGGTGGTGCGCTCGTAGGCGACGACGAGGAAGGGCCGGTCCAGCACCAGCTCCTCCGGCTCGAGCGGCGCGGACCCGGCTTCCATGACGACAGCGGTGGCCGCAGCGGCCTCCATGCCGTTCTCGTCGATCGTCAGCACGGCCTTCTGGATCACGTCGCTGATCAGCAGCTTCTCGGCGGTGCTGATCCCGGAGAAGTCTGCGATGTCGGTGAAGGCATCCGCCATGCCGAGCTCCCGCAGCAGGTCGACGAGGGAGGAGTCCCAGTCGATGTCGATGGCCGGCACGGTCACGTCGACCGTCTCCTGCGCGTTCTCGAGCCCCGCGAGCAGCGCGCCGAGCCCCGCGGCCGGTTCGTCGGCCGACTCCGCCCAGGCGTCGAGCACCTCCGCGGGGCTGCCGACGGGCAGCACCAGCGCGAGGGCCAGTTCGCCGCCAGCCGCCGCGAGCGCGGTCGCCTGGCACAGCGCGTCCTCGTACCAGGCCGAGACGCTGCCGCGGAGCATCTCGGCCGAGACCTGCTCGCCGCCCGAGGTGGTGAAGGTGCCGCCGGTCTTCTGGAGCGGGGCGGGCCAGGAGGCCTTGAGGTGCAGGGCGTTGACCAGCACGAGGCGGGTGTCCTCGGAGAGCGCGTCCGGAGGGATCAGCTCCTCGATGAGGTCGTTGGTCTGCTCGAGCACCCAGTCGTTGATCCGCTCGCGGCCCGCCTCACGGGCGCCGGGGTCGATGTAATCGACCTCGAAGACGCCGCTGCCGAACCATTGCGCGAGGGCGTCGAGGTAGAGCTGCTCGACCTCGAAGCCCTCCTGCAGCCAGGTGGAGTTGACGAGGGAGGCGACGGCGGGCTCGGGCAAGTCGGGATCGTCCTCCTCCCGGGCCCGGTCCCCGACGGCGGCGAGCACCGCGGAGAGGGTGTTGGCGGTCTCGGCGAGCTCCTCGACGGTGCCGCTGAGCGCTTCTTCCATCTGCGCGCGGGTGGCCCCCGCCGCACCGAGGGCCGCCATGGTCAGGGCGGTCTGTGCCGAGAGCGGGGAGCAGACCGCGTTGACCTCCTCGCGGTCGATGAGGGCGAGCATCCGTGCGGTGAAGGGCACGACCTTCTCCCCCGCACCCTCGGCCGGCCCGGGCTCGCGCCGCGGCAGCTCGGCGGCGAGGTCCGGCTCGTCGCCTCCCCCGATGGGGAGCAGGTCCGTGCCGCAGGCCGAGAGGCCGAGGCCGGCGAGGGGCAGCCCCGCCGCGGCGGCGAGCAGGGTGCGGCGGGAGGTGTCAGCGGCGTCGCGGGGCTCGACCATTCCCCCATCGAAGCCCCCGATCGGGCCCCGCGCAAGCATCTCCCGAGCCCGCGATGGTCAGGAACTGGCGCCCTGCGTCGCACTACGCCATATATGGCGTACCGGCACGCAGGACGCCAGCGCCTGACCATGACCCCGCGGGGAGGGGTGGGCCCAAGGCGGGGCGGGCCGGGCAGGCCGGCCCCGCCCCCGGCGCTCAGCCCTTGACGGAGCCCTCGGTGAGGCCGCCGCGCCAGAAGCGCTGCAGCACCAGGATGAGGATCGCCAGCGGGATCACCGAGAGCAGCGCGCCGCCCACGGTGAGCTGGTAGAACTCCGGCAGACGGTCCGTCTGCGCGCGCCAGTTGTCCAGGCCCAGGGTGATCGGGTAGAGCCGCTCGTCGGCCAGCATCACCAGGGGCAGGAAGTAGTTGTTCCAGATCGCGACGAACTGGAAAAGCACGATGGTCACGACCGCCGGGGTCAGCTGCGGCAGGGCCAGCCGGTGGAAGAGCCCGATCTCGCTGACGCCGTCGAGCCGGCCGGCCTCGAGCATCTCGTCCGGCACCGCCGCGCTCGCGTAGATCGAGGCGAGGAACAGTCCGAAGGGGCTCACGAGCGACGGGATCAGCACCGACCAGTAGGTGTTGGTCAGGCCCACCGAGCTGAACAGGAAGAACAGCGGCAGCGCCACCGCGGTGCCCGGCACCAGCACGCCGCCCAGCACGAAGCCGTAGACCAGGGAGCGCCCCCGGAAGCGGTACTTCGCCAGCGCATAGCCCGCGGCGACCGCGAAGTAGGTCGCGAGCAGCGAGCCGACGCCCGAGTAGAGCAGCGAGTTCAGCGCCCAGCGGGGGAAGATACCGCCGTTCGCGCTGAGCACGGCGCCGAGGTTCTCGAACAGCTGGAAGGTCGAGCCGAACCAGAAGCCGCTCGTGCCGAAGAGGTCCTCGGTGGACTTGGTGGCGTTGACGACCACCCAGTAAACGGGCACCAGGAAGTAGATCGCGACGATCGCCAGGATCGCGGTGACCAGGATCGTGGTGGTGGGCCGACGGCCCGCGTCGCGGGAGCCGGAGCGGGAGTCGTCGGCGGCGCGGCGGGGCGCGCCCGACGCCTTGGCCCTGTGGGTCTGCGTGGTGGTCATCGACGCTTCTCCGTCCAGTTCGAGATGCCGAGCGCCACGGCGGACAGCACGAAGGCAGAGACCGCGATGATGACGGCCTGCGCGGCCGCCATGCCGATGTCGTTGTACTGGAAGGCGAAGGCGTAGGCGGACATGTTCGGGGTGTACTCCGAGGTGATGCCGGAGCTCATGGTCTGCAGCAGCCGCGGCTCGGCGAAGAGCTGCAGGGTGCCGATGATCGAGAAGATGATCGTGAGCATGAGCGCGGGACGGATCAGCGGCAGCTGGATCGACAGCGCGACCCGCAGCGAGGAGGCGCCGTCGAGCTTGGCCGCCTCGTAGAGCTCACCGGGGATCGCCTTGAGCTGGGCGATGATGATGAGCATGTTGTAGCCCGTGTAGGTCCAGGTGACGATGTTCGCGATCGACCACAGCACCATGCTCGGGGCGAGGAAGTCGACGTCGATGCCGACGATAGCGAGGGTGTCCACGATCGGGCTGAGGCCCGGGATGTAGAGGAAGGACCACAGGATCGTCGCGATCACGCCGGGGATGCCGTAGGGCAGGAAGTAGGTCGCCCGGAAGAAGCCGGGCCACTTCGCCGAGGCGCTCTCGAGGAGCAGAGCGAGGATCGTGGCGGCGACGATCATGACCGTCACCTGCACCGCGCCGAAGAGCACCATGCGGCCCAGCGAGGCGATGAAGTTGACGTTCGACAGCGCCGCGATGTAGTTGTCGAGACCGGCGAACACGCTGGTCACGCCCGCTTCACCGAGGAGGCCGGAGCGCTCGACACGGGTGAAGGAGTACCCGATCGCCATGATGATCGGCACGACCATGGTCACGACGAACAGGACCAGGAAGGGCGCCATCAGCACCCAGGGAGCGGACTTCGCCTTCATCGTGCCTCCTCCGCGTTCAGGCCGATGGTGCGCATGATGTCGACGATCTCCGTCTGCGCGTCGGCGAACATGTCCGCCAGCGGCACCTCGCCGCTGACGGCCCTCGTCATGCCGTCCCCGATGATCGCCTGTGCGCGCTGCATGAGCGGCGCCCAGGTCCAGTCGAGGTTCTGGCCGGCGGCCATCGGGACGATGACCTCCTCGTTGTAGTTCTGGCCGGAGAAGAACTCCGAGGGCTGCATGCGGCTCTCGCCGATGTAGTCCGCGGCCGGGGACCAGCCGATGCCGGAGTACTGGATCATCGCGTCGATCCCCGCGGGGTCGGTGCACATCCAGGTGAGGAACTCGAGCGCCTCGGCGGGGTGCTTCGCGTTCGACAGGATCGCGGCGGAGGAGCCGCCGTGGCCGCCGGAGGCGTAGCCGTCGGGCCAGGTCGGCATCGGGGCGACCGCCCACTTGCCCTCGCCGCCGGGGACGGTGGCGTTCAGGGCGTCGGACCAGGAGCCCGAGATCGAGGCGAGCACGTTGCCGTCACCGGCCGCCGCGTACCAGGGCGTGGTGTAGGAGCCGTAGCCGGTGCCGACGATCCCGTCGGCGAAGATGCCGTCCCAGAACTCCGCCACGCGCATCGAGGCGTCGTCGGTCATGTCGACGATCCAGCCGTCGCCCTCGGGGCGGAACCACACCGCGCCGGACTGCATGACCCAGGCGATGGGGTGCGAGCCGTCGGAGGGGTCGAGGCTGATGAGGTTCTTGCCGGCCTCCTTCACGGAACCGGCCACCTCGCGGAAGTCGTCCCAGGTGGCGGGCACGGTCAGGCCCAGCTCCCCCTCGAGGACCTCACGGTTGTAGAAGGTCGCGACGGGGCCGGTGTCCTGCGGGACGCCCCAGAAGGAGTCGCCCACCTTGACCTGGCTGATCGCGCCCGGGTCGAACAGCGACTCCTGGTCGCCGAAGCCGTAGCGGGTGAGGTCCACGAGCGCGCCGGCGAGGGCGAACTCGGGGATCTGGCGCAGCTCGACCTGGGCGATGTCGGGGCCGCCGCCCGCGGCGACCGCGGAGAGGATCTTGGCGTAGCCGCCCGAGTTGCCACCGGGGATCCAGGTGGCCTCGACCGTGATCCGGTCCTGCGACGCGTTGAACACGTCGGCGACCTTCTGCAGGTCCTTCAGCCACGCCCAGTAGGTCACGGTGACCTTGCCGTCCGCGGCGGGGATGGTGGGCTCGGCGTTCACCGTGCCGTTGTTGGGCGGGGCGCAGGCGGCGAGCCCGGCGGCGAGCGCCGCTCCGGTCCCCACCAGCGCCGAGCGCCGCGACAGTCGTTGCCTCATCGCTCTCCTTGTCGTTCCTCATCATCGAGTCGTGTCTCGTCTCCGAGCGCCGCGAGCCTAACCGAGAAAAGTGACGGGGCACTATTTTCCACGTGAACGTTCCCGTCGACGTGAGCCGAGCCACGTCGAGGCGGGGCGGTCGGGCTGGAACGGATGCCCGCGCACGGTCCGGGCCCGTCGGCCGACCACCCTGCCCGTCCGCCCACCGACCGGCGCGCCGATACCACACGGCGGAGCATCTGTCCGGACCTTGAGGGAAGATGCCGCACGCGGCTCCTCGCCCGGTGGTAGCGTGACCCGCCGTCGGCGCTGGATTCCCCGTCAGCTCACCGCTGGCCCGGACCCGTCCCCTCCCCCTCTCCCCACTCTGAAGGATCTGATCATGGTCGACATCCGGCTGGATGCGCAGTGGATCGACTACGCGATCATCGCGTTGTACTTCGTCTTCGTGCTCGGAGTGGGGTGGTACGCCAAGCGCGGCGTCTCCAGCTCCATCGAGTTCTTCCTCTCCGGCCGCTCGCTGCCCGCGTGGGTCACGGGCCTGGCGTTCATCTCCGCGAACCTCGGCGCGGTCGAGATCATGGGCATGTCCGCCACGGGCGCCCAGTACGGCATGCCGACGATGCACTACTTCTGGGTCGGCGCGGTGCCCGCGATGCTGTTCCTCGGCGTCGTGATGATGCCGTTCTACTACGGCTCGAAGGTGCGCTCGGTCCCCGAGTTCATGCGGATGCGCTTCGGCACCGGCGCGCATCTGGTGAACTCGATCAGCTTCGCCGTCGCGCAGCTGCTCATCGCGGGCGTGAACCTGTCGCTGCTCGCGACGATCGTGAACCGGCTGCTGGGCTGGCCGATGTGGGTGGGGCTCGTCCTCGCTGCCGCGTTCGTGCTCTTCTACATCACCGTGGGCGGGCTCTCCGCCGCGATCTACAACGAGGTGCTGCAGTTCTTCGTGATCGTCGCGGCGCTGCTGCCGCTGACCCTGATCGGCCTGCACCGCGTGGGTGGCTGGAGCGGCCTGAAGGAGCGGGTCTCAGGTGACGGGGTGCTCGGCGCCGAGCAGCTGCACACCTGGCCCGGCCAGGCGCTCTCCGGCTTCGACAGCCCGGTGCTGTCCGTGATCGGCATCGTGTTCGGCCTCGGCTTCGTGCTGTCCTTCGGCTACTGGACCACGAACTTCGTCGAGGTGCAGCGCGCGATGGCGTCGAAGTCGATCACCGCGGCGCGGATGACGCCGATCATCGGCGCCTTCCCGAAGATGTTCATCCCGTTCATCGTGATCGTCCCCGGCATGCTCGCCGCGGTGCTGGTGGGCGAGCTGACCGAGTTCAAGCAGCTCGACCACGCGGGGGACGCCGCCGGCGCCGCCGCGACGGGCGTGAACTACAACGACGCGCTGCTGCTGCTGATGCGGGACGTGCTCCCCAACGGCCTGCTCGGCGTCGCGATCGCGGGCCTGCTCGCCGCGTTCATGGCCGGCATGGCCGCGAACATCTCCGCCTTCAACACGGTGGTCAGCTACGACCTGTACCAGCAGTACGTGAAGCAGGACGCGCCCGACGCCCACTACCTGAAGGTGGGCCGCGTCGCGACGCTCATGGCCTGCGTCATCGCGATCTTCACCGCGCTCATCGCCGGGCAGTTCTCCAATCTCATGGACTACCTGCAGACCCTCTTCGGGTTCTTCAACGCCCCGCTGTTCGCGACGTTCATCCTCGGCATGTTCTGGAAGCGGATGACCCCCGCCGCGGGCTGGACCGGCCTCGTCGCCGGCACCCTCTCGGCCGTCGCGCTGTGGGCCTCCTCCACCTTCTTCGGGCTGTTCGAGCTGCCCGGTCAGGGCCTCGCGTTCGTGAGCGCCGCGACCGCGTTCGTGGTCGACATCGTGGTCTCCGTGGTGGTCACCCAGTTCACTGCTCCGAAGCCGGTGCACGAGCTGAAGGGCCTCGTCTACTCCGAGACCCCGAAGGCCGACCTCGTCGACCCCGAGGAGAAGGACCTGCCGATCTGGCGCCGTCCCGTGCCGATGGCCGGCCTCGGCCTGGTCCTCGTCATCGTCCTGAACATCGTCTTCGCCTGAGCCGGGATCACCAGGAGCACACCATGAACACGCACAAGGGCACGACCCCCGAGCCGACCGACTCCCCCGACGTCCCCGCGGACGCCCACGTCGAGACCGCCGGCGCCTTCGACATCCGCACCTTCATCGGCACCCTGGTGGGGCTGTTCGGACTGATCCTCGTGGCGATGGGACTGTTCGCGTTCACGCCGCACGAGGCCGCGAAGACCGACGGGCTCAACGCCAACCTCTGGGCGGGCATCGCCATGGTGGTCGTCGCGATCCTCTTCTTCGTCTGGGCCAAGCTCGACCCGATCCGCATGATCGTGCGCGAGAACGAGGACGGCGCCGAGGAGCCGAAGGACATCGCGGCCCTCTGACCGGTCGGGGCCGCGGCCTCGCGCCCGGCATGCCCCCGCCGGGCGACGCCGAGGGGCAGACTGGACGGACCCGACGACGTTGGAGGTTCCCGTGCCCGACTTGCCCACCATCACCCCGGACCGCATCGCCGACCTGCTGGAGCGGGTGCCGCGCAGCTCCTTCGTGGACGGCGGCTTCCTCGGCGGGACCCCGTCGCTGGACGTCATCGACCCCGCGACGGGGCTGCCGCTGCTCGAGGTCGTGGACGCCGACGCCGCGACCGTCGGCCGCCGCGCGCTGGATGCCGCGGTCGCCGCGCAGGACGCGTGGGCGGCGACCCTCCCGCGGGGGCGCTCGGAGATCCTGCGCCGCGCCTACGAGCTGTGCCACGAGCGGGCCGACGACCTCGCGCTCGCGATGACCCTCGAGATGGGCAAGCCGCTCGCGGAGGCGTACGGCGAGGTCACGTACGGGGCCGAGTTCCTGCGCTGGTTCTCGGAGCAGGCGGTGCGGCAGCCGGGCGGGTTCCGGCAGGCGCCCAGCGCCGACCAGGCGATCCTCACCGTGGCGCGGCCCGTCGGCCCGGTCCTCGCGATCACGCCGTGGAACTTCCCGCTGTCGATGGGCACGCGGAAGATCGGTCCGGCGCTCGCGGCCGGATGCACCGTGGTGCTCAAGCCCGCGCAGGCCACGCCGCTGACGTCGCTGCTGCTGATGCGGATTCTGGCCGACGCCGGGGTGCCGGCCGGCGTCGTGAACTGCGTGGTCACCTCCGATGCGCGCGGCCTCTCCGAGACGCTGCTCGCCGATCCGCGGCTGCGGAAGGTGTCCTTCACCGGCTCGACCCCAGTGGGTCGCGGGCTGCTCGCCCAGGCCTCCGAGCATGTGCTGCGCACGTCGATGGAGCTCGGCGGGAACGCACCGTTCCTGGTGCTTCCGTCGGCCGACGTGACGACCGCCGTGGAGGCGGCGATGCCCGCGAAGTTCCGCAACAACGGCGAGGCGTGCACCGCCGCGAACCGCTTCTACGTGCACGCGTCGGTGGCGGCGGAGTTCACGGCGGCGCTCGTGGAGCGGGCGGCGGCGCTCCAGGTGGGGCCCGGGATCGACCCCGCGACGACACTCGGCCCGCTCCTCGACGAGGCGGGGCTCGCGAAGGTCGAGGAGCTGGTCGCCGACGCGGTCGAGCGCGGGGCGCGGGTGCTGGTGGGCGGGCGCCGGCCGACGGCCGAGGAGCTGCCGGACGGCTGCGCGGGCGGCATGTACTACCTGCCGACGGTGCTCGCCGACGTCCCGACCGACGCCCGCGTCACCCGGGAGGAGATCTTCGGGCCCGTCGCCCCGATCATCGTCATGGACGACGTGGACGAGATGGTCCGCGCCGCGAACGACACCGAGTTCGGGCTGATGAGCTACGTGATCGGGGAGGATCTGGGCGCGGTGACGGCCGCGGCGCGGCGGATCGAGTCGGGGATGGTCGCGGTGAACCTCGGGGTCGCGTCCGATGCGGCCGCCCCCTTCGGCGGGGTCAAGGAGTCGGGGCTCGGCCGCGAGGGATCCCACGAGGGGATGGCCGAGTACCTGGAGATGACGTACGTGCGCCTGCCCCTGTGAGCTCGGCGCCCGTCAGCGGTCGCGGCGCAGTGGGTCGTCCTCGGCGAAGGGCTCGTCCTCGAAGGCGTCCACGGGCTCGTCGACCTCGTCCAGCAGCTCCCGACCGTCCGGGAGCTCCTGATCGGTGAGCATCTCGTCCCCGGCGCGGTTGCCCTGCTCGGCGGCGGCCACGTCCTCCTCGCCCAGCTCGGCGGGCATGTCCGCGGCGTCGTCGCTGCGACCGGAGGCGTCCCGCTCCCGCTCCAACTCGAGGATCCGGTCGATGTTCTCGGTCCCGTCGGGGCCGGTGACGTCCTCGCGCGGGGTGTCGGTGCCGTTAGCGGACGGGTCGTAGGGGTTCTCCGTCATGGCGATGCTCCTTCTCATGGTCACTGCGGCGGGGCCGGATGCGTCCCGCCGTGTGCCCCGACCCTACGGGGTCGCCGCGGGTGGCGTCAGGCGCTCTCCTCCAGGGTCACGGTGCGGGTGGTGCCGTCGGCCAGGGTGATCGTCGCCGGGACGACGGGGTGCGGGTCGGAGTCGTCCTCGATCGGCCACCAGGCGGCGAATCGGCCGTCCGCGACGCTCGCCTCCACCGGGCCCCTCTCCGTGTCCAGGACCAGGCGCGTCACGTCCTCGCCTACGTGCCCGGAGATGGCGGTGGACCCTTCGGCCTGCCAGCCGTTCTGCGGCATGGCCTCCTGGAACGACGTCTGCACGAACCCCACCACGACGTCGTCGGCACCGGGTGCCGCCGCGGGCGGCTCCTCCAGCGAGGTCATACCCCCGATCGGCTCCCGCCCATCGATGAGGGTGGCGGTGCACAGCAGTTCCCGCCCGTCCTCGTCGCCCGCCAGGACCAGGGTCGTGCTCCCGCGCTGCTCCTGCAGGAGCGGCCGCAGCCGATCGGACTCCACGCGCCACCAGCGCGCGCACTGCTGCACGCCCGGGGCATCCACGGCGACCGGGTCGCCGACCGGGGTCCAGCCGGCGGAGGCGGTCGGCGGACGGATCAGGTCGACGGCGACCACCGCCGTCGTGACCACGAGGGCCGCGGCGGCGAGAGCGAGGAGACCCCGTCGGCGCAGCGGATGCCGACGCGACCCCGCCCGGGGTCGGGTGTCGTCGGCATCCGCGGAGCGCGGGTCCGAAGCCTCCGGCTCCCGGCGCGTGGTGGCGAGGATCCGCCGGAGATCGGCCTCGGCCCGCTGCTCGCGACCAGCGTGCTGGGGAGGGGCGGGGTCGAGGGAGCGCAGCGCGGTCTCGATCTCGGTGGTCGTCATCGGGTGGCCTCCCAGGTGGTGTCGACGGACGGGGCGGGTCGCGCGGGGTGGGCGGGCGGCGCGGGGCGCGCGGGCGGCGCGGGGCGCGCGGGCGGCGCGGGGTGCGGGGGCGGCCCGTCCTCGACGAGGCGGCGCAGCCTCCGGCGGGCGCGGGACACGCGCAGCCGGTAGGCGACCGCCGTGGTGCCGAGCACGCGAGCAGCCTGCGCGGACGTGAGATCGTCCAGGACGGCGAGCGCGATGACCTCCTGCTCGCCGTCCGTGAGATGGCGCCAGGCCCGGGCGACGTCGAGCCGCAACGTCGCGGCATCGTCCTCCGGGTGGGGTGTCGTCGACTCCGCGTCGGCCAGGCGCACGCCCAGGGCATCGCGACGGCGGTCGCTGCGTCGACCGTTGGCGAGGGTGCCGCGGGCGATGCCGAACAGCCAGGCTCGGGAGTCGCCGCGATCCTCGGGCAGGTCCTCGAAACGCCGCCAGGCCGCGAGGAAGGCCTCTGCGACCACGTCCTCCGCCCCGCTCTCCCCGTGGCGGCGGCGCACGAAGCGGAGGACGTCGGCGTACGTTTCGCCGTACAACGCGGTGAAGTGCTGGGCGGGATCGGGTCGGGGCGGCGTGCTCACATCCTCTTCCTGTCCGGCAGCGCACGAGGTGTGTCACGCAACCTCGACGGCCGTCTGCTCTGGTGCTCGAGCCGACGGCCGCGCGCCGTGCTCCCTCGAGCGGGAGCACAGCGCGCGGGTGCGGGGGTCGGGGCGCGGTGGGGCGCGTCCGTCGGCCGGACCGACGGGGGGCCGGACCGATGGGCGCCGGGACCGACGGGCGCCGGGACCGATGGGCGCAGGGCCGCGCCCGGCGGGGTCAGGCGCCCTGGTGCCCGCCGAAGTCGTCCGGGTTGCCGCCGCGACGACCCGCCTCACCCTTGTGCAGCGCGGTGATCGCGGCGATCTGCTCCTCGGTGAGCGTGACCTCGAGGGAGGCGAAGTTGGCGGCGATGCGCTCCGGGGTCACGGACTTCGGGATCACCACGTTGCCGAGCGCGAGGTTCCAGGCGAGCACCACCTGGGCGGTGGTGGCGCCGACGGCCTCGGCGATCTCGGCGATCATCGGGTCCTCGAGCTCGCCGCCGCCCTGACCCAGCGGCGACCAGGACTCGGTGACGATGTTCTTCTCCGCGTGGTACTCGCGCAGCTCGGGCTGGTTGAAGTACGGGTGTAGTTCGATCTGGTTGATGACCGGCACGATCCCGGTGGCGTGCTCGATCTTCTCGAGGTCCTCGCGGCGGAAGTTGGAGACGCCGATGGAACGGATGCGGCCCTGCTCGTGGAGCTCGGTGAGTGCCTTCCAGGTCTCGACGGCGAGGCCCTTGGACGGCGCCGGCCAGTGGATCAGGTACAGGTCGAGGACGTCGAGGCCGAGGTCGCTCATGCTCGCGTCGAAGGAGCGCAGGGTCGCGTCGCGGCCCTGGTCCTGGTTGGGGACCTTCGAGGTCACGAAGACGTCGTCCCGGGGAAGTCCCGAGCGTCGCAGCGCCTCACCGACGCCGGCCTCGTTGTTGTAGCCGCGGGCGGTGTCGATGTGGCGGTACCCGGTCTCGAGGGCGGTCACCACGACGTCGGCGGCCTCCTCGTTCGAGACCTGCCAGACGCCGAAGCCCAGCTGGGGGATCGAGCGGCCGTCATGGAAGCTGAGGCGGGGAGAGACAGTCATGATGCTCCTTGGGTGGGAGGTCCGCGGCAGCTCCGCGGGCGGACGACGGGATCCAGGCTAGCGCTTGCCCCGGTGGTGCGGGATGGAGAGTCGAGCGGTGTCGGGGGATGGGGCGGACAGGGACGGGTCCGGACGCGCGCGACGACGGACGGGTTGACGGTGGGGCCGGGTCAGTGCGACTCGCGCGGAACGTCCGATCCGCTCGAGCCGACGAGGAAGTCGAGGTCGGCACCGGTATCGGCCTGCAGGACGTGATCGACGTAGAGCCGTTCCCAGCCGCGCTCGGGACTCGCGAAAGCCGAGGTCATGGCCTCGGACGGAACTCGAGCGGCCAGCTCCTCGGCGCTGAGCTCGACGTCGAGTCGGCGGGCCGGCACGTCCAGCACGATCCAGTCGCCGGTGCGGACCAGGCCGAGGGGACCACCTGCGGCGGCCTCCGGGGCGACATGCAGGACGACGGTGCCGTAGGCGGTGCCGGACATGCGGCCGTCGCAGATGCGGACCATGTCCCGCACCCCCTGCTCGAGCAGCTTCGGGGGCAGCGGCATGTTCGAGACCTCGGGCATGCCCGGATACCCCTTCGGTCCACAGCCGCGCAGGATCATGACCGTGGAGGCGTCGACCTCGAGATCCGGATCGTCGATGCGGGCGTGGAAGTCCTCGATGCTGTCGAAGACGAGCGCCCTGCCCCGGTGCTGCAGCAGCTCGGGCGAGGCGGCGGCGGGCTTGATGATCGCGCCGTCGGGGGCGAGGTTCCCCCGGAGCAGCGCGATGCCCGCGTCCTCCTGGAGCGGCGCGCTGCGTGGGGTGATCACTTCTGGGTCCCAGATCTCCGCACCCTCGAGATGCTCGACCAAGGGCCGGCCCGTGATGGTGAGCGCCTCGGGATCCAGCAGGTCCTGCACCTCGCGGAGCACCGCGAGCAGGCCACCGGCACGGAAGAGGTCCTCCATGAGGTGCCGGCCCGCGGGCTGCAGGTCGACCAGCAGCGGCACCCTCGCACCGATCCGGTCGAAGTCCTCGACGCTCAGCTCGATGCCGAGTCGTCCGGCGATCGCGAGCAGGTGCACCACGGCGTTGGTGGAGCCGCCGATCGCGGCGAGGGCCACGATCGCGTTGTGGAAGGAGCCCTTGGTGAGGAAGGAGGACGGAGTGCGCCCCTCGCGCACGAGGTCCACGGCGAGACGACCGGTGAGCTGGGCCGCCTCGTTCAACCGGGCGTCGGCCGCGGGCGTGCCGGCGATCCCGGGGACTATCGTGCCCAGCGCCTCGGCGACCAGCGCCATCGTCGAGGCGGTGCCCATCGTGTTGCAGTGACCGGCGCTGCGGATCATCGCGGACTCGGAGCGGGTGAAGTCCTCCTGGGAGAGGGTCCCTGCCCGAACCTCCTCGCTGAGCTTCCAGACGCCCGTGCCGCACCCGAGCCGCTCCCCCCGGAAGGTGCCGTTGAGCATCGGTCCGCCCGGGATCACGACCGCCGGGATGTCCACGCTCGCCGCGGCCATGAGCAGGGACGGGATGGTCTTGTCGCATCCGCCCAGGAGGACGACGCCGTCGACGGGGTTCGCACGGAGCATCTCCTCGATGCTCATGGCGGCCATGTTCCGCCAGAGCATCGCCGTGGGTCGCACGTTGGTCTCGCCGAGCGAGGTGACCGGCAGCTCGAGGGGCACTCCTCCGGCCTCCAGCACGCCGTTCTTCACGAACTGGGCGACGCCGGTGAGGTGCGCATTGCAGGGGGTGAGGTCGCTCGCGGTGTTCGCGATCGCGATCTGGGGGCGGCCGCGGAAGGCGTCGTCGGGCACGCCGCGCCGCATCCAGGCCCGATGGATGTAGCCGTTGCGGTCCTCGCCCCCGTACCACTGGCTGCTGCGGAGCTCCATTGCCGTTCCCCTCATCATCGATCGGGCCTACGCTCGGAAACATCATGGATCCTATGTCATTTCGTTCCAGCGCCTCGAGGGGTCCGGCGGTCGGGATGACGTTCGAGGGGGAACGACGATGCGCGCACTGGTGATCACGGGACCGGGTCGGGCCGAGGTGCAGGAGGTCGACCCGCCCACCGCCGCCCCCGGCGAGGTCGTGGTCGAGGTGGAGCGCGCCGGGATCTGCGGCACCGATGCGGAGATCTTCAGCGGCCACATGTCCTACCTCGAACAGGGGGTCTCCCGCTTTCCGATGCGGATCGGGCACGAGTGGTGCGGGCGGGTGAGCGCCGTCGGCACCGGCGTCGATCCGGGGTGGCTGGACCGGCGGGTCATGGGAGACACCATGCTCGGCTGCGGATCGTGCCGACGCTGCCGCCGCGGCCATCGGCACGTCTGCGCCGCGCGCGAGGAGGTCGGGATCCGCGGAGCCCGCGCCGGTGCCCTCGCCGAGCAGCTCGCCGTGCCCGCGAGCTCGTTGCACGCCCTGCCGGATGCGGTGGGGCCGACGTCGGGGGCGCTGGTCGAGCCGGGCGGGAACGCGCTGCGCGCCGTGCAGGGCGCACAGCTCTCCGACGGGGACCGCGTGCTGATCATGGGACCGGGGACGATCGGCCTGCTCAGTACCCTCTTCGCCCGCGCCACGGGGGCCGAGGTCCATGTGCTGGGCCTCCCCGGCCCGCACCTCGAGCTCGCGCGCACCCTCGGCCTCGACGGGGTCTGGGACGACGCGACGCTGCCCGATCTCCCCTGGGACGCGGTGATCGACGCGGCGGGCGCCCCGCTCCTGCCCGCCCGCGCCGTGGAACTCGTCGAGCCCGGAGGCCGGGCGGTGTTCATCGGCCTTGCCGGCACACCGACCCCGGTGGACTCGCGCGAGCTGGTCCTCGCGGACGTCACGGCGGTCGGAGTGCTCAGCGCCTCCCCCGCCCTCGAGGAGACGATCGCGGCCTATGCCTCGGGCACCGTCGACCCGTGCCCGATCGTGGGCAGCACCATCGCGCTGGAGGAGGTCCCGGACGTCCTCGCCGCGACGCCGGGACGAGGGCGGGAGGGCGCCGAGCCGCGCCGCGGGCCGACGACCGCGCCGGCGAGGCCACGCGGCCCGAAGGTGCACATCGACCCTCACTTGTGACGCGGCTCGCGCCGGGCGCTCTGAGCGCGCCGTGTGCTGGCTGATCTGAAGGGACATGGGCGCCATCATGCCCGCTCGAGCGCGCCAGAGGAAGGGTTCTCGGCGATCGATTGCACGAACGATTCCTCCCCAGATCATGGTTTTCCACAATGGACTGATATGCGGCTCATATGTCGCATCCAACGTGTATTACGCGGGGCGCGCACGGGGCGCGCACGTGCTGCGCGATCACCCGTCGTGGCACCCTCCGCTCGGAGATGTCGGAGCATCCTGCGTGCCGCGACACGTCCATGGCCTGGGCGTCTGGTGCGCTGACCATCGCGTCGACGTCCCCGCTCCCGCGCGCATCACCACCGACTCCCCCGCCCTGAACCGCCAGGAGGTTCCCGCCCGCGGCGCGAACCGTTCCTCCCCACTCTCGGTTTTCCACATTTTCATCCCCATGTTCGCGCAGGGGTTCCCTCACCCTCAGGCATCGAATAGCGTTGTCACATCTCCCCGGAATTCCGGGGGCGTCGACGGCGAGATGGGACGGGGGATTCCAGGACATGTCCGCAGTGATCACCGCAGAGCTCCCCCGCGAGCTGAGGCCCTGGCCCGTCCGCGCCCGCCGGCCCCTCACCCCTGAGGCCGTCCGGGCCTCTGCGCTGGTCGACAGCGCGCACGAAGCCGACCCGGTCGTCACCGCGCACGCGCAGCAGGCCGTGACCATCCATGACACCTCTCGGGAGCGGACCCGGCTCTACGCGCGCCAGCTCGCGGAGGTCGCGCAGTTCCTGCAGGAGGACCCTGACGTCAGCGACCCGAGCGACGATCTCGACCTGATCGCGATGAAGCTGGCCACCGCCCTGCGGGTGTCCGCCTCCCAGGCGGCCGGCAGGGTCCGGGACGCGCACCGCGCCGTCACCGTCATGCCGGGCACCTTCGAGCAGCTGACCACCGGGGACCTCCCGGAGGACTGGCATCGGACTCTGCTCCGGCGGCTCGCGGGCATGAGCGATGCGCAGGCCGCCGCGATCGACGCCGTGGTCGCGACCTGGGAGGTCGCCTCCATCTCGCGCTCCCAGTTCGATCGGCATCTCGGTCTCGCGATCAGCCTCATCCTCTCCGAGGTCCCCGAACCCGCGCGCACGCCGGAGCGGGACGTGTCCGTGCAGATCGGTCCTGTCCCCGAGGGGACGGCGACTCTCTCGGTGACGGGGCCGATGCTGGAGATCCTCGCCCTGTCGCATCGGCTCGACGCCGCCGCGCGCACGGTCCAGGCGGCCCAGCGCAAGCAGCTCGCCGAGCAGCCCGGGGAGGCACTTCCCTTCGACCCGGACGGCACGGCGCTGGAGAACGGTCGGGCCCTGTCCCTCGCGACGCTGCGCTATCTCGTCCTGACCCATTCCCTGCTGCACCACGAGCCCGTCGAAGCTCCCCGGACCGCGTTCACCCTCTTCGTGACCGTCCCGGCCATGACCCTGCTCGGTGCGAGCGACGCCCCGGGGATGCTCGAGGGCCGCACTCCGATCCCCGCGGACCAGGCCCGCTTCCTGGCCGCCGGGCAGCCGGAGTGGCACCGCCTGCTCACCGACCCGATCAGCGGCGCGTACCTCGACGCTCCCACCACGAGATACACGCCCACCGCGGCCCAGCGCACACAGCTCCGGTTGAGACATCCCGTCTGCGCGGCGCCGGGCTGCACGCATTCCACGGTTCTCGCCTCCGAGGATGACCACATCGAGGAGTTCGATCACCGTGACCCGGCGCGTGGAGGACCGACCACGCTCGAGAATCTCCATCGCCTCTGCTGGCGACACCACCAGCTCAAGACAGTCGGGCGCCTCGATCCCACACGCGAGGCCGGGGCGACTCGCGACCCTTCTGCCGCCGAGCCCTCCGATCCACGCGCCTGCCCGGGCGCGGGGACCGGTCCTCCCGAGCTGTGTCGCCGAGAGCCCGCCGTCACCCGGTGGACCCTCGACGGAGCCCACACGTCCTGGACCCTCGAGCACACCGACATGACCACCCCGCTTCTCGCCGCGGCGCTCGAACGACGCTGGGCGGAGCACCTCGCGGAGCGGGCGGCCGCGGCGGCGCGGGCGGGTGCCCTGCCCGGGGACGGCGGAGCGGTGGACCCCTGCGGGTCGGTGTGCCCGTCCGATCCCGGGCCACCGCCCTTCTGAGCGACCCGGCCCCGGCCGCCGCGCAGATCGGGGGTCAGGCCGGAGATCAGCCTGGAGCTCAGGCCGGGGCGCAGACCCCGAGGGAGACCGGGCGGCTCGAGGGATCGGACTGCAGCCAGCGCTTCAGTTCGACGGGGCGCACGTCGTGGTCGTCGAGACGGTCCAGAGGCAGCCACTCGGTGCCGTCCTGGCCGGCGTCGGGATCGGTGCCCAGCCCCGGCTCCTCCCCCTCGGCGAGGTCGCACCAGTACGCGATGTTCACCTGATGGAACAGCGGGATGGGAGCGCCGTCCCGGTAGCGGCGCTCGGTGAGGATCTCGAAAAGGCAGGCCATCTGATGCACTTCGACCGTCGCACCGATCTCCTCCCGGCACTCGCGGATCAGCGCCGCGACCTGATCCTCTCCGTGCTCCTGACCGCCCCCGGGCAGGGCGAGCACCACGTGCCCGTCCGCATCCGTATAGCGATTCATCAGCACCTGGCGATCGCGCACCACCAGCGCCTTCACCCCGACCCTCGGACCCCTCACGCGGTCTCCCCCTCCAGCAGCTCTCCTGCGCACCGGCGCAGCCCGTCCTCGTCCTCCGCCTGCAGCAGCCGCCCCACGGCATCCTCCGAGCGGAGCACGCCCATCAGGCGCTGCAGCGCCCGCAGATGCGACGCCGCGTCGGTCAGCAGCGGCATCGCCACGACGCGCACTCCCACGGTGCCCTCGCCGCCCATCTCCCCGAAGTCCACGGGGCCAGCGAGCGTGGCGAGGGCCAGACCCGGCCGACGCACCAGCGCCGGATCGGCATGCGGGATCGCGGTCGGGATCGGCGTCGGCAGGCCCGTCGGGTACTGCCGCTCCCGCTCCCGCAGCGCCTCCGGGAAGTCGACGGTCACCGCCCCCTCCTCCAGCAGCCGCGCGGCGAGCGAGCGGAGCGCATCCTCCGCATCGCCCACCTCGAGGTGCGCCACCACCACGATCAGCTCCAGCTCCTCGGCCATGCCGCCTCCCTCGTCGTCGTCACGGATTCTGTCACCCCGGTGCGTAGGCTGGGCCGACCCGCCCAGAACGAGGAGGCCCGCATGCCCGCACCCCGCGACACCTCCGTGATCGTGCGGGCCGCCCGCCTGTACTACGAGCAGGGACGTTCCCAGACAGAGGTCGCCGCCGAGCTGGGCCTCTCCCGCTCCAACGTCTCCCGCATCCTCACCCAGGCTCGGGACCGGGGCATCGTCGAGATCAGCATCCACGACCCCGAAGGTCCGCCGCGCCGGGACGACGCCCTCGAGGCCTCCCTGCGCGCCGCCTTCGGTCTGCAGGAGGCGTACGTCGTCTCCGCCCCGCGCACCTCCGCGATGGAGTCGGTCGCACGCCAGGGCGCCGCCGTGATCACCGACCGCGCCGCGCAGGTCTCGAGCCTCGGAGTCTCCTGGGGGCAGACGGTCCAGAACGTGGTCGCGGAGCTCGAGACGCTCCACCTGCGGCCCCGCCCCCGTGTCCTTCCGCTGGTCGGCGGCCACAGCGCCCTGGACCAGTTCGACTCCGGCGACTCGGTGCTGCGCGTCCTCGCCTCTCGCCTCGGATCGCGCCCCGAGACGCTCTACGCTCCCGCCATCCTCGAATCCGCGACGGCGCTCGCCACACTGCGAGCCGAGTCCAGCATCGGCAGCGTGCTGGCCGACGCCGCCCGCGTGGAGCTGGCCGTGGTCGGCATCGGCTCCGCGGGCGTGCACTCCTCCCCGCACATCGTCGAGCTGATGCGCCTGGACGACGCCGAGCGGGCGGCGTTCGACGCGCAGCAGCCCGTGGGCGATGTGTGCGGGCGGTTCGTCAACGCCCACGGCGAGCCGCTCGGCGCCCCCTCGGATCAGCGTGTCCTCGCAGTTACCTTCGACCAGCTGCTGCGCATCCCCGAGGTGCTCGGCGTCGCCGCTGGTGCGGAGAAGGCTCCCGGTGTGCTCGGTGTGCTGCGCAGCGGCGCGATCGACACCGTGGTCGTCGACACCGACCTCGCGCGGGAGGTGCTCTCCCGCCTGTGATCAGTCGCGGCCGGTCAGCAGCCGGCCGAAGCGCTCGGTCAGCTCACGATCCACCGGCAGCTCCGCCTCGTCCAGATGCGTCAGAGGAGCGGCGAGACGGCTCGAGGAGAGCAGCCACGCCCCGTCGGAGCCGGCGACGTCCGCGACGGTCATCAGCTCCTCGCGGGCAGACCGTCCCTCGGCCTGCAGTGCCGCGAAGAGGGTGCCGACGCTGGTCCCCGGCAGCACACCGGCGCTCACCGGGGTGGTCAGGAAGTCCTCGCCCCGGCGGACCAGGAGGGTCGAGGTCGGCCCCTCGAGGACGTACCCGTCCGTGGCCACGAACAGGACGTCCCGGGCGCCGCGGCGCACCGCCTCGCGGGTCGCGGCCATGTTCACCGCATAGGACAGCGACTTCGCGCCGGCCAGCAGCCAGGGGCTGGTCCGGGGCGCAGTCGTCGCCAGTCCCCGGTCCAGGGTGATCACGCGCATCCCGGCGCGATGGGAGGACCAGTCGTCGGCCGCGCGGGCGTGGACCCAGGCGGTCGGCTCGCCGGAGCCCTCCACGCCGCGCGAGACGATCACCCGCACGGTGAGCTCCGCGACCGGGTCGTGGGCCGCGATCGCCGCCTCCATCGCCGCGGAAAGCTCCTCACGCGCGGGGAGCGGCAGATCCATCATCCGGGCGCTGCGCTCGAGGCGGTCCAGGTGCGGGCCGACGTTCACGGCGCGCCCGTCGAACACGCCGATGGTCTCGAAGACACCGTCACCGCGGGTGGCCGCGAGGTCCGTGACCAGCAGTGCCGGGGCGGCAGGATCCGCAGGACGGGAACCGGGGACGAAGATCAGGACGGGGCTGTGCACGGACATGCCGACCAGCGTAGACCCGTCAGGATCGGCCGATGTCTCCGCCGATCGAGGCGGCGCCGCCGCCGGACCCCATGGCCTCGCCGATCATCGCCATCAGCCGCTCGAGGAGCGACATCCCGGAGTCCTCGCCCGGGGCCTCTATCCGCCCGGCGAAGACCGCGCCCGAGCTGGAGTCCTCCCCCGCCACGATGCCCTGCCCGCCGATCGCGCGGCCGTGCGCGACGGGGCCCTCGTCGGCGGAGGCGGCGGGGTCCGCCCCGGCACCGCCTCCGGAGCTGCCGCCGGAGCCGCTGCCGCTTCCGCCGCCGGAACCGCTTCCGCCGCCTGCTGCGTCCCCGCCGCCCGAGCCGCCACCGCTGCCGCCCGCGCTGCCGCCGCCCGCCGACTCGCCGCCGCCCGCCGACTCGCCGCCGCCGGCCGCTCCCTGCTCGCCCGAGGCCGCGGCCGCCGCGACGGGAAGAGGCTCCTGGCCGAGCTGATCGCCGAGGGCCGCGCCCAGGGCGAGTCCGCCACCGAGGGAGCCGAGCAGATCGGTGAAGGCCTGGCCCAGCGCGAGCGCCCGGGTGAGGAGCTCGGCGAGGAGTCCGCCGAGCAGCGACGCGCCCAGCAGTCCGCCGAGGAAGGCCGCACGACCCTCCGGGGTGGAGAGCGCCTCGCGGAACATCTCCTCGAGCGCCGCGGCGACCGCCCCCGCGATCACGCCCTCGGCCACCCCCGTCGCACCGCCCAGAACCCCTCGCAGGAGGGCTTCGGCCGCCTCCCCGAGCGTCCGCGCCAGGCCCGCCGCGAAGGAATCGCTCGCGCTCGAGGCGGCATCCTGCTCGTCGGCGTGCTCGACCAGCCGGCGCGCCTGCATCCGCAGCTCGATGCCGAGGTCCTGCAGGCCGGGACGCACGCGAGAGCTCCAGTCGGCGCGGAACTCGTCGGCGTCCTCCCCGATCCACTCGACGTCGTCGACGACACCGCTCAACAGCGACTCGAGGTCCTCGAGGACCGCCGCCCGCCGCGCGCAGATCGATCCGATCGTGCGCAGCGCCTCGGTATCCGCGCCCAGGAATGCGCTCATCGTCGCCCGTCCCCCCTCAGTTCTCCCCCGTTGACGAGATCACGGTAAGCGGCGATCCGCCGCCGAGGCGATGGGGAGGACTCCCCACCCTCAGGGAAGCAGGTCCCGCACCCACCCCGGCAGCGACTCCGCCCCGAAGCGCTCCGCGAGGCGCTGCGCGACCTGCGCATCCACCCCTCCGAGCCCGTCGAGGTCCCCCGGATCCCGGTCCCGGTTCAGGGTCGAGCCCAGCGCGATCCGCTCCGGCTCGGGCCGCGAGAGGTCCAGCCGCAGCGAGAGCAGCGGAGCGCCCTCCTCGGCGGAGACCGACTGCAGCTCGTCGAGCAGCGAGGCGATCCGCGAGCCCTCCGCGAAGGGGGCGTCGCCGCCCCCGGGGACGGCGTCGTCGGCCGCGGTGATCACGAAGCGGCCCGCCCAGGCGGTGCCGTGGGGCAGGAAGGCCGCGCCGACGTGCCGCCAGTCGGCGGGCGGGTCGAGGGAGGCGAGCAGGACGGTGCCCAGCTCCTGCACCAGGGCGCCCTGTCGCTCCATCGGGGATGGTTGCTGCGTCATTCCGGATCCCTCCACGGGTCACTCGGGAAAACGGGCACCGTCAGGGTAGTTGGGCAGATGGAGGTCCACGATCTCCTCGCCGTCCTCCGTGACGGTCACGTCGTAGCTCTCCGGCACGTACTCCCACGGCTCGCTGTCGAACTCCGGCCCGACGCCGGCGGGCTGCTCCTCGCCCCAGTGGATCTCGGTCTCGTAGGAGTACGAGCGTCCGTCCTCGGTGACGCCGTCGGCGAGGAGCGACTCGACGGAGTAGATGTTCTCCACTCCGGACCGGGACTGGTTCACCTCATCCCACTGGCGGGTGTAGTTGATCTCCTCGCGGATCCCGCCGAGCTGGCGGGCCAGCACGTGGCCGGCGTTGTACTCCACCGGCTCGGAGGTGCCGTCACCGGCCATGTCCCAGCGTTCGGCGATGGTCGACTGGATCGACTGGCTGCGCTCCATGTCGCGGTCCACGATCACCTCGGGGACGAAGAGGTGCTCGGTGCGCCCCAGCTCATCGGTGCGGTAGTAGGCCAGGTCGTTGACGTGGTAGACGGCGTCGGGGAAGGTCTCGCGGAGGTTCGGGTTCATGTTCTCGCCGCCGCCCTCGGCCTCCACGTACACGACGGCGCCGGTCTCGTCGGTGTGGAAGGTGCCGTGGTCACCCACCTCGTAGGTGGTGCTCGGGGCGAGCTCGACACCGATCCCGAACGGCTCGTCGTCCTCGCCGGGCGCGAGCTCGTGGTCGGGGCCGATGGTCACGGTGCGCTCGGTCGGCGGCGGTCCCGGGGCGGTGGGCTCGGCGGGCGCCAGCGGGGCGATGGCCGCGACCAGCTTCACGGCGAGGGGCTGGACGGCGGGCTGCGCCGCCGACGGGGACGATGCGTCGTCCTGCTCGTCGGCATGGTCGGTCAGCTCCCGGGAGTCGCGGCGCAGCTCCTCGCCGCGCTCGAGGAGGGCCGGCCGCACCTGCAGTGCCCAGTCGGCGCGCAGCGCGTCGGCATCCGGCCCCACCCACGCGACCGCGGCGAGCACGGCCGTCAGCCGCTCCGCCAGCGCATCGATGCGTCCGGCGCCGGTGGCGATGTCCCCGCCGATCCGCCGCACCTCGTCCGTGTCCGCACCCAGGAACCCCGTCACACGCTCACGCTAGGCGGGGTCTCCCGCGGCGACCATGGGGAGTTCTCCCCATGGACCGCGCGGGTCAGCCCCCGAGCAGGACCACCGCGCGGCCGCCGGCGCGCCAGGCGACGTGCAGCTCGAGCGGGTCGCCGGGCACGTCGGCCTCCATCAGGTCGACGCGGGCGCCGACGGGGGCCTCGCGCAGGTCGGCGACGGCGAGCGCGCCGGCCGGCAGTTCCGGGACCGCGGAGTCCGACGGGGATCGCAGCGGCACGTCCAGCGCCGGATCGGGATCGGCGAGCCCGAGGACCTGCGTGAACAGGTGATCGTTCATGAGCTGCTCGGCGGCCTCGTCGCGCTCCTCGCCCTCGAGCGCCGGGTCGAGCCCGTCGAGGGTGGCGGCGAGCGCGTCCGCGAAACGCTCGAGGTAGGTGCCGAGGTCCGGGGCGGCGAGATGCAGGGCGAGGTCCTCGCCGATGCCGAAGACGGCACCGGGCGCGCCCTCCTCGTCGAGGGTGAGGATCACGGCGGCCTCGGGCGTCTCGAAGAGGGGGTAGAACGTCGCCGCGTCGCCCAGCAGCGTGTACGGGCCGACGTCGGTGCGGTCCTCGACGAGCAGGGTCAGCAGGGTCTGATCGCGCAGCACAATGCCGCCGAACTCGTCGACGATCTGCTCGAGGGCCACCGGCGGGTTCGCAGCGACCTCCTCCTCGGTGACAGCGAGGCCAGGAATCAGGGTCGCGTCCCGCTCATGGGTGCGGGCGAGGGAGGTGAGGCGGTCCAGGACGGGGCGGACCGAGAGGATCGGCAGCAGCGGGGAGGTGTTCACCGCGCCATCGTGGCACAGAGGACGGCCGACACAGCCTCTCCCGCCTGCTCGATCTGCTCCGCGGTGACGTCGCCGCCGAGGGTCAGGCGCACCGCGGACTGCGCCAGCTCCCGGGGCAGGCCGAGGGCGAGCAGGACCGGGCTCGGTTCGTCGCTGCCCGCGGCGCAGGCGGAGCCGCTCGAGGCGATCACCCCGTGCCGTTCGAGGTCGAGCAGCACCGATTCCCCGCTGCGGCCCGGCACGCAGAAGGACAGGTGCCCCGGGTGCCGCGGCGCCCGCGGACCGGTGAGCACGGCGCCCGCGGCGAGGACCCCCTCGAGCAGCGCGTCCCGGAGCGGGGTGATGCGGGCGACGCGGTCGACGCGCTCCGCCTCGGCGAGCTCCAGGGCGACGGCGAGCGCGACGGCGAAGGCGACGTTCTCGGTGCCGGAGCGTCGGCCGTTCTCCTGCCCGCCGCCGTGGACGAGGGGCTCGACGGGCAGCCGCCCGCGGAGCATCGCGAGTCCGCTGCCCTTGGGCGCGCCGACCTTGTGCCCGGCGAGGGTGAGCGCGTCGACGCCGAGCCCGCGCAGGTCGAGCCAGCCGGCGGCCTGCACGGCATCGGTGTGGACGAGTGCGCCGACCTCGTGCGCGATCGCGGCGAGCGCGCGCACGTCGGTGATCGTCCCGATCTCGGTGTTGGCGAGGGCGAGGGAGACGAGGGTGGTGTCGGGACGGAGGGCGGCGCGCAGGGCCGACGGGGTGATCGTCCCGTCGGGTGCGACCTCCACCTCGGTGACCGCGAAGCCGTGGAGGCGGCGCAGATGGTCGACCGACTCGCGGACCGCCTCGTGTTCGAGCGGGGAGGTGACCAGGTGCCTCCCGCGCGGCGAGCCGAGGGCGAGGCCCTTGATCGCGAGGTTCGCGGCCTCGGTCCCGCCCGCGGTGAACACGATCTCGTGGCGGCGCACCCCGAGCACCCGGGCGGCCCGGGTCCGGGCGTCCTCGAGCCCCGCGGCGGAGGCCTCCCCCGCGGCATGGTGCGAGGAGGGGTTCGCGAACACGCCGGTGAGATACGGCCAGGCCGCCTCGAGGGCCTCGGGGCGCACGGGTCCCGCGGCGGCCGCGTCGAGGTAGACGGTGCTCACGCCCGCACGTCCATGTCCAGCCCCAGGTCGAGGCTGCCGGCGGAGTGGGTGAGCGCGCCCGAGGAGATGACGTCCACGCCGGTCAGGGCCACGTCGCGCACGGTGTCCAGGGTGATGGTGCCGGAGGCCTCGACCACGGCGCGGCCCGCGATCAGCGCGACCCCCGCGCGGAGATCCGCGAGGGAGAAGTTGTCGAGCATGATCACGTCGGCCCCGCCCGCGAGCACCGGCTCGATCTGGTCGAGGCGGTCCACCTCGACCTCGAGACGGACCATGTGCCCGAGCCGCGCCCGGGCCGCGCGCAGAGCCTCCTCCACGCCGATCCCGGATCGGGCGAGGACGGCGAGGTGGTTGTCCTTGGCCATCACCCCGTCGGAGAGGGAGAAGCGGTGGTTGACCCCGCCGCCGCAGCGCACCGCGTGCCGTTCGAGGACCCGCAGGCCCGGCGTGGTCTTCCGGGTGTCGGTGATGCGGGCGCCGGTCCCCTCCACGGCGGCGACCAGGGCGGCGGTGAGGGTCGCGGTCGCGCACATCCGCTGCAGCAGGTTCAGGGCGACCCGCTCGGCCTGGAGCACGGCCCGGGCGGGTCCGGTGACCTCGGCGAGGACCTCCCCGGCCGCGAAGCGGTCCCCGTCGGCCGTGCGCGGGACGACCTGCACCGAGGGGTCGGTGAGGGTGAAGGCCGCGGCGAAGACGTCGATCCCGGCGAGCGTCCCGGGCTCGCGGGCGACGAGACCGGCGGTGGCGGTCGCCTCCGCGGGGACGAGCAGCTCCCCGGTGAGGTCGCCCCAGGGGGCGTCCTCGGCGAGGGCGGCGCGGACGACGGGGTCGATGAGGGCGGGGGTCAGCATGCGGGGGCCTCCAGGCGGGCGGGTCGGCGGGCGGCGGCCAGCAGCAGCCGGCCGAGCAGGAGCAGGTTGCGGTCCTCGACGGACCGCCGGTCGGTCGGATCCGGGGCGGCCCAGTCCAGGAGGCGGGGTCGTCCCTCGCCGCTGCGGAGCGGCCCGGCGTGGGACCACATCTCCTCCTGCAGGGCGCGACGGGTCCAGGCGGGGTCGGTGCCGCTCTCCCGCAGCGGCGAGCTCGGGCCGGGAGGCGACGCCGACGAGCGGGGGGTGGCGAGGGCGGACTCGGCGGCGCGGGCACCGAAGACGGCCCCCTCGAGCAGGGAGTTCGAGGCGAGGCGGTTCGCGCCGTGCACCCCGGTGCAGGCGCATTCCCCCGCGGCGAGCAGGCCGGGCAGGGAGGTGCGGCCGTCGAGGTCGGTGCGGACCCCGCCCATCCAGTAGTGCGCGGCGGGGGTGACGGGGATCGGCTCCCGGCCCCAGTCGAGGCCCTCGGCGCGCACGGCGGCGTCGATCGTCGGGAAGCGGGCGGCCAGGAAGTCGGCCCCGAGGGCGGTCGCGTCCAGCAGCACCGGCGCACCGTCCTGCGCGGCCATGGTGCGGGCCATCGCGCGGGCGACGACGTCGCGGGCGGCGAGCTCGTCGACGAAGCGCTCGCCCCGCGCGTCGCGGAGCACCGCCCCCTCCCCGCGCACGGCCTCGGAGACGAGGTGCGCGCCGGGGGTCGCGGTGGGGTGGAACTGCACGCGGTCCAGGTCGGCGAGGACGGCCCCGGCCCGGGCCGCCGCTGCCACGCCGTCCCCCGTCGCGGTCAGCGGGTTGGTGGTGCGGGAGAAGAGCTGGCCGGCGCCGCCGGTGGCGAGGAGGACCGCGTCCGCCCGCTGCTCGACGAGCACGCCGTCGGGGCCGAGCAGCAGGGCGCCGACGACCCGTCCGGCCCGGACCACGAGGTCCACCAGCACGGTGTGCTCGCGCACCTCGACGCGGCCGTCGAGCGCGGACTGCAGGGCGGCCTGGATCGCGGCGCCGGTCGCGTCGCCGCCCGCGTGGAGGATGCGGTGGCGGGAGTGGGCGCCCTCGAGGCCGAGGCCCGCGTCGAAGACCACTCCCTTATCGACGAGCTCGGCGATGACGCTCGGCGCCGCCTCGCAGAGCAGGCGGATCGCGGCGGGGTCGCCGAGACCGCCGCCCGCGGCGAGGGTGTCGGCGGCATGCGCGGCGGGACTGTCGGCCGGGTCGATCGCGGCCGCGATCCCGCCCTGGGCGCGGGCGGTCGCCCCGTCGGCGAGCGCGCCCTTCGACACCAGCAGCACCTCGGTGCGTCCGGCGAGGCGCAGCGCGGCGGTGAGCCCGGCGATGCCGGAGCCGATGACGAGGACGCTCATGGCCGGGCCGCGAGCATCCGCTCGAGGGCGAGGCGGGCCGGTGCGGCGACCGACGGGTCGACGGTGATGCGGTTGACGACCTCGCCGCGCAGCAGCGACTCGAGGGTCCAGGCGAGATAGCCGGGGTGGATCCGGTACATGGTCGAGCAGGGGCACACCACGGGGTCCAGGCAGAAGATCCGGTGCTGAGGGTTCTGGGCGGCGAGGCGCTGGACGAGGGTGATCTCGGTGCCGATCGCGAAGGTGGTCGGTTCGCTCGCGCCCTCGATCGCGCGGCGGATCACGTCGGTCGATCCCGCCTCGTCGGCCGCGTCGACGACCTCCATCGGGCACTCGGGGTGGACGATCACCCGCACGCCGGGATGCTCGGCGCGGGCGCGCTCGATCTGGGCGGGGGTGAAGCGCTTGTGCACCGAGCAGAAGCCGTGCCAGAGCAGCACGCGGGAGGCGCGGATCTGCTCGGGAGTGTTGCCGCCGAGGGGCCGGCGCGGGTTCCACATGACCATCTCGTCAAGGCCGATGCCCATCGCGCGGGCGGTGTTGCGGCCCAGGTGCTGGTCGGGCAGGAAGAGGACGCGGCGGCCGCGGGCGAAGGCCCACTCCAGGACGGTCCGCGCGTTCGAGGAGGTGCACACGATCCCGCCGTGGCGACCGACGAAGCCCTTGATGGCCGCGGAAGAGTTCATGTAGGTCACCGGGATGACGTCGCCCGTGATCTCGCCGAGCTGCTCCCAGCAGTCCTCGACCTGGTCGATGTCCGCCATGTCCGCCATCGAGCAGCCGGCGGCGAGGTTCGGCAGGATCACGGCCTGCTCGGGGCGGGAGAGGATGTCCGCGGTCTCGGCCATGAAGTGCACGCCGCAGAAGACGATCGCCTCGGCCTCGGGGTGCGCGGTGGCGGCGGTCGCGAGCTGGAACGAGTCGCCCACGTAGTCGGCGTGCTCGACGACCTCGTCGCGCTGGTAGAAGTGCCCGAGGATCACCACGCGGGAGCCGAGGGCGGCCTTCGCGGCGCGGATGCGGTCCGCGAGCTCCTCCTCGGAGGCGGTGCGGTACTCCTCGGGGATCTCTCCCTGGCGCGGGGCGCCGAGCGGGATGCGGTCGCCCATCGAGGCGCCGGGCCCGTAGCCGGGGTCCTCGCGGTCGATCACCCAGGGGTCGGTGAGCAGACGGGTGGAGCAGGAGGTGGCCGTGGTGGTCGGCAGGGCAGTCATGGTCGGGGAACCGTTCGGTAGAGGCGGGCGGGACGGTGGCGGCCGCCGGTGCGGAACTCGTCGGTCGCGACGAGCTGGCCGGAGGACTCCATCTGGCGGCGGAAGTTCGCCGGGTCGAGGGGGCGCTGGAGGACGGCCTCGTGGACGCCGCGCAGCTCCGCGATGGTGAAGGTGCGGCCCAGGAAGGACGCGGCGATCTGCGAGTACTCGACCTTGTTGCGCAGGCGCCACAGGGCGTACTCGACGATCTCGGCATGGTCGAAGGCGAGCTCGGGCAGCTCGTCGGCGAGGAACCACTTCACGTTGACGGCGCCGGCGACGGTGTCCTCAGGGCGCACCAGGGCCCAGTAGACGATCGAGACGGTCCGCTCGGCGTCCCCCGTGGCCCGGTCCAGACCGCCGAAGGCGTAAAGCTGCTCGAGGTAGTCCGGGGTGAGCCGGGTGGTCTCGCGCAGGGTGCGGCTCGCGGCGGCGGCGAGGTCCTCACGATCGTCGAGGGGGCCGCCGGGGAGCGCCCAGCGGCCCTGGTGCGGGGCGCGGATGCGGCGCACGAGCGGGAGCCAGAGCGCGAGCCGCCGGGTGGTGGGGTGCGGTCGCAGCGCGAAGATCACCGTGGAGACGGCGAGGGCGGTCACGTCGGGGACACCTCCTGTTAAAGTCACCATCACCTTTACTGGTGCCGACGAGCCTAGGGTCACGATGACCAGAAGTCGTAGGGGTGGCGCGCGTCTCGTGATGCGGGTCACAGGGCGGATGACTCTAAGTCCCGTGTCAGGATGTGCCGCATGGGACGCGAGATCGGCTCGACCGAATACACCCGCGGTCAGCGCACGCGCTACCGCCACGACCTGCGACGGAACCTCGACCTCTTCGAGACGTTCCTGGACACGGCCGAGTTCGTCGACGAGGGCACGATCGGGGTCGAGCTCGAGCTGAACCTCGCCGATGCCACCACCATGGCGCCCTCGCTCACGGCCGACGAGGTTCTCGCCACCCTCGACGACGAGGGCTTCACGCACGAGATCGGCCGCTACAACGTCGAGGCGAACCTCCCGGTCTCGATCCCGCACGGCAACGGCCTCGCCGACCTCGAGCGGGCCCTGCAGGCCCGGCTCGACCAGGTCGACGCCGCCGCGCGCGAGCACGGCGCCCGCGCGATCCCCGTCGGCCACCTCCCCACCATCACCGAGGAGCTCTTCGCGGGCGAAGACTGGCGCGCCCCCGGCCACCGCTACGCGGCCCTCGAATCGAGCGTTCTCGAGGCGCGCGGCGAGGAGATCGCCCTGCGCATCAACGGCGAGGGCCGGGGACTCGAGGCGAGCTTCGACTCGATCGCCCCCGAGTCCGCGTGCACCTCCCTGCAGCTCCACCTGCAGGTCCCGCCCGAGCAGTTCGCCGCCGCCTGGAACGCCGCGCAGGCCATCGCCGGCCCGCAGGTCGCGCTGGCCGCGAACTCGCCCTTCCTGCTGGGCCGGCGCCTCTGGCACGAGACCCGCGTCCCCGCCTTCGTGCAGTCCCTCGACACCCGGCCGCCCGAGTACGCGGCGCAGGGGGTGCGCCCCCGGGTGTGGTTCGGCGAGCGCTGGATCACCTCGATGTTCGACCTCTTCGAGGAGAACGTGCGGCTGTTCCCGGCGCTCATCCCGGAGTCGCGGCTGATGGCCGAGGAGCCCCTGCTGACCCCGGGCGCCTCGCCCCGGCTGCACGAGCTGATGCTCCACAACGGCACCGTGTGGCGCTGGAACCGGCCCATCTACGATCCCGGCACCGACGTCCCCCATCTGCGGCTCGAGAACCGCCTGCTGCCCGCCGGTCCGACCCCCGCGGACATGGCGGCGAACGCCGCGTTCTTCTACGGGATCCTCCACTCGCTGGTCTTCGAGCGGCGGCCGCTGTGGTCGCGGATGAGCTTCGAGCAGGCGGCCGACGCCTTCGAGCAGTGCGCCCGCTGGGGCCTCGAGGCGCGGATCCGCTGGCCCCGCGTGACCGGTCGCGTGCGCGTCGCCGATCTGCTCCTGGATCAGCTGATCCCGCAGGCCATGGAGGGTCTCCGGGATCTCGGCGCGGACGCCGACGTGGTCGAGCGCTATGCGGGGATCCTCACCGGCCGCGCGCGGACCGGGCGCAACGGCGCCCGCTGGCAGATCGACACCGTCACCTCCCTCGAGGTGCGCGGCCTGGATCGGCCGACGGCCCTCGCGGAGATGACGCGGAGGTACCGAGCGGGGGTGGACTCGGGCGATCCGGTGCACGAGTGGCCGGTGCCGGCGCGGACGCCCGCCGCCGGGGCCTGACGGGAGTCCACGATCCGTCCACATCGCGGGATGCCGTCTCAAAGAGCAGTACCCTGCGAGGCATGACCACCACCGCCCCCGCGCCCGCCGAGACGGCGCGCGCCTCCGAGGACCGCTCCGCGCGCATCGCCGTGACAGTCTTCCCCGCCCTGATCCTCCTCGCCGCCGCGATCGGTTTCTTCGCCCCGTCGGTGGGCCAGGCCCTCGCCCCGCACACCAGCATCTACCTGGGCGTCATCATGTTCGCGATGGGCCTGACCCTGACCGCCCCGGACTTCGGCCTGGTCCTGCGCCGCCCGCTGCCGGTGCTCATCGGCGTGGTCGCCCAGTTCGTGATCATGCCGCTCATCGGCCTCGGCGTGAGCATCCTGCTGCAGCTGCCGCCGGAGCTCGCCGTCGGCGTGATCCTCGTGGGCTGCGCCCCCGGCGGCACCAGCTCGAACGTCATCTGCTACCTGGCGAAGGCGGACACCGCGCTCTCGGTCACGATGACCTCGATCTCGACCCTCCTGGCCCCGCTGCTCACCCCGGTGCTCACCCTGTGGCTCGCCGGGTCCTATCTCCCCGTCGACGCGGGCGCCATGGCGCTGTCGATCGTGAAGATGGTGCTCGTGCCCGTGATCGGCGGCCTCGTGATCCGCCTGGTGGCCGGGAAGCTCGTCGACCGGATCCTGCCGGCCCTGCCCTGGATCAGCGTCGCGGGCATCTCGCTCGTGGTGATCTCCGTGGTCTCCGGGTCGACCGAGGCCATCGTCTCCGCCGGCGCGATCGTGCTCCTCGCGGTCGTGCTGCACAACGGCCTCGGGTACCTGCTCGGCTACTGGGCGGCGCGACTGCTGCGCCAGGACGTCCGCGCGGCCCGCACCACCTCGATCGAGGTGGGGATGCAGAACTCGGGACTCGCCGCGACCCTCGCCGCGAGCGCCTTCTCCCCCGCCGCCGCGCTGCCCGCCGCGATCTTCTCGATCTGGCACAACCTCTCCGGCGCCATGCTCGCGCTCTACTACCGGCGCACCGCCCGCTGAGCCGGACGGGGAGTCCTCCCCATGGCGTTCCGGCGCCCGGTGCCGTTGACTGGTCCCACGCAGCATTCCGTCCCCCGAGGAGGCCCCCGATGTACCCGACCCCGCCCGCTCCGCAGCCCAAGAGCCGCACCGGACTCTGGATCGGTCTCGCCTGCGGCTGCATCGCCCTGCTGGTCCTCGTGGTGGGCGGCGTCGGCGCCGGCATCTGGTTCATGAACCGCGGAGAGGATCCGGATTCGACGGGCCGGGAGACGACCTCCGAGGAGGAGACCACCTCGGACGAGGAGACCACGGACGAGGAGACCACCGAGGAGGAGACGACGGCGGCCGAGGAGGTCACCGTGACCCTCGCGGTGATGGACTCCGCGGAGGGCAACACCCTCACCACCGACGACGGCGACCAGACCAGCACCAACGGCAAGTACGTGGGCGTCTACATCTCGCTGTACAACGAGGGCGATTCCTCGGTGAGCTTCGCCTCCTCGGACTTCACCCTGTACGACGCCGACGGCTCCCCGTACACCCCGATCTACGGGAACTTCTCGTCCTCCGGCCCCGAGGTGGCCGCGGGCGAGGAGCAGTACGGCTGGATCTACGTCGACGTCGCGGAGGACGTGACCATCACCGAGATCGCCTACACCGACGTGGTGGGCACCCTCGGCGAGGAGATCCGCCAGCCCGTCTCCTGATCCCTGGTCCAGCATTCCCAGGGAACGGACAGCACCATCGCAGTGCGCTCCAGGGAGCGCCGTGTTCACTGATCCCATCGCGTCACCGGAGGGACCGCCGACTGAGGAGGAAGCGGGTCCCACACCACCGGCGACGCGGGGGAAAGGGATGGCCCCGGCTCGTGGGGACGAGCCGGGGCACCTTTTTGTCCGGACCCTGCCCGCCCGTCACCCCTCGGCGCAGACTGGGGCGATGACGACCACTCCCGATGACGCCAAGGCCACTCTCCACCGCTATCTCCGCGAGGCGAGCGACGCGCTCGTCTGGAAGACGGAGGGCCTGTCCGAGCGGGATCTCCGCCTGCCCCGCACCCCCACCGGCACCACCCTGCTCGGGCTGGTCAAGCACGCCGCGAACATCGAGGCCGGGTACTTCGGGGAGACCTTCTCCCGTCCCCTCCCCGCGCTCGAGGGGCTCGAGGACGTCGCCGCGGTCGACGCGGACCCGCAGGCGGACTTCGTCGTCGGCCCCGAGCAGAGCGCCGCGCAGGTGCTCGAGCTGTACGCACAGGTGCGCGAGATCGTCGATGCGACGATCCGCGAGCTGCCCCTCGAGGCCGAGGGACACGTCCCCTGGTGGGGCGAGCACGGCAACCCGGTGACCCTGCACCGGATCCTGGTGCACGTCACCGCGGAGCTCGCCCGCCACGCGGGCCATGCGGACATCCTCCGCGAACTGATCGACGAGTCCGCCGGACTGCGCCGGAACGGCACGAACCTCCCCGGGGAGGACTACGACGTCGCGGCCTACCGTCAGCGCCTGCGCGAGATCGCCGACCGCTTCTGAGGCCCCGGCCTCGCCGTCAGCGCCGCAGGTCGATGCCGAACACGCGGCGGATCTGGGCGACCGCGTGGCGGGTGAAACGCCGGTCCGACGGCGTCGAGGCGAAGGGCACGGCGAGTCCCGGATGCTCGGGATGAGTGACCCGGCCGTGGGTCGAGCCGGGCGTGACGACGAACCCCGCCTCCTGCATCCGGCGCAGCAGCTCCCGGCGCGAGGTGGGGTGGCGCGTGCCGCGGCCGCCGCGGGCGCTCGGCCCCGCCGCGGTCTCGGCGATGTCCAGGGCCGGCTCGTACTCCTCGGGTCGCACCGAGAGGGCGTAGCGCGCGGAGAACAGGCCGATCACGGCGTTGTCGATGCGCCGCACCTGCACCACCAGGTCACCGCGCAGGAAGTGATCGCTCGCCCCGGCGTCCGCGGTCCAGGCGTCCTCGGGATCCGCGACCACGAGGACCAGCCGCTCCTGGGTGACGCCCGCGACGCCGACGGTGCGGACGGCCTCCTCGTCGAGGTGGAGCGGCGGGAGGACCGGGAGCGGTGGCTGGGGTGGCTGCGGTGGCTGCGGCTGTTCCGCCTGCGGCGGTGCCGGGGGCGGTGCTGGTTGTGATTCCGACGGACGCGGTGGGCTCCAGTCGACGGGGGTGACGCGGCGCGCGGGATCCACGCGGCCGCGCAGGGCGCGGGGCGTGGGACGGGGCGGGGTCGCGGGCATCAGCACGATGGTGGCACGCCGTAGGGTGTGCGAGTGCTCCGAGACTCCCGCCTCCCCGTCCTGATCCTCGCCGCGCTTCTGCTCGCGGCCTGCTCCGCCGAGGAACCGGCCCCCGCTCCGGAGTCCACCGTCGCCGAGGCGCCGACGGTCACGGAGGAGCCGACGACCACCCCCGCTGCCTCCGACGCCGGGGGCGCGACCACCCAGCCGCCCGCGCCGATCGCCGTGACCCCCGCGCCCGAGGGCTTCGCCCCGCCCTCGGCCTGCACCGGGGAGGGCGCCTACTTCGCCGAGGTGGGCACGCCCGCGACGCCCGCGCTGCCCGAGCGCGACGGGCAGGGCCTCACGGTCACCGCGACCGGCATCGAGGGGGACGACGCCCTCCTCGAGGTCGTGGTCGGCGACGGCGAGGCGCAGCAGGTCGAGGCGATCACCCTCGGCGAGACCGTCGCGGTGGAGGGCTGGACCCTCTCCGTGACCAGCGTCTGCGCGGACACCCAGCAGGTCGAGTTCGACCTGATCGACTGAGCGTGTTCGACCTCGACCGGATCGGCGCCGGGCTCCCCGTCTCCGCCGCGCGCGCGGAGCTCCTCGCCGCCGCCCGCACCGGGGCGCTCGTGGTCACCGCACCGCCCGGAACCGGCAAGACCACGCTGCTGCCGCCGCTGGTCGCCGACCTGGTCGAGGGGCGCACCCTGGTGACGCAGCCGCGCCGGGTCGCGGTGCGCGCCGCCGCCCGCCGCCTCGCGACCCTCGACGGCGGCCGGATCGGCGAGCGGGTGGGCTTCACCGTGCGCGGGCAGCGCAGCGTCGGCGCGGACACCCGCATCGAGATGCTCACCCCCGGGGTGCTGCTGCGCCGGCTGCTCGCCGATCCCGCGCTGCCCGGCGTCGGCGCGGTGCTCCTGGACGAGGTGCACGAGCGGTCCCTCGAGACGGACCTGCTGCTCGGCATGCTCGCCGAGGCTCGGCTGCTGCGGGAGGACCTGCTGGTCGGGGCGATGTCCGCGACCCTCGACGCGCAGGCCGTGGCCGCGCTGCTGGGCGGCGCACCGGTGGTCGAGGTGCCGAGCCCCCTGCACCCCCTCGAGATCAGTTACGCCCCCTCCCCCGCCCTGCGGCTCGACGCCCGCGGCGTGACCCGCGAGTACCTCGCGCATCTCGCCGGCGTCGTCGCCCGGACCCGCACCGACGGCGACGCCCTGGTCTTCCTGCCCGGGGTGCGGGAAGTCGACGAGACCGTCCGCCGCGTGCGGGAGCTCGTCGGCCCCGGCACCGAGGTGCTGCCCCTGCACGGGCGCCTGCCCGCGGCGGCGCAGGACCGAGCAACCGGCGGTCGGTCCCCCGGGGACCCGCCCCGGATCGTCGTCTCCACGGCCCTCGCCGAGAGCTCGCTGACCGTGCCCGGCGTCGACCTCGTGATCGACGCGGGCCTCTCCCGCGAGGTCCGCCGCGACCGCGGCCGCGACATGTCGGGGCTGGTCACCGTGAGCGCCTCCCATGCGGCCCTCACCCAGCGCGCGGGCCGCGCCGCCCGCCAGGGTCCGGGCCGCGCGGTGCGGGTCCTCGCCGAGACGGACCTCGCCGGCATGCCCGCGCACTCCCCGCCCGAGATCACCACGAGCGACCTCACCGACGCCGCCCTGCAGCTCGCCTGCTGGGGGACGCCGCGCGGCGAGGGCCTCGCCCTGCTCACGCCGCCGCCGGTCGCCGAGATCACCGCCGCCGAGGAGACCCTGCGCGCGCTGGACCTGGTCGACGCGGACGGCCGCCCCACCGCGGAGGGCACCGCCGTCGCGCGGATGCCCGTCGGCGTGCGGGAGGCGCGGGCCCTGCGCGGCGGCAGCGCCCGGCAGGCCGCCGAGGTGGTCGCGACCGTCTCCGGCGACCAGCGGCCCGACGGCGGGGACCTCGACGCCCTGCTGCGCGGCCTGCGGCGGGAGCGGCCCGAGGCCTGGCGGCGCGAGGCGGACCGGCTCGAGCGCCTCGCCCCGGGGGGCGAGCCGGTCTCCGACGGCCACCTGCTCGCCCGCGCGCGACCCGAACGGATCGCGCGGCGCGTCGGCCCCCGCAGCCTGCTGCTCGCCTCCGGGACCCGCGCCGCCCTCCCCGAGGGCAGCGGGCTGATCGGCCACGACTGGGTCGCGGTCTGGGAGGTGCAGCGGGCGGAGGGCCGCGCGGCCGACGGCACCGGGGCGGTGGTCCGGGCCGCCGCGGCGCTCACCGAGGAGGCCGCGCTCGCGGCCGGAGCGGGTCTGCTGCGCACCGAGCGGATCGCCCGGCTCGAGGACGGGGCGGTGCGGGTGCGGCAGGTGCGCCGCCTGGGCGCGATCGAGCTGTCCTCCACCCCCGTCGGCGCCCGCGCCGAGGACACCGTCCCCGCCGTGCTGGGGGCCGTGCGCGCGGGCGGCCTCGGGGTGCTGCGCTGGAGCGAGGCGGCGAGCTCGCTGCGGGCCCGGTTGGACCTCCTGCACCGCGAGCTGGGGGCGCCCTGGCCCGCGATGGACGACGCCTCCCTCGAGGGGCGGCTCGAGGAGTGGCTCGCCCCGCAGGTCTCCGCCCGCACCACCCGGCTCGAGCAGGTCGACCTGCTCGCGGGGCTGCGCTCGCTGCTGCCCTGGCCCGAGGCGGCCGCGCTCGACGAGCTGGTCCCCACCCGGCTCGGCCCGGGGCAGCGGGTCGACTACGCGCTCGGCGAGCGCCCCGTGGTCGCGGTGCGCCTGCAGGAGGTGCTGGGGCTCTCCGAGACCCCGCGCCTGGTGCGCGGCCGGGTCCCGGTGCTCTTCCACCTGCTCTCGCCGGCCCGTCGGCCGCTCGCCGTCACCGACGACCTGCACTCCTTCTGGGACGGGCCGTACCAGCAGGTGCGCAAGGAGATGCGCGGGCGCTACCCGAAGCACTCGTGGCCGGAGGACCCGCTCACGAGCTGACGGCCCCGGCCTGCGTCGCCACCTGCATCGCGACCTGGTACTCCTGGATCACCCGGCGTACCGCGTCCGCCACCGGGACGTCCACGTCGAGCGCCTCGATGCGACGCTCCAGGTCGCGCCGGCCCACCCCCGGCAGGTCCTCGCAGAGGATGCGATGGGCGATGCCGAGGGCGCGCAGGATCTCGAGCAGCACGGCGTCCTGGACGCTCGCCCGACGCGGGTCCTCGAGCGCGGCGACGAGCCGGGCGCGCAGGGAGGTCTCGACGGTGTCGTCGTGCGTCGGCCAGGTGG
Source organism: Brachybacterium sp. J144 (assembly GCF_036321705.1). Classification (NCBI taxonomy): domain Bacteria; kingdom Bacillati; phylum Actinomycetota; class Actinomycetes; order Micrococcales; family Dermabacteraceae; genus Brachybacterium; species Brachybacterium sp. J144. The sequence continues at coordinate 51,161 of NZ_JAZDCG010000007.1, forward strand.
TGGTGAACCAGCCGTCCTTGCGGACCACCACGCCCTCCGCGGCGAAGGACGCCCCGATCACCTCGGTGAGATCGAGGGAGCGATGGGTGATCACGGCGGCGAGACGCGTGCGGCGCAGCTCGGTCACCGCGCCGAGGGCCTGGTCGATGATGGGAAGACCCGTCGAGGCGGTGTCCACCACCTCGACCCGGGGCCGCCGCTCCTCGGTGAGGGTGATCTTCTCGCGCAGGGCCAGCTCGGCGAGGGCCGCGGCAGCGAGGGCGACACGACGGTGCTGGGTGGAGTCCTGCCGCCCGGCGTCCGTGGTCAGCAGGAGGAACAGCTCGGCAGGGATGGTCGTCGTAGGCATGCGGTCCATCGTCACGGGCACAGCGGGAGCTGGCATCATGCGATGGTCGACCCCCGCCCCGACCGAGGACTCCCCGAGGACATCATGCGCCTGCTCTCCACCCCCTCCCGCCTGTACGGGACCCTCGCCCTCGCCGAGATGGTCACCTGGACCCTGCTGCTGCTCGGCATGCTGCTCAAGTACGGCCTGCACGCCACGGAGGTGATGGTGCGGATCGGCGGCAGCCTGCACGGCTTCGTGTTCCTCGCCTACGTGGTGGTGACGGTGCTGGTCGCGATCGACCAGCGCTGGCGGCCCGCGGATCTGCTGCTGGGCATCGGCTCGGCCTTCGTGCCCTACCTGACGCTGCCCTTCGAGCGGTGGGTGCGCCGACGCGGGCTGCTCGCCGAGAGCTGGCGGCTGCGGGCCGAGGACGGCCGCACCCTCCCCGAACGCCTCGTGGCCCTCGCCCTGCGTCGACCGCTCCTGGCCGGCCTCGTCGCGCTCGTGGTGATCGCGGTGGTGTTCTCGCTGCTGCTGATGGCGGGGCCGCCCACCGAGTGGTTCGCCTGAGCATGCGCTGCTCCCACTACGAGGCCGGGGAGTGCCGCTCGTGCACCCTCCTGGATCTGCCGCGTGCCCGGCAGGTCCAGGACGGCGGGGCGCGGGTGCGGGATCTGCTCGCCCCCTTTGCCGACGGCGACGTGTGGGGGCCGCCGATCGTCGGTGCCGAGTCCGGCTTCCGCGCCCGCGGGAAGATGGCGGTCGGGGGCACCGCCCAGGATCCGGTGCTGACCCTCCCCGGGCAGAAGGAGGGCGCGGACCTCAGCGACTGCCCGCTCTACCCCGCCGGGGTCGAGGAGGTGCTGCAGGGGGTGCGCGCCCTGATCCGGCGCGCTCAGGTGCCGCCCTATGACGTGGCCCGACGCCGCGGCGAGATCAAGAACGTCCTGGTCACAGCCTCCCCGGACAGGGAACATCTGCTGCGGCTGGTGCTGCGCAGCGAGGCGAGCCTGGAGCGGATCCGCGAGCATCTGCCCGCCTTCCTGGACGCGCACCGCTCCGTCGTCTCGGTGAGCGCGAACCTCCATCCCGAGCACACCACCGCCGTCGAGGGCGCGCGCGAGATCCCGCTGTGGGGCGCGTCCTCCGTCGCCGTGCGCACCGGGGACGTGGTGCTGCACGCGCGGCCCCGCTCCTTCCTGCAGACCCACACCGAGGTCGCTGGCGAGCTGTACCGCCAGGGCGCGGCATGGCTCGCCGATCTCGCGCCCGCCGCGCGGATCTGGGACCTGTACTGCGGGCTCGGCGGTTTCGCCCTGCACGTGGCCCGGGCTCTGCCGCAGGCGGAGGTGACCGGGGTCGAGGTCTCCGCCAAGGCGATCGACGGGGCCCGCGAGGCGGCCACCGAGCTGGGCGTCGCGGCGCGCTTCCTGGTCGCCGACGCGACGCAGTGGGCGATCGACGAGGGCGTGCCGGACGCGGTCGTGGTGAACCCGCCGCGGCGCGGGCTCGGCCCGCGGCTCTCCGCCTGGCTCGAGGACAGCGGCGTCCCGGACGTGGTCTACTCCAGCTGCAACCCGACGACCCTCGCCGCGGACCTCGCGGCGATGCCGTCCCTGCGGATCACGGCCGGGCGGTACGTCGACATGTTCCCGCACACCGCGCACGCCGAGGCGATCGTGCGCCTGCGCCGAAGGAGCGCCCCATGAGCGAGCCCCACGTCCTCCTGCTGACCCTCGGCGGGACGATCTTCATGACCGAGTCCGCGGGCGGGGGCCATGCCGCACCCGACGCGGAGGCGGGGCGGCGCCTCGCCGCGACCGCGGTGGACGGGCTGCGGGTCACGGCGCGACAGCTCGCCAACACCTCCTCCTCCGACCTCCGCCCGCACCACTGGCGGCGGGTCCTCGAGGAGGCGCGGGCGGCGGTCGACGACGGCGCCGTCGGGGTCGTGCTGACCCACGGCACCGACACCCTCGAGGAGACCGCCTTCGCCCTCTCGCGCCTGTGGGACCGGGAGGCGCCGCTCGTGATCACCGGGGCGATGCGCCCGGCGAGCGCCCCGGGGGCCGACGGGCCCGCGAACCTGCGCGATGCCCTGATCGCGGCCGCGGACCCCGCGGCGCGCGGGCTCGGCCCGCTCGTCGTCTTCGACGGGATGCTGCATCTCGCCGACCAGGTCACCAAGGCCTCCTCGCGCTCCGTCTCGGCCTTCGCCTCCCACCCCGTCGGCCCCGTCGGGATGGTCGACGACGGCCGCGTGGTGCTGCTGCAGCGCCCGCTGCCGCGACCCGCACCGCTCGACCTCGAGCTGCCCGACGCGCTGCCCCGCGTCCCCGCGCTGATCGCGGGGATCGACGAGGACCTGGCCCTGCTCGACCACCTTCCGACGGGCGCGATCGCAGGACTGGTGATCGCGGGCGTGGGGATGGGGCACGTGGCCCCGGAGGCGATGGACTGCATCCGGCGGCTCTTCGCGGCGGGCATCCCCGTGGTGGTCGCGACGCGGATCGCGACGGGAGGCACCTCCGAGCACCACTACGCCTATCCGGGCAGCGAGGTGGACCTGCTGGCGGCCGGTGCGGTGATGGCCGGTTTCCTGCCCCCGGCGCAGGCGCGGCTGCTGCTGCAGCTGCTGCTCGCCGCCGGGGTGCAGGACGTGCGGGGGGCGTTCAGGGATGCCGGACCAGGCAGAACGGGTGCCCTGCCGGGTCCAGGTACACCCTGAAGCTGCCCGAGGCGGAGGGCTGCTCGGCGTGCACGCTGCCGCCGAGGGCCAGCACCCGCGGCTCGGCCGCCTCGATGTCGCTCACCGAGAGGTCGAGGTGGAACTGCTGCGGGTGCTTCCCGCCGGGCCAGGTGGGACGCGCATAGTCCTCGATCCGCTGGAAGGCGAGGGTCGCCTCGCCGTCGGGGTTCTCGGGGGTGATGCCGCCGCGCGGCGGGGAGAGGGTGGCCCAGTCCGGGTCGGAGCCCTCCTCGATCTGCCACTGCAGGAGCTTCGCGTAGAAGGTCGCGAGCTCCATCGCATCGGGGCAGTCCAGGACGATCAGGTCGAGAGTGGGGACGACGGGGCCCTCATCCAGGTTCTCCATGGGGCCACCGTAGGAGGTGCGTCGCGCCCTGGGAAGTCCCGTTCACCATCGGGGGCCGCGCGGTGACAGACTGGTGGGGTCCGTCCTCGACCCCCGAAGGAGGCCCCGCCGTGGCCGTTCCCGTCGATCCGACTCCCACCCTGCAGGAGTACGCCCACCCCGAGAAGCTCGTGACCACCGCGTGGCTCGCCGAGAACCTCGGTGCCGACGGGCTCGTGGTCGTCGAGTCCGACGAGGACGTGCTGCTGTACGAGACCGGCCACGTGCCCGGCGCCGTGAAGGTCGACTGGCATCTCGACCTCAACGACCCCGTCTCCCGCGACTACGTCGACGGCGAGGGCTTCGCCGCGCTCATGGACCGCCTCGGCATCACCCGGGACACCACGGTGGTCGTCTACGGCGACAAGTCGAACTGGTGGGCCGCCTACGCCCTGTGGGTCCTCGAGCTCTTCGGCCACCCCGACGTCCGCCTGCTCGACGGCGGCCGGGCCGCCTGGCAGGCCGAGGGCCGCGAGATGACCACCTCCGACGAGGGCACGCCGGCGCCGACCTCCGGGTACCCCGTGATCGAGCGGGCCGACGCCCCGATCCGCGCCTTCCGCGAGGACGTGCTGGGGTTCCTCGGCGGGCAGCTGATCGACGTCCGCTCCCCCGCCGAGTACACCGGCGAGCGCACCCACATGGCCGAGTACCCGCAGGAGGGCACCCTCCGCGGCGGCCACATCCCCACCGCCCGCTCCGTGCCGTGGGCCCGTGCCGCCGCCGAGGACGGCCGCTTCAAGCCGCGCGCCGCCCTCGAGGCGATCTACCGCGACGAGCTCGGCTTCGAGGCCGCGCAGCCGGTCATCGCCTACTGCCGGATCGGCGAGCGCTCCTCCCACACCTGGTTCGTGCTGCGGTACCTGCTGGGCTTCGAGGACGTCCGCAACTACGACGGCTCGTGGACCGAGTGGGGCAACGCCGTGCGCGTCCCCGTGGCCCGCGGCACCGAGCCGGGCGAGGCACCGGCCCGATGAGCGCCGCCTTCGCCGAGATCGCCGAGGACTTCCATGCGCTGACCGGCCGGGACCGGCTGCAGCTGCTGCTGGAGTTCGCGAACTCCCTCCCGGCCCTCCCCGAGCGCTACGCGGAGCATCCCGAGCTGCTCGAACCGGTGCCCGAGTGCCAGTCCCCGATCTTCCTGATCACCGAGGTGGAGGGGACCGGGAGCGGAGCCACCGCGCACCTGTTCTTCTCCGCCCCGCCGGAGGCGCCCACGACGCGCGGCTTCGCGGCGATCCTCGCCGAGGCGCTCGACGGCCGCACCGTCGGCGAGGTCCTCGAGATCCCGGAGACGGTCACGAGCGAGCTGGGTCTCGCCGAGGTGGTGAGCCCGCTGCGGCTGAACGGCATGGCGGGCATGCTCGCCCGGATCAAGCGGCAGCTGGCCCAGAAGGCCGGCCTCTAGGCCGTCAGGAGCGCCGCCTGAGCCGCCACAGGGTCGCGGCGGCGCGACTCAGCTCCTGCCGGGCGACACGCAGCGCGGCCGGATCCAACCGCTCGGCGGGCTCCGCCGGCGCGGGATGCCGCGCGGCGAGCGCGCTGGACTCGACCTGTTCGTGCCGCGCGATCGCCGTGCGCAGCTCGAGCGGGACCCGCACGAGGCGCTCGAGCCGATCGCGCACGGCGCCGCGCAGCAGCTCGGCCTGTCGGGCCAGGAAGTCCTCCTCGGTGCCGCCGGGGGCCATCGCCCAGGCCCGCGAGAGGAGGTAGGAGGCGAGGTCCGCAGCGGTCTCGAGCGAGAAGCCGTAGGCATCGGCCGCGTAGTCCCCGTCGCGCAGGGCCAGGGCGTCGTCCCGGGCGAGGGTGCTCGGGGCGATCACCAGCGAGGCGACCACCTGGTCGAAGACGGCGCGCACGGCCGGGTCCGCGGCGACGTCCGCCGCGAGCAGCTCGGCGCGACCCCAGCCGTCGGGGAGGTCGACCAGTTCGGTGCCCTCGCGGGCGAACTCGTCGACCGCGGCATCGAGGACGAGGCGGTGGGCGCGGCGCACGACCTGGGCGGCGTCGGCACCCCGCGGCAGGTCGGGGACGACCGCGCGGACGTCGGCGAGGATCGCGTCCCGCGGGGAGGCGGGCGGGGTCAGGCGCATCATCACTCCCGGCCCGGCGGCTCGTCGAGGAACTCGGTGCTCGCGAGGTCCTGCGGTATCGGGTCCTCGGGACCGAGGCCGGTGTACCAGCTCGGGAGCAGCCGCAGGATCGCCTCGAGCAGGGGCTGCTGGTCGAGGTCCTCCCCGGCGCGCGCGGCGGGCTCGGTCTCGACCAGCCACTGGATCAGCAGGTCGAGCGAGCCGCCCGCGAAGTAGCGCCCGATCCGCTCGTGGGGCAGGTCCAGCGGGACCACGTCGCCCATCCGGTCGAGGGCGACGACGTGCAGGTCGGCGAGGGTCCCGACGAGGATCAGGTAGGTGCGGTGGGAGAACTTCCACTCCAGGGCGCCGCGCAGGAAGGCGTGGTGCCGGGCGACATAGGCGACCATCGTCGCGGCCGCGACCTGGACCATCTCCTGGGTGGTGCCGCCGGCCGCGGCGAGCTCGCGCCCCCGCTCCTGCTGCCGGTCGAACATGGTGCCGAGCATGCCGCCCATGAGGTCGTCGAGCCCCGAGAAATGGCTGTAGAAGCCGGCGCGGCTCACCCCGGCCCGCTTCGCGAGGGCGTTCACGGTGATCTCCCCATCGGCCACGGTGAGATCGCGCGCGGCGGCGAAGATGGCGGCGCGGGTCCTGGCGGGGCGCGGATCCGGGGCGCGGCCCTCTGTGGCGGTCATGGCCCCATGGTAGGCGGGGGTGAGAGAGGATGCGTCGCGTGCGCTCCTTCCTCTCCTCCGCGATCCCGCCCGATCCCCCGCTGCTGCGGGGCCTCGTCGGGCAGACGGTCCTGCACACGCGGGTGGCGGCGCGCGGGACCTGGACCGTGACCGAGCGCGGGGCGGTGCTGCACGCCCGGATCCAGCGACTGGACGGCGACCCGGTGGGCCTGCGGGACGCCCGGGTCGTGGGGGCGCGGATCGCGGGCGCGGGGATCGGCGTCGGCCAGGAGCTGTGGGTCGCCCTGGAGGGCCGGCGCCGCCTCGTCGTCGCGCCACGCTGGTCGCTCGAGGGCCCCTACGGCGCGCTGCTCGCGGTGGACGACGACGGGGAGACCCGCGCCGTGGCGGCGGGCGCGCCGCGCTTCGCGACGGCGGAGCGGATCGACGAGTTCTCCCGGTCGACGCCGAGCAGCATCGAGGAGCGCCTCGCGGAGCTGGGCCGGGAGGGCCCCTTCCATCCCGGGCAGGTCGTCGAGGTGCTCGCCGCGGCGGGGGCGCTCGAGGACGAGGAGTTCGCCGTCCGGGGACCGCTGCTGCTGGGCCGGATGCTCGCGCGCGGCGAGCTGCGGGCGGGCTTCGTGGTCGACGGCGCGTTCCGCGCCTGGGAGCTGCCGCTGGCGGACGTCCTCGAGCACGTGGCCTGGACCTGGGGAGGGCTCGGCGGGCGCACCCCGGGGCGGGACATGATCGCGTGGTTCGCCCTCAGCCCTGCTGGCCGCGAGGCCCTCGGCCCGCCGCGCCACCCCTGACGCACGAACGAACTGTAACCGCTCGTGGGCCCACCGAGATAGCTTTTCTGGTCGGATGTCCGTTTGGCCGGGTCCGCTGGGACGGGACGGGGGCGCTACCCTGGGTCCGACCGACCGGAGAGGCGTGTGAGATGCCAGAACGTACCGTGAGGATCGCGAGCACGAGCGGGCTCCACGCCCGGCCCGCCGCGATCTTCTCCCAAGCCGCGAGCGAGCAGAGCGCCGAGGTGACGATCGAGACCGCCGGATCCGCCGCCGTGAAGGCCTCGAGCATCCTGATGCTGCTCACCCTGAACGTAGGCCACGGCGACGAGGTGACGCTGCGCGCGGAGGGCGAGGGGGCCGAGGAGTCCCTCGACGCGCTCGTCGCGCTCCTCGAGAGGAATCTCGACGACGCGCTCTGAGGACGACGACGGGCCCCGGTTCTCACCGGGGCCCGTCGATCACCTGGGCGGTAGCGGCGGGATTTGAACCCGCGGTGGCTTTGACACCACACATCATTTCGAGTGATGCACCTTCGGCCGCTCGGACACGCTACCGCCGGACAGCGTAACCGCCCCTCCACCTCCTGTTCAAACCGGAGCCGGGCGGGGGCGAGTCAGATCACTCGCCGCGGACCACCACGACATTGCCCACGCCGTGCAGCACCGTCGCATGCGCCGCCGAGCCGAGGGCCGTCTCGTCGGCGCCCCGATGCCCCATCACCAGCACCCGCGACCCCGCGGCCGCATCGAGCAGACCGTCCGGGACGGTCCGCGCCGGGAGGATCTCGACCCCGTCCGGGATCCCGCCGCGGTCCGCACCGGGGACCGCGACGTGCACGCGGCGCAGCGGGGCGCCCCAGGCGGCCGCGAGACGTGCGCCGGTTTGCTCGGCCCGGCCGCTCACGGGCGATCCGTCGACGGCGACCAGCACGGGGCCGGCGCGATGCTCGGCCGAACGGATGATCGCGACCGGGCAGCCCGTCTCGTGCAGCAGCCCGCGGCTGACCGATCCGAGCAGCAGGCCGAGCACCCGGCCCAGGCCGCGGGTGCCGACCACCAGCAGGGACGCGTCGGCGGCGATCTCCGAGAGCACCTCGCGGGGCTCGCCCGGGACCAGTTCTGCGCGCACCTCCAGCCCGGCGACGTGCGAGCGGACCTCGTCGGCGACCTCGTCCATGTGCCGCTGCGCCTGGTTGTGGGGACCGGCGGCCGCGAGGGTCGGCATGCCGGTCAGCTCGTCGCCCAGCAGCGGCCACGACCAGGCATGGACGATCCGCAGCGGGGTCCCAGTGGCGGCGGCGAGATCCGCCGCCCAGCGCACGGCCTCCGCGGAGGCGAGGGTGTCGTCGTAGCCGACGACGATGTCGCTGACGCTCATGCACCCAGGGTACGCCGCCAGTAGGCTCCCGCCCATGACCTCAGTCCTTCCCGATGCACCCCGTCCCGCCCGCCGCCCCACAGAGCGCCACGCCCACGGCGACGTGGTCGCAGACCCCTACGAGTGGCTGCGCGACAAGGAGGACCCGGAGGTCATCGCGCATCTCGAGGCGGAGAACGCCTACGCCGACGCCCGCACCGCACATCTGGGCGCCCTGCGGGAGGCGCTGGTCGCGGAGTTCGTCGGGCACACCCAGGAGACGGACCTGTCGGTGCCGGTGCGCCGCGGCGACTGGTGGTACATCACCCGCACCACCGCGGGCGACGACTACCCCCGCTACACCCGCGTGCGCGACGCGGGGTCCCGGCCCGAGGTCGCCCCGGGCGAGATGCTCGACGGGGAACAGGTGCTGCTGGACGCGCAGGCCGAGGCGGCCGGGAGCGAGTTCTACTCGCTCGGCGGCCTCGTCCCCTCCCCCGACCACGACCTGCTCGCCTACGCCGTGGACACCGCGGGCGACGAGCGCTTCACCGTGCGCGTCAAGGACCTCGCGAGCGGGGAGATCCTCGACGAGGCGGTGACCGGGGTCGGCTACGGCCTCGCCTTCTCCGCGGATCAGCAGTGGTTGTTCTACGCCCGGGTCGACGACGCCTGGCGCCAGCACCAGGTGTGGCGGCACCGGATCGGCGCCGATCCCGCGACAGATGTGCTCGTCCTCGAGGAGTCCGACGAGCGCTTCACCGTGTGGTTCGAGCGCTCGCGCGACGGCCGCGCGCTCGTGTTGCAGTCCTCCTCGTCGACCACGGCCGAGGCCTGGCTGGTCGATCTCGAGGACCCGACCTCCCCGCCCCGTCCCGCGGGCGGCCGCCGCGACGGGGTGGACTATGCGATCGAGTGGGCGGGCGACCGGCTGCTGGTGGTGCACAACGACGGCGCGGAGGGCTTCGCCCTCGCCGAGGCGCCGCTCGAGGATCCCACCGCCTGGCGCGTGCTGATGACCGCCGGGGAGGGCGAGCGCCTGCTGGGGGTGGAGTCCTTCGCCGGTTTCGTCGCCCTCGAGCTGCGCAGCGGCGGCCTCGCCTCGGTGCGGCTGATCCCCCGTGCGGCCGACGGCTCGCTGCTCGTGGAGAGCGCCGAGGACCTCACCCACGGCGGTGAGCTGGACACCGTCGAGCTGGACTCGAACCCGAACTGGGAGCAGACCACGGTCCGCTACCAGCTCACGAGCCTGCTCACCCCGCCCACGGTCGCCGAGCGGGATGTCGCCGCCGGGACCACCGAGATCCTGCGCGTCACCCCGGTGCCGGGCTACGACCCCTCGCTCTACGTCGAGCGTCGCGAGTGGACCACGGCCGCCGACGGCACTCGGGTGCCGCTCAGCGTCGTCTCCCGCCGCGAGGTCGCCCCCGACGGCACGGCCCCCGGCTATCTGTACGGCTACGGCTCCTACGAGGTCTCGATCGACCCGTCGTTCGTGCCGACCCGCCTCTCGCTCCTGGACCGGGGGGTGGTGGTCGCGATCGCGCACGTGCGCGGCGGCGGCGAGATGGGCCGCGCCTGGTACGACCACGGGAAGCTGCTCGAGAAGAAGAACTCCTTCAGCGACTTCGTCGCGGCGGCGGCGCATCTGGCCGAGGCGGGGATCGTGGATCCCGCACGGCTCGGCGCGGAGGGTCGCAGCGCGGGCGGTCTGCTGATGGGCGCCGTCGCGAACCTCGCCCCCGAGCGGTTCCGGGCGATCATCGCCGGGGTGCCCTTCGTGGACGCCCTGACCACCATCCTGGATCCCTCGCTGCCGCTGACCGTCGGCGAGTGGGAGGAGTGGGGCAACCCCGTCGAGAGCGCCGAGGTCTACGCCTACATGAAGGAGTACACGCCCTACGAGAACGTCCGGGCGGCCGAGTACCCGGCGATCTTCGCCTCGACCTCGCTCAACGACACCCGCGTGTTCTTCGTCGAGCCCGCCAAGTGGGTCGCCCAGCTACGGGAGACGGTCACCTCGGACCCGGCGGAGCGGCCGATCGTGTTCCGCTGCGAGATGGTCGCGGGGCACGGCGGCCGCTCCGGCCGCTACCGCAAGTGGGAGCAGCGCGCCGACGAACTGGCCTGGCTGCTGGACCAGCTCGCGGCGACGGAGCCGATCAGAACGCGGGGATGACCGATCCGTCGGTGTAGGTCTCCTCGATGAACGAGCGGACCTCGTCGCTGTGGAGCAGGCCGTCCAGGGCGACGAGGGCCTCGTTCTCGGCGTCCGCCGAGCGCACGACCATCATGTTCGCGTTCGGGTTGCCCTCGCCCGCCTCGATCACGAGCGCCTCCTCGGCGGGGTTCAGGCCGGCCTCAAGGGCGTAGTTGCCGTTGATCACGGCGATCGCGAAGTCGCCGAGGGAGCGCGGGATCTGCGCGGCCTCGAGCTCGGTGAACTGCAGGTTCTTCGGGTTCTCGGCGATGTCGCCCGTGGTCGCCGAGGTCGGGGCGACGCCGTCGGCGAGGGTGATCAGGCCGTTGGCGGCGAGAAGGTCCAGGCCGCGACCGCGGTTGGTGGGGTCGTTCGCGATCGCGACCTCGGCGCCGTCCTCGAGCTCGTCGAGCGAGGTGAGCGTCTCCGAGTAGACGCCGAGCGGCTCGACGTGGACGCCCTCGAAGGCGAAGAAGTCGAAGCCCTTCTCCTCCATCTGTCCCTCGAGGAACGCGGGGGTCTGGTAGAAGTTCGCGTCGATGTCGCCGTCGGCGAGCGCCTGGTTCGGGATCTGGTAGTCGGTGTACTCGGTGATCTCGAGCGCGAGACCGGCGTCGGCGGCCAGGTTGTCCTTCACGAAGGTGAGGATCTGGGCGTGCGGGGCCGGGGAGGCGCCGATGCGGATCGTGGTCACGCCGTCCTCCTCCGTCGGGCCCTCGGACCCGCCGGCGCCGCAGGCGGCGAGGGCGAGCGCGGCGAGGCCGGCGCCGGAGGCGAGCAGAGTGGTGCGGCGGGTGATCGGTGCCATGGGTGAGTCCTTCTCGATGAGGGGTGGGGGGTGGGTCAGCGGGCCGCGGCGCGGTGGTCGACGGCGCGGGAGAGGGCGGTGCCAGCCGCCTGGACGACGATCACGATCGCGACGAGCACGATCACGGTCGCGATCATCACGACGTCGTCGTAGCTCTGGTAGCCGTTGCGGATGGCCAGGTCGCCGAGGCCCTTGCCGCCGACGGTGCCGGCCATCGCGGTGTAGCCGATGACGGCGATCGTGGTGGTGGTGAGCGAGCCGATGATGCCGGGCAGCGCCTCGGGCAGCAGCACCTGGCGGATGATCTGCCAGCGGGTCGCGCCCATCATCGCCACGGCCTCGATCTTCCCGGCGGAGATCTCGCGCAGGTTGATCTCGATGAGGCGGGCGAGGAACGGGATCGCGGAGATCGCGAGCGCGAACATCGCGGCGTTCGGCCCGGTCACGCGGCCCACCACGAAGCGGGTCACGGGGATCAGGGCGATGATCAGGATGATGAACGGGAACGAGCGGCCCACGTTCACGGCGAAGCCGACCACGCGGTTCACCCAGGCGGCGACGCCTCCCCGGGCGCGGGACGTCTCGAAGAGCAGCAGGCCCAGCGGCACCCCGATCAGGGTGGAGAACAGCATGGTCCCCACCGTCATGTAGAGGGTGATGAGCGTGTTGGACCACAGGGAGGTGTTGGAGTCCCAGGTGGTGAAGACGGGGTTGTCGAGCCACTCCATCACGCGGTGACCTCCTTCGTGACGACGCCGGCGGCCTGGAGCTCGGCGAGGAAGGCGTCGAGCCCCTCGCGGGAGATGGGGGCGCCGGAGCGGTTGCGCAGGGCGAGCTGGACCCGGCCCACCTGGCGGCCGCTGATCGTCTCGATCGTGCCGGCGACCAGGGTGGCCTCGGCCTCGTAGGACTCGGCGAGGCGGATCAGGTCTTCGGTGGTGCGGAAGCGCTCGGAGTCGCCGTAGTCGCAGTTCACGACGAGGGCGTCGATTCCGGTGGGGGCCGGCGGGAGCGGGATCAGCTCGGCGCTGAGGGGGCCGTGGGGATCGGCGGCGACGTCGATCAGGTCGCCCGTCTGCGTGATCGTGCCGTCCTGCAGCAGGGTCACGGTGTCGCACACCTCGCGGACCACGGACATCTCGTGGGTGATGATCACGACGGTGATGCCGAGGCGCTCGCGCAGGTCGGCGAGGAGGCCGAGGATCTGGCGGGTGGTGCCGCCGTCGAGGGCGCTCGTCGGCTCGTCGCACAGCAGCACCTTCGGCTCCGCGGCGAGGCCGCGCGCGATGCCGACGCGCTGGATCTGCCCGCCGGAGAGCTGCGCGGGGTGGTTCTGCTCGCGGCCGCTGAGGCCGACGAGCTCGACCAGCTCGGCGACGCGACGCTCGCGCTCGGCGCGGGGCACCCCCGCGATCTCGAGCGGGTGGGCGATGTTCTGGGCGGCGGTGCGGGAGTCCAGCAGGTTCGCGTGCTGGAAGACCATGCCGATGTTCCGTCGCGCCGCGCGCAGGGCCGCGCCGTCGAGGGCGGCGATGTCGGTGCCGTCGATCTCGACCCGGCCCGACGTGGGCTTCTCGAGCCCGGTCAGGCAGCGGATGAGCGTGGACTTGCCGGCGCCGGAGCGGCCGACGATGCCGTGGATGCGTCCCGCGTCGAGGTGGAGGTCGATACCGCCGAGCGCGACGACGGGGTCTCCGCCGCCGGGAGCGGGGAAGACCTTGGTCAGTCGGTCGAGTGTGATCACGCTGGGAAGTCAAGCACCCGTCCCCGCTCGTCGCGGAGCACTTTGTCATCTGACGCAACAAAGCTCACAGACCTGCGACGACGTATGTGCACGGGGTCACCTGACAGGTGTCACGGCCGGAGGGTGAGAGGGCGCCCTACCGCGTCGGCCGAGGCTCCGGGAGGGTGGAGCCATGATCCAGGACCTCTTCGCCCAGCTCACCGCCCTCGTCTCCGACCTCGAGCCCTGGCAGCAGGTGCTCGCCCTGATCCCCATCAGCGCGATCCCCTTCATCGAGTCCTATCTCGGCAGTTTCCTGGGGATCCTCGTGGGGATCCACCCGGCGATCGCGATCCCCGCGGCCGTGGTCGGGAACCTGGTGGCGACCTTCGCGGTGACGGCGCTCGCGGGCCGAGCGCGGGGAGCCGTGCTCCGCGGCCGCGGCGCCGGGGAGCCCGGGGCGCCCGGGGAGCCGGACGTCCCCGCGGCGGGCGGCGGCCGCTTCCGCACCAAGGTCGCCGCGGCGCTCGGCCGGTACGGCGTGCCCGGCGTGTGCCTCCTGGGCCCGCTGCTCGTCGCCTCCCAGATCACCGCTCCCACCCTCGTCGCCCTCGGCGCCGCGAGGAGCCGCGTGTACCTGTGGATGGGCGTGTCGATCGTCGTCTGGGGACTCGCCTTCGGCCTGTTCGGCGGGGTGCTCTCCTCCGTAACCGCGTGAACGCCCAGATAGGCTCCGAGGGACGGAGGGGCTGAGAATGAGCGCACGGGCACGCCAGTGGACGATCTTCTACGCCTACACGCTGTGGTCCGTGCTCGTGATGGTCGCGCTGATGCCGGTGCTGATGCTGCTCATGCTCGGCGCCGCGGCCTTCGCCGAGCTCCGCGACCACCCTCTGCTCGGCTTGGTGCTGCTGGTCCAGGCCGTGACCTCGGTGCTGGCGGCCCGGGCGGCGCTGCGGGACTGGGCGGCCGCGCCGCCCACCCCCGGTCGGGGCCGCTGGGACCTGCCGCGCCTGGGAGCGCTGTGGGGAGGGCAGCACTGGCTCGCGGCCACCGCCCTGCCGCCGATCGTGCTCGCGGCGGTCGCCCTCGGTCCGGGCGGCTCCGCCCCGCTGCTCCTGGTGTCCTGCGCGGTCCTCGCCGTCGGGACCCTGTTCCGGGTGCCGTGGCGGTGGACCGCCGGCCTGCTCATGGTGGCGCTCCTGCTCGCGGCCCTCGGCGTGATCCCCTCGGACCTCCTGGTCTTCGCGGTCGTGGTCTGCGGTGCCACCTTCGCGCTGCGCCCGTCGATCTGGCTGGGGGCGGTGGTGCGCGAGCTCGACCAGGCCCGCGAGGCGCAGGCCCAGCTCGCGGTCGCCGAGGAACGGCTGCGCTTCGCCCGCGACCTGCACGACGTCACCGGCCGCGACCTGTCCGTCATCGCGGTGAAGACGGAGCTGGTCGCCCAGCTCGCCGAGCGCGGCGACCCCCGCGCCGCCGAGCACGGGCGGGAAGCGGCGCAGATCGCCCGTACCTCCCTCGCCGAGATCCGCTCCCTGGTGCGCGGCTACCGCGAGGCGGACCTCGCGACCGAGCTGCAGGGCACCGCCTCCCTGCTGCGCTCGGCGCACGTGGAGGTCACGATCGAGGGCGACGCCGAGCAGGTCCCGGTCCGGCACCGGGGCACCGCCGCCTGGGTGCTGCGCGAGGGCGGCACGAACATCCTGCGCCATGCCGACTCGTCGGCCGTCTCGATCTCCCTGACCCCGGAGGGGATCACCCTCGTCAACGACGGCGCCCCCGAGCAGGGCCCGGTGCGCGAGGGCAGCGGGATGACCGGGATGCGGGAGCGGCTCGGCGATCAGGCCCAGCTCACCGCCGGCAGCGCGCGGGGGATCTTCACCCTCGACGTCCGCTTCGACACCCCGGGAGGACCCTCGTGACCGATGCCCCGACCGCCCTGCGCGTGGTGCTCGTGGACGACGAGCACCTGATACGCTCCGCGCTCGCGACGATGCTGTCCCTCGAGGAGGATCTCGAGGTGGTCGGGGAGGCCGACTCCGTGGCCGCGGGCGCGCGCCTCGTGGCGGAGGCGACCCCGCAGGTGGCGGTCGTCGACCTGCAGCTGCCCGACGGGGACGGGCTCGAGCTGTGCGAGCGGATCGGCGAGCTCTCCCCCGAGACCCGCTGCCTGATCCTCACCTCGCACGCTCGACCCGGCTACCTCAAGCGCGCCCTCGCCCAGGGCGTGCTCGGCTTCCTGCCGAAGACGACGTCGGCCGAACAGCTCGCGACGGCGGTGCGCGCGGTCGCCGGCGGACGCCGCGCGATCGACCCGGAGCTCGCCGCGGAGACGATCTCCTCGGGCGACTCCCCGCTCACCCCGCGCGAGGCGGACGTGCTCGAGTACGCGGCCGACGGTGCCCCCGTCGAGCAGATCGCCCGCCGCGCCCATCTCGCGGAGGGCACGGTGCGCAACTACCTCTCGAGCGCCCAGGCGAAGCTCCAGGCCGCGAACCGGCACGAGGCCGCCGCGATAGCCCGCCGCCAGGGCTGGATCTGAGCGGCGAGGGGGATCAGCGCCGCCGACGGGCGCGGAAGAAGTCCCGCAGCAGGTCGCCGCACTCCTGCTCCCGCACCCCGGTGGTGAGCTCGACCCGGTGGTTCAGACGCGGCTCGCGCACGAGGTCGTAGAGGGAGCCGGCGGCGCCGGCCTTGGGGTCCATCGCGCCGACGACCACCCGCTGCACGCGCGAGAGCACGATCGCCCCGGCGCACATGGTGCACGGCTCGAGCGTGACGACGAGGGTGGCGCCGGAGAGGTTCCAGCGCCCGGTGGCGCGCGCCGCGGCCCGCAGGGCGAGGATCTCGGCGTGCGCGGTCGGGTCCTCGTCGGCCTCCCGGCGGTTCCCGGCCGACGCGAGCACGGTGCCGTCCTCCGCGAGGACGACGGCGCCGATGGGGACATCGGCCGGCACCCGGTCGGCGGCGGCACGGGCCTCGGCGAGGGCCAGGCCCATCAGTTCCTCGTCGGTGCGGGGCGAGGTCACGGCGCTGTCGCCTCGACCCGACCCCGTTCCCCCCGCACCGCGAAGCGCGCCTCGAGGAAGGCGCCGTTGGTGCCGTGCTCCAGCAGCTTGAGATCGAAGGCCCCGCCGAGGAGGGGCCGGCCCGCCCCGAGGGTGACCGGGGCGATCGAGACGAAGACCTCGTCGAGCATGCCGGCGCGGGCGAACTCCGCGGCGAGGTCCCCGCCGCCGACGATCCACACGTCCTTCCCGCCCGCCGCGTCCTCGAGCGCGGCGCGGAAGTCCGCGGGGGCGCCGGAGACAGCGGTGACGCCCTCCCGCCGCTCAGCGGGCGGACGATGGGTGAACAGGAACGTGGGCTGGGTGTAGACCCAGGCGCCGTCGACGACGCCCTCGTGCTCGAGCACCCAGTCATACGTGCTGCGGCCGGTGACGATCGCGCCGACCCCGGCCAGGAAGTCGTCGTAGGGCAGGATGCTCTGCTCGCCGGTCGGCTGCGAGAGGAGCCAGTCGAGGCTGTCGTGCTCATCGGCGAGGAAGCCGTCGAGCGTGGTGGCGGTGTAGTAGCGGTAGACCGTCATGACCGCCAGTATCCGCGCCCTCCGGTAGATTCGCCCCATGCGCGTTCTCGAGATCGATCATCCGCTCGTCGCCCACAAGCTCACGGTGCTCCGCAACCGCGACACCCACTCCTCGGTGTTCCGTCAGCTCGCCGATGAGCTGGTGACCCTGCTGGCCTACGAGGCGACCCGCAACGTTGCCGTCGCCCCGGTGCGGATCGAGACGCCCGTGACCGGGATGACCGGCACGCGGCTCACGAACCCCAAGCCCATGGTCGTCCCGATCCTCCGCGCGGGCCTCGGCATGCTCGACGGGCTCACGCGCCTGCTGCCCACCGCCGAAGTGGGCTTTCTGGGCATGGTCCGCAACGAGGAGACCCTCGAGGTCACCACCTATGCGAACCGTCTCCCGGAGGACCTCTCGGGCCGCCAGTGCTTCGTGCTCGACCCGATGCTCGCCACCGGCCACACCCTCATCGCCTCGTGCGAGTACCTCCACGAGCGCGGCGCGAAGGACATCACCTGCGTGACCCTGCTGTGCGCCCCGGAGGGGCTGAAGGCGCTCGAGGAGCAGCTGGACCCGGCGATCGACCTCACCGTCGTGACCGCCGCGATCGACGAGAAGCTCAACGAGAAGGGCTACATCGTGCCCGGCCTCGGCGACGCGGGCGACCGCCTCTTCGGCGTGGTCGACTGACGACGAATTCCGCGACGCCGGCATTTTTGAATTCGCCGTCGGAACGATATTCGCGAAGGCCGTCCTTGCTGGAATGCATTTCGCATTCCTCGTAGTCTTTCCTCATCCGGCCCCGCTCCGGGGCCGCGCGTCGAGGAGGACCCCATGACCGCCGTCGAGATGCCCCGCGTGACCGAGTGCTCGGTCGCCGGCTGCTCCTACAACCACGATCACGCCTGCGGCGCCTTCGCCGTGACGGTGGGTCACGACTCGAGCTGCGCCACCTTCATCCCCCTGGACGTCAAGGGCGGGCTGAGCAAGGTCGTCACCCAGGTGGGCGCCTGCCAGCTCGCCGCCTGCGCGCACAACCGGGACCTCGAGTGCACCGCCGACTCCGTGCGGATGGGCGCCGGGGCCGATGCCGCGGACTGCCTCTCCTTCGAGGCCCGCTGAGGGCTCCGCGTATCGCCATGTGAACACCCTCTTGCCGCACCGGCGACGGTGCGGCATGCTCTGGCCCATGACCTCGATCGCCGCGCTCCGCGAGACCACCCCCCGGGTGGTCCGCTCGGCCATGCGCGCGATGATGTCCATGATGATGATGCCGATGATGCATCGTCAGCCGAGCCTCTGAGCGCTCCAGACACCTCCGGGGTCGGCTGACAGGAGCCGGCCGGAAGGCGCGGGCTCCAGGTGCCACCGGGAGCACTCCCCCTCGGGGATCCCGGGCCCACCGCCCGCCGCGCGTGCCGCAGGCCGCGCCGCATCTCGGAGACTCACATGACCATCACCCTGGATCGCCCCACCGCCCCGACCGCCCGTCCCCTCGCCGTCCGCCCGGCGGACGCGGTCACCATCACCGTCAGCGTCACCCTCCCCGCCGGGACCGGTGACATCGAGACCGCCCTGCTGGCCGATGAGCTGCGCGGCCACGCCCAGCGCCTGGTCGCCGCCCGTGACGGCCGCACCACCGTGTCGGTCAACAGCCCGCGCGCGTTCGCCGCGACCGGCCCCGTCGGCCGCACCTCGCGGGCGCTCCCGCCGCGCTCCGCGGGCGCCGCGGCCGTGAGCCCGCTGCGTCCGCGCCGCGCCGGAGTGGTCTCGCCCAACTCCCCGGCGCGCCGGGACGCGGAGGCCGCGCGCCGCCGGGCACTGCAGGCCACCGCCGTGAGCCCCGCGAGCCCCTCGCTCGCCGCCGAGGACTCGCTGGTGATCGACCTGTTCGGTCGCCGCGTGCGGATCGACGGCCGCGATGTGGACCTCACCTACAAGGAGTTCGAGCTGCTGGCCCAGTTGGCCCGCGGCGCGCGACGCATCGTCACCCGCGAGGAGCTCATGGAGACGGTGTGGGCCGACGCCCCCGCGGAGACCGGCGAGCGCACGGTCGACGTGCACGTGCGGAGGCTGCGCACGAAGCTCGGCCGGTACCGCCGCCTGATCTCGACGGTCCGCGGCTCCGGCTACCGCCTCGACCCGGGCAGCGACGTCGCGATCCTTTCCTGACGGACGATCGAGACGATCGAGCCGCCCTGCACAGGCCGCACAAAAAAGGACGAGCGGCCCGGAGCTCTCAACCGACAATGTCGGGGGCTCACGGACCGCTCGTCAGGCCTGTCGTCCGTCAGGGGTGGGTGCGGGCGAACAGGCTGGACGGGCTGCCATAGGTGGGGGAACCTGGCACGGTGCCCGTCCGGCCGCTCCCCATGAGGGGGGTCTTGAGGAACGGCACATCTCTCAAGTTTTCAACTGCCGAAACTGTACCAGCATCGGAGGGGGACGGACCCCCAACCGTCATGCGCCTCACTCGCGGGGGTTCTGACGCCCGCCGCTCGATCGGCACACTCTGAGTCTAGGCCTTTCGGCCAGCCCTGTAAACGCCGCGACACTCCGTGTTCTCGCAGGTGAAATGCAGGAAATTCTTCGCCACGTCTGCGTGGGGAGATCCTCATGACATGGTCATGATCAGACCAAAGGAGGAGGCCATGAGACGGACAGCACGGTCGCGTCGTCATGGGTCTTCCGGGGTCGTTCCGCGGGCGGCACGGCCCGCTCCCGCGCACGCAGATCGGTGAGCACGGCACCGGGGTCACTCTCGAGCGCCCCGGCCAGGGAGACGGCGTCCTGCGCACCGAGGAGGTCGATCAGCCGCGTCACCCCGTCGCTCACCAGGTGCGCCGTGCGCAGTCGCGCGATCGGCCGTTCCCCGACCAGCGCCTCCGCGGCCGCCTCCGGCTCGTGGCGGGCGACCCAGAAACCGCCGGGCACGTTGCGCCGCGCCTCGACCGCCTCGGCCGTCCGCTCCTCGCCGACCACCCGGTCGACCCGCCCGTCCGTGATCCGTCGCACGTCACCGTCCCGATCGACGAGGAGCAGGGACGAGTCGCACAGCACCAGGTGCTCGAGCAGCGCGCCCCGTCGGCGCACCATCACCACGGTCGCCGAGGGGGATCCCGCCGCGAGGTCGCAGTCCGCCGCATGCTGGTCCTGGACCTCCGCGATGCCCGCGGCGAGCACCCCGCGCAGGTCGATCCCGGGGTCCTGGCCGAGCCGCAGCAGGCGCGCGGCGAGGGAGTGCGAGTACCAGGCGACGGTGTGGGAGCAACCGGCCCGGAAGCGCTCCGGCAGGCCCGCCCCGTCGAGCAGCACGCCGACCTCGCCGAGGACGCCGGCCGCGTCCTCGTCGGCATCCGGCCGGGCAGGCGAGGAGAGCAGGGCGGCGCGCACGCGCCCACGCTACTCCCTGCCCCCAGTAGAGTTGGCCCCGGACCATGCCGTCCGGCTCCCCAGGGCGGCCGGTCGGCGTCGAGCACGTGAAGGGACATCGATGATCGCGCAGGCGCGGATCACCTCCGACACCACCGCCACGGTGCACCTCGCCGAGGACACCGTCGAGGTCACCGGAGCCGACCTCGCCGAAGTCCGCGACCGGGTCAAGCAGGCGTTCATCCGGGCGGCCCGCGACGACGGCGAGGCGCTCGACGTGGTGATCGTCGAGCCGGACGTGCGCCACCATCTGCGCGTCGAGCCCACCGGACGGATCGCCCCGCGCACCGCCGACGAGCGGCCCGTGCACGGCCCGGCGCTCGACACCCCGCTGCTCGCCCCGCTGCCGCAGGACGACACCGCCGACCTTTCGGGCCTCGACGGGGCCGTGCGCACCCACCGCGCCGGTCGCCGTCGGGCGAGCGCTGCCTCCGCCCCCGAGCCGCCGACCAACGACCTGCCCGTCGTCGCCGCCTCGCCGGCCCCGGCCCCCGCGCCCTCCCCCGCCCCGGTTCCCTCGCCCGCGCCCGCGCCTGCGCCGTCGCCGGCGCCCGCTCCCCTTCCCGAGCGGCGCCCGCTGCCGCCGCGCAGCGTGGAGGACGGCGCGAACCGCCCGACCCTGCAGGACCTGCAGACCTCGACCGCGAAGCGGACGCGGGTCAAGGCCACCAAGGGCTTCCCGGGCTTCGTGACCAAGCTGACCGGCGGGGCGATCTCGCCGCGCCCCGGCCGCGCCGAGCGCCGGGAGAACGAGCGGATGGACCGGATCCGTCGGCCGCTCGACGGGCCGCGGAACATCGCCGTGGTGAACCTCAAGGGCGGCGCCCACAAGACCACCGCCTCGCTGATGATCGCCGCCTCCCTCGGCGTGACCCGCGGCGGCAACGTGCTGGCCTGGGACAACAACGAGACCCGCGGCACCCTGGGTTGGCGCGGTCTGCCCACCGATCATCACCGCACGGTGGTGGACCTGCTGCGGGGCATCGACCGCCTGCAGGCGCCGACGGCCACCAACGCCGACCTCGACCCGTACGTGCGCCCCCAGGGCGAGATGCGCTTCGACATCCTCGCCTCGGACGAGGACCCGGGCTCGATGGCCTCGATCGACGAGCGCGCCTTCGCCGAGCTCGACGAGACCCTCTCGCGCTTCTACCGCATCAAGGTCATCGACACCGGAAACAACGTGCGCGCCTCGAACTGGCTCGCGGCCGTGCGCAGCGCCGACCAGCTGGTCATCATCTCGACCGTGCGCGAGGACACCTTCAACGCCGCCGCCTGGATGATCGACGAGCTGCGGGCCACGGGCCTCGCGAGCCAGGTCGACAACGCGGTGACGATCCTGTCCCACTCGGCCAAGGGAAAGTTCGACCCGTCCCTGCGCAGCCGCCTGCTCGCGCACTTCGGGGCGCACACCCGCGCCGTCACCGAGGTGCCCTACGAGAAGCAGTTCGTGGACGGCACCCACCTCGACTGGGGCCGGATCCACCCGCGCACCAAGGACGCGTGGCTCGACGCGACCGCGCTCATCATCGACGGGCTCTGAGCCCCGCGAGCATGCCGCTGCGCCGCCTGCACCTGGTGCTGGACCCGGATCTCGGGCCCGCCCTGTGGGTGCGCGAGCAGACCGGTCCGGGCCGTTCGCGCGCGCTCGAGGACCTCTCCGCCCTGCGCGAGGGGCCGCTCGCGGGCGTCCTCGAGCACGCCCCCGATCGGCTCCGGCACCGGGTGCGGACCGGCGAGCGCCGTGTGCCCGCCCTGCCGCTCGAACCCGCCGCCCTGTTGGCCCTCGTCGGCGCCGTCGCCCACGCGCTGCGGGAGCGGCTCGGCGAGGGGTTCGCGGACCGGCTCCCCGACCTCGTCGCAGACCACACCGCCGCTCGGCTCGGCGAGGAGCTCGTGGCCATGCCCGAGCTGCTCGGCGCCGTGCTGCTGGACGACCGCGCCCGGGAAGCGGTCGCGGCCCGCGCGCTGCGGGTCCGCACCGAGGAGCGCTTCGGCCGGCCCGTGCTGCGCTGGCGGGCGCTCGACCCGAACGCCTCCGGGCTCGAGCACGCCCTGGTCGACGCCCGGGCCCGCACCGCCTTCCTCGAGCACCTGCGGGCCGCCCCCGCCCCGACGGAGGATCGGCACGGCGTGCTGTGGGCCCTCGCCGAGGACGCCGAGCTGCAGGGCGCCGACGTCCCCGCCCAGCGCCGCATCACCGCCGCCTTCGACGCCTTCGTCGACTCCGCCCGGCCCGGGGTGCGCCTCGGCTCCTCGGAGTCGGAGCTGGTGGTGCGCCTGTTCCAGCCGCCGCTCGGGGCGGCCTGGCCGCTGCAGACCTGCCTGAGGGAGCCCGACGGGACGGTGCATCCCGTCGCCGATCTCCGCGCCGTCGGCGACCTGAGCGCCGCGGGCGCCGCGGAGGCCTCCGCCGAGGTGCTGCGCCTCGCTCCGACGGTGCGGGACGCCGCCGTCGACGAGACCGGCGTGGACTGGCTGCTGACCACCGCGCAGGCCGGGGCCTTCCTCGCCGCGGACACCCCCGCCCTCGAGCAGGCCGGGGTCACGGTGCTGCTGCCGCGGGACTGGACCCGCCAGCGCACGGTGGTGCGGGCCACCGCCGAGGAGGGCGACCAGCAGCAGAAGGCGTCGGGCTCCGGGGTCGGGCTCTCCTCGATGGCGACCTTCCGCTGGCGGGTCGCGGTGGGCGACATGGAGCTCACCGAGGAGGAGATGCAGCAGATCCGCGAGGCGCAGTCCGAGCTGGTCGCCCTGCGCGGCCAGTGGGTGCGCCTGGATCCGACCACTCTGCGCGCCGCCGAGCGCTTCCTCGACGCCTTCGCGCGCCGGGGCACGGCGCCGCCGCCGCAGTTCGTGCGCGCGGCGCCGACGGGTGCTTCCGCGGCCGAGACGCCCTTCGAGGTGGTGGGCGAAGCGCGCTGGACCGACCTCTTCGCGCAGCTGCTCTCCCCCGAGGCGGCCGAGCTCGACGCCGGCATCGATCGACTCCTCCGCTCCCCCGGCGCCGGGCTGCTGGACCTGCTGCCCGGCGGCCCCGGCGCCCCGAGCCTCCCGCCGCCCACCACCCTCGACGCGACCCTGCGCCCCTACCAGCAGGACGGCCTCGACTGGCTGTGGGCCCTGGACCGGCTCGGCCTCGGCGGGATCCTCGCCGACGACATGGGGCTCGGCAAGACGATGCAGGTCCTGTCGCTGCTGTGCCGCGAGCGGGAGGAACAAGAAAAGTACGAGGAGAGCGCCGGAACCGGACCGGTCGGCCCCACCCTGCTGGTGTGCCCCATGTCGGTGGTCGGGGCGTGGCAGCGGGAGGCCGCGCGCTTCGCCCCGCACCTCGCGGTCCACGTCCACCACGGCGGGGACCGGGTGCGGGACGAGTCCTTCATCGCCGGCGCCGCGGACCTCGACGTCGTGATCACCACCTACTCGCTGCTGGCCCGAGACCTGCCGGTGCTCTCCGCGGTGCCCTGGCACCGGATCGTGCTCGACGAGGCGCAGCACGTGAAGACCCCCGGCACCCAGGTCACCCGGGCGGCCCGGTCGCTGCGGGCGACGCACCGGCTCGCCCTGACCGGCACCCCGGTCGAGAACCGCCTCGGCGACCTGCACTCGCTCATGGAGGTCGTGAACCCGGGGCTGCTGGGCCCCGCCGCCGCCTTCCGCGAGCTGATCGCGACCCCCATCGAGGAGGAGGGCGACGAGAGCGCGCTCGCCCGGCTCAAGCTCGTCACCGGCCCCTTCGTGCTGCGCCGCGTCAAGACCGACCGCGCGATCATCCAGGACCTGCCCGAGAAGGTCGAGCTGACCCAGGTGGTCAACCTGACCCCGGAGCAGGCCGGCCTCTACCAGGCCCTGGTCGACGAGCTGATGACGGAGATCCGCAGCGCGGCGGCGCAGGGGTCTGCCGGGTCTTCTGGGTCCTCCGGGCCGTCGGACGCCGCGCGCCGGGCGAAGGTGGTCTCGACCATCACCCGCCTCAAGCAGGTGTGCAACCACCCCGCCCACTACCTCGACGACGGCTCGGCGCTGCTGCGCGAGGGCGAGCACCGCTCGGGAAAGCTCGAGCTGGTCGACGACGTGCTCGGCGCGGCCCTCGCCGAGGGCGAGAAGGTGCTCGTGTTCACCCAGTTCACGAGCTTCGGACGGCTCCTCGTGCCCTACTGGGAGGAGCGCTTCGCCGAGCACTCCCTGAGCGTCCCCTTCCTGCACGGCGGGGTGAGCAAACGGGACCGCGACGCGATGGTCGCCGAGTTCCAGGCGCAGCGGGACCGGCCCGGGGTGATGCTGCTGAGCCTGCGCGCGGGCGGGACGGGGCTCACCCTCACCGCCGCGAACCACGTGATCCACCTCGACCGCTGGTGGAACCCCGCGGTCGAGAACCAGGCCACCGACCGGGCCTTCCGCATCGGCCAGCGTCGCGACGTGACCGTGCACAAGCTGGTCAGCGCCGGCACCGTCGAGGAGCGCATCGACGCCGTCCTCGCCGACAAGCAGGCCCTCGCCGACCGGTCGGTGTCCACGAGCGGCGAGGACTGGCTCGCTGACCTCGACCCCCGCTCCCTCGAGCGCCTGCTGTCCCTGTCCGAGGAGGAGCGCCCATGAGCATCCGTCTGATCTCCCGCCGCGGCGCGATCGGCACCGCCTGGCAGGCCGTCGCCCTGCGGGAGGCGGCCGAGGCGCTGCTGGGCCTCGGCCGGGCCGGCGCCGGGAAGGCCGACGCCCGCGCCGGGAAGGTGCAGTGGCTGGACGTCTCCCCCGGCGCGGTCCGCGGGGACGTGCTGGACGCCGACGGCGCGCTCTACCAGGCGCGGCTCGACGTGCCGGTGCTGCCGGGCCCGGACCGCGAGGCGCTGCTGGCCGTGGCGCGCGCCCACCCGGAGCTGCCCGCCCGGCTCGCCGCGGGCGAGTACCCGCAGCAGATCGAGAAGGAGCTCGCGGAGCACGAGGTGTCCCTGCTCCCCCGCGGCGCCTCCGAGCTGAGCCACGACTGCTCCTGCCTCGACTGGCCCGGACCGTGCCGCCATGTCGCCGCCCTGCTCTACGTGCTCGTGGAAGCGGTCGACGCCCGGCCCGCGGAGCTGCTGACCCTGCGCGGCCTCGCGCTCGAGGAGCTCGTGGCCCCCGCCCCGTCGGCCGATCCCGCCCCGGAGCGCCCGCTGGACCCCGCGCGCGCGGACCCGGCCCTGCTCGCCGCGGCGATCGGGGAGGGTCCGGCCGCGGTGATCGCCGCCTTCTACCGGGCATAGGCTCGGAGCATGCTCGAGAACGCCGTCGCCGCCCTGTCCGCCCTCGTCGAGGAGGCCGTCGCCGAGTCCCGCACCGCGGGGGTGAGCTGGGCGCTGATCGGCGGCCATGCCCACGAGGAGGCGGTGCTGGCCCACGGCGCCGCCGGGCATCGCGAGCTGCACGGGGGCGCGCCCGCCCCGGGCTCGGCCCCCATGGACCGCGGCACGATCTCCCGCATCGCCTCGATGACGAAGTCCTTCACCGCCGCGACCGTCCTCGCCCTGCGCGACGAGGGTGCCCTGCGGCTCGACGACCCCGTCGCCCTGCACGTGCCCGAGGCGGCCGGTGCCTTCGATCAGGTCCCCGGGGATCCGGAGATCACGCTGCGGCTGCTGCTCACCATGAGCGCGGGACTGGTCACCGACAACCCCTGGGGCGACCGCCAGGAGTCCCTCACCCGCGAGCAGTTCGCGGCCGTGCTCGCCGGCGGGCTCGGCGCCGCCCACCGCCCCGGCACCGCCTTCGAGTACTCCAACACCGGCTATGCCCTGCTGGGCCGGGTGATCGACGAGGTCACCGGCTCGGACTACACCGCGGAGATCCGCCGCCGCTTCCTGGACCCGCTGGGGCTCGCCGACACGGGGTGGTCCGCCGCGGAAATCGACGCCTCGCGCCTCGCGACGGGGCACCGCGTCGCCGACCGCGCCGACGCGAGCCGCTTCGAGCCCGTGCCGCTGGACTCCCCCGGCGTGTACGGGGCGATGGCCGGGCTCTTCTCGACCGTCGACGACGTGGCCGCCTGGGTGCGCTTCCTCGCCGCCACGAAGGAGGGCGGTCCGCTGTCCCTCGCCTCCCGCCGCGAGATGCAGCAGATCCACCGCCACCAGTCGCTGCCCGCGCGGGACGGCGGCTTCGACCGGATCCGCGGCTACGGCTTCGGGCTGGTCATCGAGCAGTTCCCGGACCTAGGCACGGTGATCTCCCATTCGGGTGGCTACCCCGGCTACGGCTCGTTCATGGTGTGGCACCGCGACTCCGGGGTGGGCGTGACCATGCTCGCGAACTCGAAGTACGCCCCCGCCACCGCGCTGTCGATGCAAGCCCTGCGCCTGCTGCACGCCGAGGTCCCGCAGCTGCTCGCGCCGCGGGTCCCCGTGCCCGCGCCGCGCACGGCGCAGGCGGCCACGGCGATGCTCGACTGGCTCGCAGGCGGCCCCGAAGAGCAGGCCGAGCGCTGGTTCGCCGACACCATGGATCTCGACGCCCCGCGGGACGAGCGGCGCCGCCGAGCCGCCACCGCTCTCGAACGGACCGGCCTGAGCGCCGCGGACCTGCGCGCGCTGCAGGTCGGGGAGGCCGAGGTGCTCACACCCGCGCAGCTGCGCTGGAGCGTGCCGGGCGCGGTCGAGGGGACGGCGCTGCGGATCGATCTGCTGATGGACCCGCGCCGCGAGGCGCTCGTGCAGCAGCTCGAGACCACCGCCGTCGCGGCGCCCGGGGCTCAGCCGAAGGCGTAGCCGCCGTCGGCAGCGGTCTCACTGGCCTCACAAGAGAGGTACTCGCCCTCGGCGGTCAGGCCGATCACCCCGAGGTCCTCCGCCGTGCACGGCTGCCCCGCCTCGACCTGGGCGAAGGCGGAGTCGATGTCGCTGGTCGCGCCGCCCCCGGGTCCCGCGGCGGAGCCGGGCGGGAAGATCACCAGCAGAGAGAACGCCACGATGATGCCGAGCACCACGGCCGCGACGACGCCGAGGCCGACGGCCATGTACGTCGAGCGGCGGCCGGGCGCGCCCGGACCGGTCACCGTGCCCGGCCCCGACTGGGTATAGGTCTGGGAGTACGTGGGGGCGAAGTGCTGCGGCCCGGGCTGCGCCGGCTGAACCGGCTGAGAGGGCTGCGCCCACTGCGGCCCGGTCTGCGGGGAGGCGGAGCCCGAGGAGAAGCCCTGCTGCACCTGGCCGGCGCGGATCGCCTCGAGGGAGGCGGGATGGACGGTCGGGGCGGGACGCTCGGGGCGGCGGGCCCCCGGGGCGTCCGCCGGCAGGGGGTCGAGGGTGTCGGTGAGCTCCAGCGGGGCGCCGTCCGCATGGGTGAGCGGATAGGTCGGGGGCACGCGCGGCAGGTCCCGGCGCACGGCGTTCGCATCCTGGTAGCGGTCCTCCGGCTGCGGGGCGAGCAGGCGCCGGATCACGGCCGACAGCTTCGGGGTCACCCCGCGCAGGTACTGGTTCAGCTCGTCGGGGCGGAAGGCGCCGTCATGCAGCTTGATCGGCCCGTTGAGGGCGACCAGCGCGACCACGCCCGCCGCGTACAGATCGTGCGAAGGCGCGGGCTCCGCCATGGAGAACAGCTCGGGGGCCATGTAGCCGGGCGTGCCGTTGACCATCCCGACGTGGGTGAAGCGCACATCGCTCTCGTGCACGGCGATCCCGAAGTCCGCCAGGCGGGAGACCGGGCGGGCGCGGCCGCGGGCCTCGAACATGATGTTCGCGGGCTTCACGTCACGGTGGATCCAGCCCTCGGCGTGCACATGGGCGAGGCCGTCGAGGAGCTGGTCGAGGATGACCACGGTCGCGGGCTCGCCGAGCTTCCCGCGCCGCTTGACCACGGACTCGAGGGTGCCGCCGGAGACCAGCGGCATGGCGATCACGACGTGCTCGTCCTCCGCGCCCCAGCCGTAGGGGGTCAGGAGGTGGGGATGGTCGAAGCTGACGCCCTTCTCGCGCACGAAGCGCATGAGGTCCGCCGAGTCCCGCTGCCGCAGCACCTTCGCGGCGCAGATCTCCTGGGTCTTCTGATCCCAGGCTCGCCAGACGGACCCGGATCCCCCCTTGGCGATCAGGTCCACCAGCGCGAAGCGCCCGACAATAACGTCAGCCATAGCGTGATCAGCATAACCGGAGCCGACGCCCTCGTTATGCTGGTGTGGATCGTGCAGGGGCACGGCACGGGCCGACGGAGCGAGAGGGGACCCGATGGCACCGCTCGAGGGCGACGCGTTCTGGGACCCCGTCCCCGGCTCCTGGATGGTGATGGGCATCCTGCTGGCGGTGCTGGTCGTCCTCACGATCGGCTTCCTGGTGTGGACGGCGATCCAGCGGGACTCCCCCGACCACTCGACGAAGGACCTCGTGGACCGGGCGGTGCGCCGGGACACCGAGCGGGCCACCTCGATCCGTCGGCGCCTCGACGCGGACTCCGGCCGAGCCGACACCACCGAGCCCGACCTGCGATGACCGCGGCCCACGGCCCGCGGCGGCGGGACCTGGGCGCCCTCCTCGCGCTCGGCGCCCTCGGCCCCGGCCTGCTCGCGGGCTGCTCCCCCGGGCGCGTCGCCACCTCCCCCGACGTGCCCCGCGACCCTCTCGCCGAGCTCGAGGCGGAGCTGTGGGACTCGCGCTCGGCCGCCGACCTCCTGGCGCAGGACGTCGAGGGCGCCGACGACCTCGACCTGACGGCCGCGCGCGAGGAGCTGGTGCGCTTCGTCGAGGCGGCCTACCTCTCCCCCGAGACCCTGCGCCCTCTCCCGGACCCCGAGGCCTACGAGCACATCCGCGCCGCGACCCCCGCGTACTGGGAGGACAACCTGCAGGACGCCTGGGAGGCCTCCGAGCGGCTGTACTACGCCCACAGCCCCGCCGAGGGGTTCCGCACCGTCGGCAGCCCCGCGATCAGCTCCTCCTGGTTCCGCCGCGAGGCCGAGGGCACCCCGTTGCTGCTCCTCGGGGCGACGATAGCCTGGACGGCGATCGAGACCGCGAGCCGTCGGGTCGGGGTCTGCGCCTTCCGGGTGGGGATCCGCGCGGAGCTGGACGCCGACGGCGCCATCCCCACCGCGTCCCTCCGGGTCACGCTGCACGGGATGGACCTGTGCGCCATGCAGGAAAGCCACGGGCTGACGATCCCCGCCCTGGGGGACGACGAGGCGCACGTCTCCGCCCGTGAGGAGACGGCCCGGCTGGTGCTCACCTCCCCCCGCCTCGGCGCGGAAGACCTCGCCGACGAGGAGTCCGCGGTGCTCGAGGGCGACGAGTCCACGAACGTCCTCTGCGACTGAGCACGCGCAGTTCACCTCGACGTGGCCGCGCGCTCACCCTCGGCACGCCCTGCGGACAGCCGTCCTGCCTAGCGTGCGGTTACCACGCACGACGACGAGGGGAGGCACCATGCGACCGGGTCGCACCCTGCTGCTCGCCATCGACGGCGCGACCGGCGCGGAGCTCTCCCCTCTCCTGGACGTCGCCACCCCCTTGGAGCTGCGCCCCGGCGGCCCGTCGGAGCCCGCACCCGCGCTGACCAGCCTGATCACGGGGGCCTCGGTGGCCCGCACCGGGATCGCCACCGAGCACCCCTTCCGGCCCGACCGCCCCGCCGAGCGCTCCACCTGGTACGCCCGCTCCCTCACCGCCCCCACCCTCTTCGACGCGGTCGCCGCCGCGGGCGGATCCGCCGCCGCGCTGCAATGGCCCGCGACCGCAGGCGCCGAGATCGCCCTCTGCCTCCCGCTCGTCGAGGACCTGCGCCACTTCCGCAACCGCTGGGAGATGACCGAGCGCACCAGCAGCGAGCGGATGGTGCTCGAGCACCTCGCGCCGCGTCGCGCCGCCGGGGTGCACCTCTCCCAGGTCCCGCACGACGCCCTGGTCGTCGAGATCACCGAGGAGGCCTGCGCCCGGGAGAAGGTCGACCTGCTCGCGGTGCGCCTGACCGGTCTCGGGACGCAGCGGCGCGAGGACGGCCCCGACTCCCGCGCAGCCGTCCGGGCCCTCGGCGACACCCTCGAGAGCGCGCAGCGGGTGCTCGCGGCCTTCGCCCCCGCCGCCGAGGACCGCGTGCTGCTGCTCCCCGGTCGCCCCTTAGTGCCACCGTGCCTGCTGGTCCACCCCAACGCGGTCCTCGCCGCGAAGGGACTGGTGCGCACCGAGGGGACGCACCTGGAGAGCTTCCGGGCGCTGGTCTGGCCCGACGGTCCGCGCGGCGTGGTCCACGTGCCGCGGGAGGAGGGCTCCGCCGTGCGGATCGCCGCTCTCGAGGAGCTGTCGGGCCTGGTCGAGCTGGCCGCGCGGGACGGCCGCTCCCGGCTGACGCTGCGCACCGTCGAGGACGGTGTCGGCGCGACCACGCGCACCGATGTGATCGCGGTGCTCGAGGGATCGCCGGGCACCGTGTTCGGCCTCTCGGCGACCCATCGGCCGCTGGTCGACGGGGACGACCCGTACTACGCGGGCCCGCGGGCCGTGAGCGACCCGTCGGCCGCCACGACCGCCCTCGCCGGCGGGCCCGGGCTCGCGGACGCCCCGGCCACCGGGTCCTGGGCCGATCTCGGGGTCACCCTCGCCCGGGCGATGGGCCTGGTGCTCGACGGGGCGAGCGCCGCCGGGATGGTCGCCGCGAGTTCCCGGTAGAAGCAGGGCGCGCAGGGAGCGCTCAGCCGCCGCCCAGCCGCTCCCGGACCGTGTCGACCAGGCGGGCCAGCACTCCCTGCCGCGGGGCGGCGCGCCGGTCGCGGAGGTCCTCGAGGCCGGGGGCGTCCTGCGCGATGTGGTAGGACCCGCCGTGCAGGGCGGGATGGCGCGGATCCGCCTCGATCTCCGCAGGCGTCACCTCGCACTCGAGCACCACCAGCACGCGGACCTCACCGTCGACGTCCACCACCAGCTCGAGGCTGTCGGGCTCCGCCCCGAGATCCGCGGTGACGTCGGCCCGGAGCACGTCGAGCATCGCGTCGAGCCCGGCCGGGCCCGCGGTGCCCTCGCGCAGCATGTCGCGGACGTGGAGCGCCACCAGGTTCCCGCCGACGTCGAGGACCAGGTCGATCAGCTCGTGACGGCCGACGTCCCGCCCCTGCTCCTGCAGGCGCAGCTGCTGGACGATGAGGCGCAGCGCCCCCTCGACCGGGGCATGGGACAGCAACCGGCGGGCCTCGGCGCGGGCCGCGGAACGCCCGTCCCACAGCACGGGACTCGCGCTCATGCCACGGCGGGCGCGGTCAGCGCGCGGCGCACCGCCTCGATCTGGGACCGGCGGGCCTCCTGGGAGGCCGGCCCGCGCCCGGAGATCGCCGGGAGATGCGCCTCGCCGGGCACGTCCACGTGCTCGAGCGGGACGCCCGCGGTGCGGAGCCGGGCCGCGAGCTCGCGGGACTCGCCGCCCAGCTCCCGGTCCTGCCCGCCGGACACAAGGTGCACGGGAGGGAGCGAGGCCAGCACGCCCTGCAGGGGGCTGAGCCGCGGCGAGTCCGCGGGAACGGAGCCGGCATAGAGGCGCACCGCGGTGCCGAGGTCGGTCTCGTCGTCGATGTGCGCGGCGAGATCCGCCCACGGCGACTCGAGCAGCAGCAGGGCCGGCACGTCCCCGCCCTGCGCGACGAGGGACTGGGCGACGGCGAGGGCGAGGCCGCCCCCGGAGCTGTCCCCGGAGAGGACCCAGCGGCCGGGGCGCACGCGGGCGGTGCTCGCGAGGCCGTCTACAGCATGGAGTACGTCGTCGATCGCGGCGGGGTACGGGAAACGGGGGGCGAGTCGGTAGTGGACCATCGCGACCGCGGCGCCCGCACGACGCCCCACCTCCTCGAGCCACTCCCAGTGCTCGCGGGACTCCCCGAGCACGAAGGCTCCGCCGTGCAGGTGCACGAGGACCCCTCGATCCGCGAGGTGCTCGTCGATCCAGGTGACCGGCACCGACTCGTACCGGTGCCGGGTCACACGATCCGGGGAGGCCACGGCCCGCGGCGGACGGGTCGGGCGCTGGGAGGCCAGGACGCTCAGCGCGCGCAGGAAGCTCATGGCCCGCATCATCCCACGGCCCGGGCGGGGGCGGGCGGGACGATCTCGTCGTCGACCATCCGCGGGAGGGCCGCCCGGAAGCCGGCCACGGCGAGCCCGAGCCCGGTCAGCGCGAGGAAGCCGAGCACGACGGGGACCGAGGCGGTGAGGTCCAGCAGGGCCCCGGCGAGGAGCGGTCCGACCGCGGCGAGGATGTAGCCCAGCGGCTGGACCATGCCCGAGAGCCGGGCCGTGACGAGGGCGGAGCGGGAGCGGGCGGGGATCAGCGCGATCGCCGTGGGGAAGGCGAAGCCGCCGACGCCCAGCACGCAGGCCCACACCAGAGGGGAGACGCCGGGCAGGAGCCACAGCCCCAGGTAGCCGGCCGCCGTGAGCACCCCGAACGCGCCGACGATCCAGGGCAGCCCCGGGGCGCGGGCGATGACGGTGGGCATGACCAGCCCGGCCACGATCCCCCAGGCGGAGATCAGCGCGACGGTGAGCCCGGCCCGGGCGGGGCTCACGCCGCTCTCGGTGAGGATCTGCGGGAGCATCCCGAACTGGGTGTACGCGTTCGTGGCCTGCAGGCCGAACATGATCGCGAGCGCGATCGCGGTGCGGGAGCGCAGCAGGGAGCCGCGCAGCGCGCCCTCCGGCGGCGCGGGTGGGAAGTCGTGGCCGGTGCGGCGCAGCACGAGCGCCCACACCACGACCGGGATCGCGGCGAGCATCCCCCAGGTCTGCAGGGAGACCCGCCAGCCGTCGGCCTCGCCCCCGGTGAGGGGGACGGCGAGGCCCGCGCCGAGGGTGCCGCCCACGGCGAGGACCACCGAGTAGAGCGTCATCAGCGCGACGACCCGCCGCCCGCCGTGGAGCTTGATCCACGCCGGGACCAGCACGTTCCCGAGCGCGGGACCGAGCAGGGCGAGGACGGAGAGTCCGAGGAAGAGGGCGAAGGAGTCGACCGTCGGCCGCAGCAGCAGGCCGATGCCCACGAGCACGAACGAGGCGAGGACGGTGCCGGTGAGGCCCAGGCGGCGGGAGATCGGGACCGCGGCGATGCCGAGCACGCCGAAGGTGAGGCAGGGCAGCGCGGTGAGCAGGCCGGCGGCCGCCGCGCCCTGCCCGTAGGCGCCGACGACCTGCTCCATGAGCGGGCCGACGCTCGTCGCGCCGGGGCGCAGGTTCACGGCGACCAGGAGCACGGCGACGATCGCGAGCAGCCCTCCGACGGCTGCCGCCCGGGCGGTCGCGGCGGGGGCGGGGCCGGGGGCAGGAGGCGCGGGGCGAGTGCTCACCCGTCCCTTCTACTCCCCCGCCGCGCGGGCGGCCAGTCCGTCCCGCCCCCGCTGCCGCGGATCTCACCCGGGCTCAGTGCGGCTGGGTCGCCTTCTCCGCCCCGGCGCCGGTCATGGAGCGGACCTCCATCTCGGCCTGCTTGAGCTCGTCGTGCTCCGGGGAGGTGATCGAGCCGAGCCAGCCGAGGAGGAAGCCCAGCGGGACCGAGATGATCGCCGGGTTCGTCAACGGGAACCAGGCGAAGTCGGCGCCGGGGATCATCGCCGTCTCGGAGCCGGAGACCACCGGGGAGAAGGTGATCAGCAGCAGCGCGCTGCCGAGGCCGCCGTAGATGGACCACAGCGAGCCGCGGGTGTTGAACCGCCTCCAGTACAGCGAGTACAGGATCGAGGGCAGGTTCGCGCTGGCCGCGATCGCGAAGGCGAGCGAGACCAGGAAGGCGACGTTCTGCTCGGCCGCGAGGATGCCGCCGACGATCGAGACGGCGCCGATCACGACGGCGGTGCTCCGGGCGACCCGGACCTCCTGGGCCGAGGAGGCCGCGCCGTCCTTGATCACGCCGTTGTAGATGTCGTGCGCGAACGAGGCCGAGGCGGTGATGGTCAGGCCCGCGACGACCGCGAGGATCGTCGCGAACGCGACCGCGGAGATGATGCCCATCAGCACCGTGCCGCCGAGCGCGTACGCGAGCGCGGGAGCGGCGGAGTTCGAGCCGCCGGGCAGGGTGCCGATCACGTCGACGCCCACCATCGACGCGGCGGCGAAGCCGAGCACCATCGTGCACAGGTAGAAGAAGCCGATCAGCCCGATCGCCCACACGACGCTGCGGCGGGCCTCCTTCGCCGTGGGCACCGTGTAGAAGCGCATCAGCACGTGCGGCAGACCGGCCGCGCCGAACACGAGCGCGATCGCGAGGGAGACGAAGCCGAGCTTCGTCGCGCCGGACGTGCCGTACTGGTGCATCGGCTCGAGGATCGTCGCGCCGTCGGGATGCTCCGCGACCGCCCGGGCGAGCACCTCGGAGAGGTTGAAGCCGTTCAGCGCGAGGATCCAC
Organism: Brachybacterium sp. J144; assembly: GCF_036321705.1. NCBI lineage: Bacteria > Bacillati > Actinomycetota > Actinomycetes > Micrococcales > Dermabacteraceae > Brachybacterium > Brachybacterium sp. J144. The sequence continues at coordinate 85,609 of NZ_JAZDCG010000007.1, forward strand.
ACGGTCGCGACGCCGACGGCGGTCACCAGCAGCACCGCCTTGATGATCTGCACCCAGGTGGTGCCCTTCATCCCGCCGATCAGCACGTAGGCGATCATCACGACGCCCACCACGGCGATCACGATCGACTGGCCCACGCGGCCCTCGATGCCGATCAGCAGCGAGACGAGCGCGCCCGCGCCCGCCATCTGGGCGAGGAGGTAGAAGAAGGTGACGGCGAGGGTCGAGGTCGCGGCCGCCGTGCGCACGGGGCGCTGGCGCATGCGGAAGCTGAGGACGTCGGCCATCGTGTACTTCGCGGTGTTGCGCAGCGGCTCGGCGACCAGCAGCAGCGCCACCAGCCACGCGACGAGGAAGCCGACGGAGTAGAGCAGGCCGTCGTAGCCGTAGAGCGCGACCGCGCCGACGATGCCCAGGAACGAGGCGGCCGAGAGGTAGTCGCCGGCGATCGCGATGCCGTTCTGCCGGCCGGAGAATGCGCGGCCGCCGTGGTAGAAGTCGCCGGCGGTCGTGTTCTGCTTCGAGACGCGGATGACCACGACCAGGGTGACCACCACGAAGGCGAGGAAGATCGCGATGTTGAAGAGCGGGTTGCCGAACTCCATCAGCGCTCCCCCTCCAGCTCGTCGCGCAGCCTCTCCGCGATCGGGTCGAGGTTCCGGGTCGCGTGGCGGATGTACAGCCACGTGATCAGGAAGGTCATCAGGAACTGGCTGAGCCCCAGGAGCAGGCCCACGTTGAGGGTGCCGAACACCGGGGTCGACATCATGCCCTCGGCGTACGTGGACAGCAGCACGTAGGCGAAGTACCAGACGAGGAACGCGATGGTCATCGGGATCGCGAAGCGGCGGAAGCTGCGGCGCAGGCGGCCGAAGTCCTCGGACCGCTGAACGGCCTGGAACTGCTCGGGTGTCGGGGAGGGCGCGGCGCCGGAGGCCGCAGGAGACGGGGTGGTCACGGACACAACTCCTTCGTTCTGTTCGTCGCCCCGGCCCGGGGAGGAGGACCGGCGCTCCCGGAGACCGTAGCAGGTGTGATCTCCGTCATAGGAGGAGTGCGCGATCACCAGCCGTCCGATCGAGAGGTCGGGATCGTCGTACGGGCCCGGGCCGCCGCGTAGGGTGAGGAGGTGCTCGACATCCTGGACCGCGCCCGGGAGAGCCTCGCCCGGCCCTCCGCTCCGGTCCCCTGCGCCGTGGCCACCATCGTCTCCGCCCAGGGCTCCGTGCCGCTGCCCGCGGGCACCTCGATGCTGGTGGGCGCCGATGGCGCACTGCAGGGCTCGCTCTCCGGCGGCTGCGTCGAGGGAGCGGTGCTCGAGGCCTGCCGCGAGGCGCTCGAGACCAGGAGGAGCAGCCTCCGGAGCTTCGGGTTCAGCGAAGAGGACGCCTTCGCCGTCGGGCTGATGTGCGGAGGCTCGCTCGAGGTGCTGATCCAGCCGTTCGCTCCCACGCCCCCGGGTACCCAGAGCCCCCTCGGCACGGTCGAGGACCCCTCCCCCGCCGCCTACGTGACCCGCCTGCCGCACGCGTCCGACGCTCCACCGGCGGTCGTTCCCGAGGGCGACGACTCAGGCGGCCCGCGCGCTGTCCTGCTCGCGGGCGACGGGGCCGAGGAGGTCCGCGGCGCGCTCACGACCCTGCTCCCCCCGGAGGCGCTCGAGGCCGGGAGCACCCAGGTCGCCGCCATGCTCCGCGAAGCGCGCACCGGCACCCTCCGCCTCCCCGCGGGCGCCTCGACGATCGACCTGTTCGTCGAGTCCCGTATCCGGCCCGCGCACCTGGTGGTGTGCGGGGCGAACGCCTTCGGGCAGGCGCTGGTGGAGGCGGCGCGGCCGCTCGGACTGCGGATCACCCTGTGCGACCACCGGCCGGCGTTCACCGATCCCACGGCGTTCCCGGGGGCGGAGGTGGTACGCGACTGGCCGCACCGGTTCCTGGCCGCGGCCGCAGAGCGCGGGGACCTCGATGCCCGCAGCATGGTCTGCGTGCTCACGCACGATCCGAAGGTCGACGTGCCGGTGCTCGCCACCGCTCTGCGGCTGGACATCGCCTACGTCGGGGCGATGGGGTCCCGGCGCAGCGATCACGATCGGCGCACGGCGCTGCGCGAGGCCGGGGTGGACGCGGAGGCGCTGTCTCGGCTGCGCTCCCCGATCGGCCTCGACCTGGGGGCGGGGAGCCCGGCGGAGGTGGCGGTCTCGATCCTCGCGGAGATCCTGGCCGTGCGGGCTGAGCGCCGCACCGTCGAGCCGCTGCGCGACGGCAGCGGTCCGCTGCATGCGCGCACTGCTGCGAGCGGCTGAGAGGTCAGCCGGGCACGTCCAGTCGCCACAGGTCCTCGGGGAGGTCGAGGTCCGCACCGTCGTCGAGATCCGTGCAGTCCACGAGCTGCACGTGATCCCGTCGGGCGCGGAGCAGGTCGCGGGCGCCCACATCCGCGTGCGCGGCCTCCGCGGCGGCGGCGGTCCAGGCGGCGTCGAGCAGCACCGGATGGCCCCGTCGGAGCCCGCCGGAGGCCTCGCGGTGGGCGGCGGCAGTGATCCCGCCGGGGCGGTGGACGGACAGCACCCGGGCCACCTCCGCCGCGCACGTCCCGGGGCGGTCCACCGGCGTGACCAGCACGTCGCGGCCCGCGCCGATCGCGGCCAGGCCGGTGCGCAGGGAGGTCCCCATCCCCTCGCGCCAGCGCGGGTTCTGCTCCGTGCGCGCCCACGGCAATCCGTCCAGGACGGCGCCCACCCGCTCGGAGTCCGCGCCCGTGACGACCACGACCTCGGCGCAACCGCCGTCGCGCAGGGCGCGAGCGACGTGCTCGACCAGGGGGGCGCCGCGCAGGAGCAGCAGCGCCTTGGGGCCGCGGCCCAGGCGCCGTCCGGCGCCCGCGGCGAGGATCAGGCCGACGGGAGGCGCGGACGCCAGCCGGGGGACGGCGAACGACGCGGCGCTCACCGTGCCAGGAGGTCGCTGCCGAACACCGGCAGGTCCCGCGCTCGCACCCCTGTGGCATGGTGGATGGCGTTGGCGATCGCCGCGGCGGCGCCGACGATGCCGATCTCGCCGATGCCGCGCGCGCCGAGCGGCCCGGCCTGGGGGTCCTCCTCGTCCAGCCAGTGCGCCTCGAGGGAGCGGATGTCCGCGTTGACGGGCACGTGGTACTCGGCGAGGTCGTGGTTGACGACGTGTCCGAAGCGGGGGTCGAGCTCGCCCTTCTCGTGCAGCGCCATCCCCACCCCCATGGTCATCCCGCCGAGGAGCTGCGAGCGGGCGGTGCGGGGGTTGATGACCCGCCCGACGGAGAACACCCCGAGCATGCGGTCCAGGCGGATCTCGCCGGTCTCCTCCTGGACGCGGACCTGCGCGAACTGGGCGCCGTAGGAGTGCATGGCGAACTGCTTCTCGGCAGGGTTCTCCGCCGCCTCCCCGATCGCCTCGACGCCGTCGGCCGGGGCGGTGCCGAGCTCGCGACGGAAGGCGTCCGCGGCGGCCAGCACGGCCGCGCTCCAGCTGGCGAGCCCGGTGGAGCCGCCGGCCACGGTCGCGTTCGGCAGCGCGGTGTCGCCGATCCGCAGCGCGATGCGGTCCGGGTCGACCTCGAGGGCGTCGGCGGCGACCTGGGTGAGAGCGGTCCACGTGCCGGTGCCGAGGTCGGCGGCGCCGATGCTCACCTCGTAGACCCCCGCCTCGTGACGGATCAGGGCCTTCGAGCCGGGCTGCCGGGATGCGGGGTAGGTCGCCGAGGCGACACCGGTTCCGATCAGCCACCCGCCCTCCCGGCGTGCGCGGGGCCGCGGGTCGCGGTCGGCCCAGCCGAAGCGGGCGGCACCCTCGTGCAGGCAGTCGATCAGCCGGCGTCGGTTGAAGGGCATCCCTGTGTCAGGGTCATGCTCCGGCTCGTTGCGCACCCGCAGCTCGATCGGGTCCAGCCCGCAGGCCTCGGCGAGCTCGTCCATCATGATCTCCAGGCCCACCATCCCCGGTGCCTCGCCGGGAGCGCGCATCCAGGAGGGGACGGCGAGGTCCAGCGGGAGCACGCGCTGGGCGATGCGACGGTGCTCGCCGGTGTACATCTGCCGGGAGGGTTTGATCGCCACCTCGGGGAACTCCTTGGTGCGCGAGGAGCTGGAGACCGCCTCGAGCCCGAAGGCGGTGATCGTGCCGTCGGCCCGGGCGCCGATCCGGAAGCGCTGGGAGGTGGCGGGCCGGTACCCGGTCAGCGCGAACATGTGCTGGCGGGTGACGGCATGCTTCACGGCGCGACCGGGCACGGAGTGCGCGGCCAGCGCCGTGAGCATCATGTCCGCATGGGGCAGGCCCTTGGAGCCGAAGCCGCCGCCGACGTACGGGCTGATGATCCGCAGCTGCTCGGGGTCGATGCCCAGCATCGGGGCGAGGGTCTGCCTCGCGGGGTGCACGCCCTGGGTCGACGTCCACAGCGTGAGCTGCTCGCCGTCCCAGCGGGCGATGGTGGTGTGCGGCTCCATCGGGTTGTTGTGCTCGAGAGGGGTGGAGTACCGCTGGTCGACCACGATCTCCGCCGCGGCGAGCGCGGCCTCGAGGTCACCGGTGTCGATGTCGTCACCGCCGCCCTCGGGTTCGCGCACTGCGGGGTGGTCGGGACGGAAGTCGGCGTCGTGCGGCGCAGCCTCGGTGGTGACCACGACGAGGTCGGCGGCGTGGCGGGCGGCCTCCGGGGTCTCGGCCAGGACGGCGCCGAGGTACTGGCCGCGGAAGCCGATCCGGCCGTCCTGGAGGATCGCCAGCTCGCCGTCCTCGGTGTCGGCGAGCCGGAGGGCGTTCTCGTGGGTGATCACGCGCACCACACCGTCGAGCGCGAGCGCGGCCGTGGCGTCGATCGCGGTGACGCGGCCGAGCGCGATCGTCGAGCACAGCGGGAAGAGATGGAGCGGATCCTCGACCGGGTGCTCGTAGGCGTAGGGGGCGAGGCCGCGCACCTTGTCGGGCCCGTCCAGACGCACCCGCGGGGTGCCGATGGAGGAGGCGCGCAGGAGGTCACTCATCACGGGGCTCCTCGTTCTCCTCGCCCAGGCCGGCGAGCTCGGCGAGCACGCTCACCATCACTCCTTGGGCCATGGTCACCTTGAACTCGTTGCCCGCGACGGGACGGGCCTGCTCGAGCTCGGCCGCCGCGGCCCGGCGGAAGCTCTCGCGGGTGGCGGGGGCACCGGCGAGGAGCTGCTCGGCGCGGCGGGCGCGCCAGGGGGCGTGGGCGACGCCTCCGAGGGCGATCCTCGCGGAGAGGATCGTGGGCCGCGCGGCGTCCGGGTCGAGCTCGAGCACCGCGGCGACCGAGACCAGGGCGAAGGCGTAGGAGGCGCGGTCGCGGATCTTGCGATACGTGGAACGGGTGCGGGCTGCTCGGTCGGGCGGGGGCAGCTCGACGGCGGTGATCAGGTCGCCGTGCTCGAGGACCGTGTCGCGCTCGGGCTCGTCCCCCGGAAGGCGGTGCAGCGCGGTGAGGGGCAGGCGCTTCTCGCCGTCGCTGCCCAGCACCACCACGGTCGCGTCCAGGGCGGCGAGCGCGACCGCCATGTCCGAGGGGTGGGTGGCGATGCACGCATCGGATGCGCCGAGGATCGCGTGGTAGCGGGTGTAGCCCCCGATCGCCGAGCAGCCGCTGCCCGGGGCGCGCTTGTTGCAGGGGGTGGTGGGGTCCTGGAAGTAGACGCAGCGGGTGCGCTGCAGCAGGTTCCCGCCGGTGGTGGCGGCGTTGCGCAGCTGGCCCGAGGCGCCGGAGAGGAGGGCGCGCGAGAGCATCGGGTGGTCGCGGCGCACGCGCGGATCGGCGGCGAGATCGCTGTTGCGGACCATGGCGCCGACGCGGAGGCCGCCGTCCGGCAGGTCCTCGATGTCCGCGAGGTCGACACGGCCGAGGTCGACCAGCAGATCGGGGGCGGTGATGCCGAGCTTGAGGTGGTCGACGAGGTTGGTGCCGCCGGCGAGGTAGGTCGCGCCGGGCCGTTCGGCGACCGCGGTGACGGCGCCGGCGGGGTCTTCCGCGCGTACATAGTCGAAGGGTCTCATCGGTCCGTCCCCTCGCTCGCGGCGCTCGCCCCGGCCACCTGCTGGACGGCGGCGACGATGTTGACGTAGGCGCCGCAGCGGCACAGGTTCCCGCTCATCCGCTCGCGGATCTCGTCCTCGGTGAGCTCGATCGGGTGGTCGTGGCCGTGGTCGTCGGTGACCACGCTGGGGTGCCCGTCGGCCGCCTCGCGGAGCGCGCCGGTCGCGGAGCAGATCTGCCCGGGGGTGCAGTAGCCGCACTGGAAGGCGTCCTGCTCGAGAAAGGCGGTGTGCAGGGCGGAGAGCTCGCCGTCGGGGGCGAGGCCGTCCGAGGTGAGCACCTCCGCGCCGTCGAGGGACACGGCCAGCAACAGGCAGGAGTTCAGCCGCCGCCCGTCGACCAGCACGGTGCAGGCGCCGCACTGGCCGTGGTCGCAGCCCTTCTTCGGGGACATGTTCCCCAGGTGGTCCCGCAGCGCGTCGAGCAGGGTGGTGCGCGGGTCGACGGTCAGGTCATGCGGCTGACCGTCGATGACGAGGTGGACTGGATGGCCCATCGGGCGCCTCCGGATCAGGTCGGGATTCGACCGTACTGGCCGCCCGAGGGCTCGGCAACCGGTTCCGCCGGACACCGACCGATCGTTCGCCTGCGCCGCGGGTCAGCCGCTGAAGCCGCCGGTGCCGGCCATGTCGCGGAAGCGCGAGTACTGGCCCTCGAAGGAAACGGGGACGGTCGCGGTCGCGCCGTTGCGGTGCTTGGCGACGATGAGGTCCGCCTCGCCGGCGCGCGCGGACTCCTTCTCGTAGTAGTCCTCGCGGTGGATCAGCACGATGAGGTCCGCGTCCTGCTCGATCGAGCCGGACTCGCGCAGATCGGACATCATCGGGGTCTTGTCCTGGCGCTGCTCGCTGCCGCGGTTCAGCTGCGAGATCGCGATGACGGGGACCTCGATCTCCTTCGCGAGGAGCTTGAGGGCGCGCGAGAACTCGGAGACCTCCTGCTGGCGGGACTCGACCTTCTTGCCCGAGCTCATCAGCTGCAGGTAGTCGATGACCACGAGCTTGAGGTCGTGCTTCTGCTTGAGCCGGCGGCACTTCGCGCGGATCTCCATGAGCGACATGTTCGCCGAGTCGTCCATGAACAGCGGGGCGTCGGCGATGCGGCCCATCGCGCGGGCCATCGCCTGCCAGTCGCGGTCGTCCATCGAGCCGTCGCGCATGCGGTGCATCGGCACCTGCGACTCCGCGGAGAGGAGGCGCATCGTGATCTCGGTCTTGTCCATCTCGAGGGAGAAGATCACCGAGGCCATGCCGTTGTGGATCGAGGCGGAGCGCAGTACGTCCATGCCGAGGGTCGTCTTGCCCATCGCGGGACGGCCGGCGAAGATGATCATCTGCCCCGAGTGGAGGCCCTGGGTGAGCTCGTCGAACTGGGCGAAACCGGTGGGGACACCCGTGACCTGGCCGCCGCGGTTCTGCGTCGCCTCGATCTGGTTGAGGGTCTCGTCGATCACCTCGCCGAGGGCCACGAAGTCCTCCGAGGAGCCGCGCTCGGTGACCGCGTACACCTGGGCCTGGGCCTCGTTGATGACTTCGTCGACCTCGCCGCCGTCGGCCGCATAGCCGAGCTGGACGATGCGGGTGCCCGCCTCGACGAGGCGCCGCAGCGTCGCCCGCTCGACGACGATCTCGGCGTAGAAACCGGCGTTCGCCGCGGTGGGAACCATGTCGATGAGGTCCGCGAGGTAGGCGCCGCCGCCCACGCGCTGCAGCTCGCCGCGCTTGGAGAGCTCGTCGGAGACGGTCACCAGGTCCGCCGGCTCGCCGCGGCCGTAGAGGTCGATGATGGCCTCGTAGATCATCTCGTGCGCGGGTCGGTAGAAGTCGTTGCCGCGCACGGTCTCGACCACGTCGGCGATCGCATCCTTGGAGAGCATCATGCCGCCGAGCACGCCCCGCTCCGCGGCGAGGTCCTGCGGCGGGGTGCGCTCCAGACCGCGGTCGGATCCGGCTTCGAAGGCTTCGGTGGAGGTCACCCGGACAGTGTAGGAAGCTCCGCCGACGGTCGGGGACGCGGAGCCCCCGCTGTGGACTCACCGCTGCCGGAAGACCACCACCCGCTGCACCGCGTAGCTCAGCGCGGACAGCAGCAGATCCGCCGCGATCTTCGCGCCGAGCAGCGGCACGCCCACCGCATGCAGGGCGCTGACCAGGGCGATGTCGGCAAGCAGCACCCCTGCGGCGAGGCCGGCGTAGCGGGCGAGGGCGCGTCCCAGCGGCACCCGTCGGCCGCCGCGGAACACCACATGCCGGTTGAGCGCGAAATTCGTCCCCGCGCTGATCAGCCGGGCGATCGCGAGGGCGAGCCACACCGGGGCGCCGAGCCCCGCGAGGGCCAGGAACAGCCCCGTGTCCAGGGCGAAGGCGGCGAGTCCGCTGCCGGCGAAGGCGAGCACGGGCGCGAGCACCCGCAGCGAGTCCCGGACCGGCCGGAAGTGGCTCGTCGCGTTCTCGTCGACGTAGAGGGTCGCGATCGTCACCTCGCGCAGCGGGATCCCGCGCCGGGCCGCCGCAACCAGCAGCGCGTACTCGTACTCGTAGCGGTCACCGGGCACGGTCCCGGCCCAGTCGAGCAGGGTCGCGGGGATGCCGCGCAGGCCCGTCTGGGTGTCGCCCAGGCGCACCCCGGCCACGGCCTCGAAGGCCCACGAGCTCACGACGTTCCCGAGCCGGGAGCGCAGCGGCACCTCGGGGCCGGTGAAGGAGCGCACGCCGAGCACGATCGCCGGGGCCCCGTCGGCCGTCGGCGCCACGACCGCAGTGGCAACCCGCAGCACGTCCAGCAGCGAGTGCTGACCGTCGGCATCGGCCGTGACCACGCAACGGCCGGGCAGCTCCGCGCGCACCAGGTCGAGAGCGGCGCGCAGCGCCGCGCCCTTGCCGCGGTTCTCCGGGAGGCGCAGCACACGGGCGCCGAGCACCTCGCAGGCGTCGAACGTCACGGCATGGTCCGGGCCGGAGCCGTCGTCGACCACGACGCCGTCGACGCCGAGGGCGGCGAGCGCCCCGACCAGCTCGAGCAGCTCGGGCCCCGGGGCGAGGGCGGGGATCACGACGACGACGCCGCCCGGGGCCGGCACGGGGAGGGCCGAGGGACGGACGGAGAGACGGGTGCGGTGCAGGATGCTCATCGCTCAGCCAGCCACGTAAAGGATGTCGCTGGTGGCGCGCTCGCCGCCGTTGCTGGGCTGGTTGACGATCTCGCCGTCGAAGATCATGACGCTGGATCCCCCGCCGTCGAGGTTGTAACCGGTGGTGCAGCCGAGGCCCGCGAGGATCTCGCCGAGCTCCGGCAGGGTCGCGCCCCGCGAATAGCCCTCGCTGCGACCGTCGACCACGAGGAACACCAGGTGGTCATCGCCGATCACGCCGATCGCGGTGCGCGGTTGCTTCCCCTGGATCGAGTGGTTGCCGATGTTCGTGTCGATCTCGACGTCCTCGACGCCGTCCGGGACCGCGCCGTCCACGAGGACGGCGGGGCCGAAGCTGAGGGTCTGCCAGACGCCGGCGTCGAGCAGCTCCTGGGCGCTGGTGGCGGTCTCGTCGTAGACCTCCACGCGGCCGTCGGCGTAGAAGGCGAGGCCGTCCCGGGCCGGCTCGTCGCGGTAGGCGACGCCGTTGCGGATCACGATCCCGGTGTCGCGGAAGCCGTAGTAGTCGCCGTTGATCGCAAGCACGGCGTCCTGCGCGGCGGCGATCGCGCTCGGCTCCTCGGTGATGTTCTGGCCGAAATCGTCCTGCGCGAAGGCGGAGCGGATGATGCTCGCGCCGCTCACCTCGATCTCCGCCGCGTACCAGGCGAGGGCCTCGGAGCCGGTGCCGGTCGCGGTGGAGGTGAGCGTGATCGTCGTGGTCGAGGAGGTGTAGCCGGTCGCGGTGTACGTGCCGTCGGTCGCGAGGGCGACGGCGGTGGCGGAGGTGCCGGCGGCCTCCTCCGCGGCGGAGACGCTCGCGACCTCGACCTTCTCCCGCAGGAAACGGTCGTAGGCCCAGGCGGCGGAGCCGCCGGTGCCGGCGAGGAGGGCGAGGCCTCCGCCCAGGAGGGTCCGGCGGGCGAGGGCCCGGGGGCGGGCGGGTTCGGTGCTGGTGTCCATGCCGGAAGCGTCGGACGCGCTGCTGTGCCGGGGGCCCGCGGGAGCTTGTGCGCTCGCTGTGCGTCCTCCCCGTCGCCTGCCGTTCACCTCACATACATCCACGACAGGGCGGACATAGGCGATGCACAGATGCGGACCGGAGGGTTGCCCCATCACCACCCACCCCCGAGGAGCACCCCATGTCCGTCTATCTCCTGTACGCCCTCGACCTCGCCGCCGTCCTCGTCCTGACGTTCGGCGTGTACTGGCCGCGCCACCGCCGCCGCGACCTGGTCGTCGCCTTCCTCGGCATCAACGTGGGCGTGCTCGCCGTCGCCGCGCTGCTCGCCGGCTCCGCGGTCTCCGCAGGCCTGGGCCTGGGCCTGTTCGGGGTTCTCTCGATCATCCGCCTGCGCTCGGACGAGCTGGCCCAGCACGAGATCGCCTACTACTTCGCGGTGCTCGCCCTGGGCCTCGTCGCCGGGCTCTCCACCACCCCGAGCGCCCTCGCGATCGGCTTCATGGTCCTGATCGTGGCGACCATGGCGATCGTCGACCACCCCGCGCTGCTGGGAGCCCACCGCCGCCAGGTGGTGGTCGTGGACCGGGCGATCGCCGACGAGCCGACGCTGCGTGCCCACCTCGAGGAGACCCTCGCCGCCGACGTCACCACCCTGAGCGTGCAGCGCCTGGACACCGTGTCCGACACGACCGTGGTCGACGTCCGCTACCGGGTCCGCCGGGGGCGCCGGACCGCACCGCTCGAGGCGGCCCCGATCGTGCGCCCCACGGCTCCGAGCTCCGCGCAGGGCAGCCCGGCGGAGGCGATGAGCCGATGAGCGCCCTCGACGCCCTGCCCGCGGTGTCCCTCGAGGAGATCACCGAGCGCGCCGCCCTCCTGACCCGCACCGACCGCAAGTACCTCGTGCCCCGTGAGGAGGTCGAGGAGCTGCTCGCCGCCTCCCCCGCCGCCCTGCGGGCCCTCGAGATCGACGGCCGCCGCCGCCAGGCCTACCTGTCCCTCTACTACGACACCGTCGACCTCGCCTCCTATCGGGCCGCGGCCACCGGCCGGCGTCGCCGCTGGAAGGTGCGCCGCCGGGTCTACGTGGACTCCGGAGCGTCCTTCCTCGAGGTGAAGACCCGCACCGGCCGCGGCGAGTCCGCCAAGGTGCGGATCGCCCTCGATCCCGGTCGGGAGGAGGCGGACCCGCTCACCGATCCGCTGGACGGCCCTGCTCTCGACGAGGTGCGCCACCTGCTCGCCGCAGCGGACTGCCCGGTCCCCGTCGGCCCGCTGCGCCCCGTGCTCACCACCACCTACGACCGCGCGACCGTGCTGCTGGAGGCGGAGGACGCGCGCCTCACCCTCGACGAGCACCTCGTGTGGACCGGTCCCGAGGGGCAGACGCGCCACCTCACCGACCAGGTGGTCGTGGAGACCAAGGCCGGCACCCGCCCCTCGAGCCTCGACCGCGCCCTGTGGCGCCGCGGCCACCGCCCTCAGCGCCTGTCCAAGTTTGCGACCGGCCTCGCCCTGCTCTACCCCGCACTGCCCGCGAACCGCTGGCACCGCACCACCGGCCGGCTCCACCCGGCCGCCTGAGATCCGTCCCACCCGAGAGGACCCCGCCATGACCTCCACCGCCACTCCCCGACGCCGTTCCCTGCGCCGCCTGAGCGCGGCCCTCGCTGCGGGTGCGGCGACCCTCGCCCTCGCCGCCTGCGGCGCCGCGACCGCCGTCACCGGCACCACCGACAGCACGACCTCGACCACCGGGACGACCACCGCGACCGCAGCTGCCGACCTGACCGGCCTCGACACCCACGTCGACGAGGACGACCTCACCTGGGACGCCGCGGAGGAGCAGACGATCGAGCTCACCGGCGAGAGCGTGACGATCACCGAGGGCGGCGTCTACCGCGTCTCGGGCACGCTCACCGACGGCCAGCTGATCATCGCGGCCGGCGACGACGAGACCGTCACGATCATCCTCGACGGCGCCTTCATCACCTCGAGCACCGGTCCCGGTATCGCCGTGACCAGCGCCGACGAGGTCACCCTCTACCTCGAGAAGGGGAGCTCGAACAGCGTCGCCGACGGCTCCGGCTACGAGGTCACCGACGACTCGACCCCCGTCGCGGCGATCGCCTCCGCCTCGGACCTCACGATCGCCGGCCCGGGCGCGCTGACCGTCACCGGCAGCACCAACGACGGCATCTCGTCCTCGGACGGCCTCGCGATCCTTTCCGCGGACCTGACCGTGACCGCGGTCGACGACGCGGTGCGCGGCAAGGACTACGTGACCATCTCCGGCGGCAGCCTCGACCTGACCAGCGGCGGCGACGCCGTGAAGTCCGACAATGCCGAGGACGCCGACCGCGGCTGGGTGCTGATCACCGCGGGCACCCTCACGATCGACGCCGGCGACGATGGCATCGATGCGGAGCAGGCCGTGGAGATCCTCGACGGAGCGGTCACCATCGCGCAGTCCGTCGAGGGCGTCGAGGCGCAGGACATCCTGATCAGCGGCGGGACGCTCGACATCACCGCTTCCGACGACGGCCTGAACGCGACCGCCGCGGACAGCGCGGACTCGACGGACGGGAACGGCGCCGGCGCCGATCAGAGCCGCGAGGCGGACGACGGCTCGTCGCTGTCGATCACCGGCGGCACCGTCACCGTCGACGCCGATTTCGACGGCCTCGACTCCAACGGCTCGATCTCGCTGACCGGCGGCGAGGTGACGATCACCAGCGCGGACAACGGCGGCGACTCGGCCGTGGACGCGAACGGGGACGTGACCCTCGACGGCACGACCCTCACCGCCAACGGCACGGAGGTCACCTCCGCCGAGGAGCTGTCCGCGGGCGGCATGGGCGGCGGCATGCGCGGCGGGATGGGCGGCGGGCCCCGCGGCTGACCGACCAGGTCAGTCAGTCGGGGATGACCACCCCGGCGGCCTGCTCCGGGTGGCGCTGTAGCCAGCTCTCCACGAAGGGGCAGATGACGACGACGGACAGGCGGGCCGCGCGCGCCTCGGCGAGCGCGGTCCGCACCAGCACGGAGGCGACCCCCTCCCCGCGGTGGGCGGGGTCGGTGACGGTGTGGATCAGCTCGATGCGGCGTCGGCGCCGCTCGTAGATCATGATGCCGACGGTCTGATCCTCACGGATCGCCTCATAGCGGCTGGCCACGGCGTTGTCCCGCACCCCCATCCGGGCGCGGGGGTCATGGGTGTGGGTCTCGGGGTCCTCGAGGCTCTCGGCGGGGTCCGTGGTCATGGCGGGGCTCCTTCCGGCCGCTGCCTCCACGGTACGGGGATCACCCCTCGGCGCGCATCACGCGCACGTCCCCCTTGCCGGTGCGGGCCTCGACCTCGAGGGTGCGCTCGGCGTCGCCCACGCCCTCCACCGGGGTCAGGCGCACGTCCCGCTCCCCGAAGCCGGTGGCGAGGTCGAGGCGCGCCGCGGTGCCGGGGGCGACGGAGATCTCCACGTCGCCGAGGCCGCTGCGGGCGGTGAGGCGGCCCTGGACGGCGCGGCGCACGCGGACGTCGCCCGCGCCGGTGCTGAGGGAGGCCTCGCCCGACAGCTCGCCCACCTGCAGATCGCCCGTGCCGCTGCTCAGCCGGGTGCGCTCCTCGGCGCCGCGCTCGACGCGGATGTCACCCGAACCGGTACGGGCCTCGAGGCGGCCGAGCACCCCGTGCACCGCGATCTCTCCCGCGCCGTCGTCGAGCACGGCGCGGGATCCGGCGGGGACCACGACGGTGACGTCGAGCTGGCCGGTGAGCCCCTCGGCGGAGCGGACCATCGAGCGCACGGACTCGGCGATCCGGTCGGAGAGAGGGGCACCGTCCTCGCCGGCCGGGCGGAACAGGCCGCTGAGACCGCCGCCGAGGCTGCGGGCCTCGTCGGCCGGGGCGTCGACACGCAGCCGGCCGTCCTCGCAGCGGATCCGCATCCGCTCGGCGAGGGCGCGGGCGGCCTCGCCGTGCGGGGCGAGCTCGACCCGCGCGACGGTGCCGTGCTCGGCGCGCAGGATGAGGGCGCCGCGAATGTTCTGGACGGTGACGTCGATCGGGCCGTCGACGGGGAACTCATGGACGAGAGGGCTGGTCATGGCGGGGATCCGATCTACTGGAGGCGGCGAGGGCGCGGTGCTCAGAGGAACCAGCCGCTGGTGCGGCCGTGGCTGCGGCGGACGGACGGGCCGGTCGTGCCGGAGCTGCCGCCGCCGTCGAGATGGGCGGTGAGGGCCCGCACGAGGAAGGTGTTCAGGCTCAGCCCCTCCGCCGCGGCGGCCTGCTCGAGCCGGTCCTTGAGGTGCTGGGGCGGGCGGAAGGCGACCCGGGCGGTGGCGCCGTCGGCCTCCGGGGGCGCGGGGGGCACGGGCGGGGGCGGCGGGACGGGCGGCACGGGGGCCGATGGCGGCTCCGGGGCGTGGACCTGCACCTCGAGCTCGCCGCCGCGGAGGGCGAGGTCCACGCGGCCGGGGGCGATCTCCGCGGAGATCTCCCCGGCGAGCTGGGAGAGGGCGTCCTGCAGGGCGAGCCGCAGCGCGGGCTCGACGGAGACGGCGAGCAGTTCGGCGGCGCGGCGGGTGGGCTCGTCGCCGACGGCGGCGGCCGCGGTGAGCTGGTCCTGGACGGTGCGGGTGAGCGCGCGGAGTTCCATGACCCCATCGTGACGCCATAGTGGCACCACGTCAAGAGTCGGGCTCAGCGGGCGGGGCCCTCCGGGCCGAGAGCCGCGAGGAGCTGCTCGACGCGGGCCACGTCCTCGTCGCGCCCGAGATGCGCCCAGCCGTCGCGGGCGCGCCGCGCCGCCCGTCGGGCGCGCCCCGCCTCGCCGCGCTCGGCGAGCAGGTGGGCGTGACGGTCCTCGAGGTACGCGCCCCAGTACCGGGCCCGGGCGTCGTGCCCCACCGGCATCGCGTCCAGGGCCCGCAGCGCCTCCTGCCGGCGCTCCTCGTAGGCGGTGGCGTCGGCGGCGTCCCCCTCCGGTCCGCTCTCCGCGAGGGCGTGACCGGTGGCGAGGAAGAGTCCCACCCGGGCATCGACCACGTGGTCCCAGAGCAGCTCGGGGCGCAGCAGATGGCCGCCCCCGCCCTCCCGGGCGCGGCGCAGCACGCCCGCGGCCGCGATCTCGACCTGGGTCCGATCGCCGAGGTCGAGGGCGCGGCGCAGGGCGAGGGCGTTGGCGGACAGCTCCGTCTCCAGCAGCGGGACGCGCTCCGCGGCGGGGGTGCCCAGGTCGTCGGCCAACCAGCGCGCCTCGGACGCGAGGCGCCGCAGTTCCCGCAGGGATGCCGCATGCTCGCCGGTGCGCTCGTGGATGCTCGCCGCGAGCCGCGCCACCTCGAGCGCGGCGCGGTGGTCGCGGCGCTCGCGGGCGATGCGGCGGGCCTGCTCGAGCGGCACCCGCGCGGCCTCGTAGCGCTCTGCCTGCACCCGCTGGGCCGCGACCGCGAGCAGCGGTCCGGTGCGCAGGGCGTCGGAGGGGAGGGTCCGTTGCAGCGAGGCCAGGCGTCCCGCCGTGAAGGAGGCCTGCGCCGTCGCGCCCGCCGCCATCAGGGCGACCAGCAGGTCGGTGATCAGCCCGATGCGCAGCGGCGGGTCGTCGACCTCCTCCATCAGCCGCAGCGCGCCGAGGGAGTGCCCGGCGGCGAGCAGCGGGCGCTCGGTGCCGAGGGTGCGGGCGAGCACGGCGTGCGCGGAGGGCACGATCCGCAGCGGATCCGGGGCCGCACCCCCGGGCTCTTCCCCCGTCGGCCCCGCCTCGAGCAGCTCGAGCAGGTCCAGCGCCGTGGTCGTCGCCGCCCGGTGGTCGCCCGCGCCCGCGAGGGTCTGCGCGAGGCGGAGGCGCAGCTCGGGCTCGGGATCGCCGAGCAGCTGGTCGCGCGCCGCGGGCAGGGCGCGCAGGGCGGCGCGGAGGCGGGCGAGGGCACGACGGAGGTCGCCGCCCTCCGGCAGACCCTCCGGCGCGAGAGAGGTCAGCTCGAGGCCGCGAACCACCGCGAGCACCGGCGCGGGGATCTCGGCCCGCTCCCCGCGGTGACGCCCCGCGGCCGGGGCAGAGCCAGTGGCAGGAGCGGAGCGGGCATCAGTGCGGGCCGGTCCCCGCTCGAGCAGCACCTCGACCGTCGCCGCGGCCTGGGCGGGGCGGCCGCTGCGGCGCAGCAGGGAGACGATCTCCGCGGCGTCCTGCCGCGCGCGCTCCGCGGAGCCGGCGAGGTGCGCCGCACGCAGCGATACCCGCAGGAGCAGGAGCCGGGTCTCGGGCGGGGCCGAGCGCCGGCGGAAGCGCTCTATCAGCGCCTCCGCCTCCTCGCGCCGCTCGGCGTGCAGCAGGTCGTGGGCGCGCGAGGCCGCGCCGAGCACCCCGTCGGGGCTCGGCAGCGGCAGCGACGGCGGCCGCAGCGCAAGGCGCAGCGCGTCCAGCGTCGGCGGCTCGTCCCGCTCCCCGCCCCCTGCCGGCAGCGAGGCGGCGTCCGAGAGATTCACGAAGGGCAACCTACCAAGCACCCGCTGGACATCCGGTGGCCGGATTCCTGTCAGCGCCCGGTGACTCGGGCTCCGTACACTGGGCGCGGCACCGGCATCGTCCCCCGGGCCGTGAAAGGCGCGCAGTGACCCTCGGATCGACCCTGCGGTCGGGCCGGCCCCCTCAGGAGGCGGCTCCCTTCGGCGACTCCTCCCCCGAGATCCGCGCCGGCCACCTCCACCTCGATGCATCGATCGTCCCGGTGGTGCGCACCGGTTTCGACGTCGACGCCTTCACCCGCCGCGGCACCGAGCGACTCCCGGTGGACGCCGCGGCGATCGCCGCGGCCCCGGCCCTGCCGGCGGAGGTGCGCACCGCGCTCGGGGTGCTGCAGCGCCTCGAGGCCTCCGCCCTCGCCGAGTCGCGGGCGATGCTCGCGACCGCAACCGCCCGTGAGGCCCGCATCACCGCCTTCCTCGCCACCTGGATGGTCGACCGCTTCTGGCAGGCGAGGGCGCTGCGCGATCTGCTCGAGGCCGACGTACGCGCCCCCGCGAGCGGTCGCCCCGGCGCGGACCCGGAGGAGCACCACTCCCGTCGGCCGCTGCACGTGCTGCGCAGGATCCACGTGGACCGGGTGCAGCCGCTGCTCGGCCCGCTGTGGACGGCGCTGGCCGCCGAGGAGGTGCCCGCCGGCCACATGGCCCGGCTCGCGATCCAGGAGGCCTCGCTGCAGGTGGCCCTGCGCGCCGTCGCCCGCCGGCTCGGCGGCGAGGCGCTGCGCGTCGTCACCACCGTCGCCGAACGGCACGAGGAGTCCGTCGCCTTCTTCACCGCCGAGGCCCGCACCCGCGTGCTCCGCTCCCGGCGCGAGGCCGCCGTGGCCCGTCTCGTGCTCTCGCTCGACTCGCCGCTCGACGGCGGCGGCATCGTCGACCGGGATCTCGCCGCCGCGGTCGCCGTGATCGGCGCCGATGTCCGCGACCGCGCCGCCCTGCGCACCGCCCGACGGGAGATCACCCGTCTGCTGCCGGGCCCCGACCTGCCGGATCCTCGGCTCCGCGACCTGCCCCGACCCGGAGAGTGACATGGCCTTCGACCTGGACCAGTTCGCCGAGACCTCCGTCCCCGTGAAGTACGAGGACCTCGACTTCGACACCTTCGACTCCCAGCCGCTGGACGCGCAGACACTCCGCTCCCTGCGCTACATGTGCGATGTCGAGTTCCACACCTCGTGCTTCCTGCGCGACCTGCTGGTGACTCCCTCGCACCGCGAGGAGTCCGCCGGCGGCTTCATGACCATGTGGAACCGCGAGGAGTTCTGGCACGGCGAGGCGCTCGCCGCGGTCCTCGCCCGGCACGGCATCGTCGTGGACTACGACGAGCTGAAGGCCAAGCGGGTCAAGCTCGGCTGGCAGGGCGCGATCGAGCCGCTCAAGCAGTCGGCGCTGAGCAACCTCGTGGGCACCGACTTCGTGGCCGTGCACATGGTGTGGGGCGCCGCCAACGAGCTCTCCGCGGTCGCCGCCTACCGTCGGCTCTCCGCCCTCACCGATCACCCGGCGCTCTCCCCGCTGCTGCAGCGCATCGCCCAGCAGGAGACGCGGCACGTCGCCTTCTACACCACGCAGGGGCGGGAGAAGCTCGAGGCCTCGACGGGGGCGCAGCGCCTGGTGCGCCTGGTGCTCTCGAAGGTGTGGCGCCCCGTGGGCAGCGGCATGATGGACGAGTCCGAGGTCAAGCACGTCATGAGCCACCTCTTCGCCGGTCAGTCCGGGGAACTGGACAAGCTCGACAAGCGGGTGCAGAAGCTTCCCGGGCTCGAGGGGCTGACCATCTTCCGGAGTGCCTTCGCGCGACTCGGCATCGCCTGAGGGGGCCGCGCTGCTCCGCGGCGCGGCCCGTTACTCCTCCCCGTCCTCGTCCCGGTCCGTTGCGGAGCGGCCGCCGACGCCGACGGTCTGCCGCGCGGAGGCGTCCATGCGGGGCAGCCGGTGCTCGCGGGCACCCATCCGCGCGGCGAGGGCCTGCGAGGACACCATCACCACCGCTCCCGGGTAGTCGGCCAGGACCCTCTCGAGCATGGCCCGGCCGGCGTCGTCGAGATCGCCCTCGAGGCCGTCGATCACGAGCAACGGCGGCGCCCCGTAGACGGCGCGGGCGAGCGCGAGCCGGGCGCGGTCCGCGCGGCCCAGCGGCTCGCCGCCGCTGCGCAGCCTCGTCCGCATCCCCTCGGGCAGGGCGTCGGGGTCCAGCCCGACGAGCGCGAGGACCTCGCGGTCGTGGGCGGCGTCGAGGTCGGGCCGACGGTAGTGCAGGGCCCGGCGCACCGTGCCCCGCTCGAAGACGGTGCCGGAGCTCGCGCCGCCCACCAGCACCCGGGCCCGCTTGGCGGAGACCTGGCGCAGGTTCTCGCCGCCCACCCACACGGCGTCGGGCTCGTCGGAGTCCGGTCCGGGGGACAGCTCGAACAGGCGCCGCACGAGCTCGTGCGGGGAGTCCGGATCCTCGGAGACCAGCCGGATCCGGTCGCGGGAGCGGGCGCGCAGCGGCTCTCCCGGTGCGGTCAGGCCGGGCAGCTCGAGGTGGACCAGCACCTCGCCCTCCGCGCCCGGGCGCGGGGCCGGGAGCTCCGCGGAGGCCCGACGGCGGCGCTCGGCCCGCTCGCGCCGCGCCTGCGCTCCGGCGAGCGCGGGGCCCAGCACCATGCGCGCCGCCCGGTAGGTCTGGCGGTACTCGACGATGCGCCCCAGCTCGAGCACGGGGGTGGAGGCGAGGCCGGCCACGGCCATCGCCGCCATCGTCACCCCCGGCTCGAGGCCGAGATAGGTGCCGGTCGCGGCGACCAGCAGGGTGGTCAGGGTGGAGGCGACGATGCCGCCCGCGCGGATGGTGCCGACGGTCTCGGCACGGTCCACCGCGATCTCCACCAGGTCCCCGGAGGCCTCCCGCAGGTTGCGCAACTCGCGCTTCGTGCCGCCCGCGGCGAGGATCCCGTCGGAGGCGGTGACGGTGTCGGCGATGCGGGTCGCGAGCTTCCCGCGGGTGCGGCGCATCTGCCGGGTCTTGATCAGGGCGGTGCGCGCCCACGGCAGCATCAGCACGCCGAGGACCACCAGCGGCAGGCCCATGGCGAGGGCCAGAGCCGGGTGCAGCACCGCGAGGGTGGCGAGGCCGCCCCCGATCAGCGGGACGGCGACGACCAGCGGCGCGATGCCCTGGGACACCCAGTTGCGGACCCCCGAGAGGTCGTTGGTGGTGCGCGCGACGGTCACGCCGAGCGAGGTCGAGTGCCCCGGGGTGAGCGCGTCGCCGACCAGGGTCAGCCGCAGCTGGTGGACGTAGTCCTGGCCCAGCTTCTCGGCCACGACGCGCTCGTGCACCTTGAGGGCGCCGACGGCGAGGGCGACGGCGACGAGCAGCAGCAGGGCGCGGAGCAGCAGCGGGGAGCCGCCGACGGGGGCCGCCTGCATCCGCACCAGCGCCCAGGCGCTCGTCGCCCCCAGGGCCGCCTGCCCGAGGCCCAGCAGGACCAGCACCGCGAGCCAGCGCCGCCGCGCCCCGCGCAGCAGCGGGGGCAGCGGCGGGGCGTGGCGGAGCAGCCCGTTGGGGAGGCGCTCGGGCGCCCGCGAACGGTCACGACGCACGGGAGCCGGCTCCCTCCAGCACGTCCGCGAGCAGGGCCCGCGCCACCTCGGCGCGGCCCAGGTCGAAGGTCGCCGTGACGGGCACGTCGAGGGCGCGTCGGGCCTCCGCCGTCGCGAGCGGCGAGCTGGTCACCACCCCCGAGACGGCGACGGGGGTGCGGCCGAGGGCGGAGAGGACGGAGGCCCCGCCGACGGCGCCGAGGGCGTCCCCCGCGGCGAACACGATGCCGTCGACGACCCGGTCCAGCTCGGGGTCGGCGAGGAGGCGGGAGGTCTCGCCCTGGTAGAGGCCGTCGGCGATCTCGAGGAGCACCACGTCGGGGCGCTCGGCGCCGCCCGCGAGCTCGTCGGCGAGGGAGAACACCAGGTCGCGCACCTCGTCGTAGGGGACGTCGAAGGTCGAGGGGTAGCCGAAGTCGGTGAAGTCCAGGACGCGGTGTGCCCCGGCGTCGAGGAAGAGGTTGTAGTCGTTGCCCGCACCGGTGCCGGTGGCCTTCGCGGCAGCGACCCGCAGGCCCGCGGCGGCGAGGCCGTGGGCCAGCTCGGCGAGCACCGTCGACTTGCCGGAGTTCATCGAGGTGCCGAGCACGGCGAGCACGGGCACGTGGTGCGCGGGGCGGTCGAGGCGGTCGGTCACCTGGCGGACGGGACGGTGCGCGGAGACCCGGGCGAGGGTGATCGGACCGTCGGCGTCGGCGAGCACGCCGACCGGCTCGATCTCGGTGGCCGCGCCGATCTTCGCGTGCTGCTCGACGACGCGGGAGGCGAGACCGCCCGCGGCCGCGAGATGCGCCGGGCCGAGATCGCCGGGGACGAGCGCCAGGAACTGGTCGGCGGCGTAGCGGCTGCCGTAGGCGACGACGATCTCGTCGCCCTCGAAGAGCACCGCGCGCCGGGAGGCCGGCGTCTCGAGCCGCTTGTGGTGGCCGATGGAGGTGACCCGGGCGAGGACCACCTCGCCGGCCTGCGGCACGTGGTCGCCGGTGAGCAGGTGGAGGCCCTCGGCGGAGCGCACGTGCGAGGCGACGGCGCGGGTCGAGAAGGCGTGCTTGGCCCGCTCCAGACGAGCCCGCAGCTCCGGGGCGGAGACGACGGTCTCGACCGGGGCGGGGGTCTGGGCGGTGGTGTGCTCGAGGAGGGTCATGGCGTGCTCCTGGGGAGGTCTGGGGAACTGACACGAGCAGTGAAGCGGGGGGCGATGAACCGGTGATGAAGCGCGGATGAGAGGCCTCTCAGGCGCGCTTCCCGCCCACTTCCCCGCCCGCCGCCGCCCGGCTCCGCGCGGTTCCCGCCCCCGCCACGAGTTACGGCGCCTGAGGGAGCATGTTTTTTTGGAAACGGTTCCTCCCACGAAAGAAGCGAGGGGGTGCCAGAGGGGG
>NZ_JAZDCG010000008.1:0-71161 GCF_036321705.1 Brachybacterium sp. J144
CGGCGCCTGAGGGAGCATGTTTCGCGAAACATGCTCCCTCAGGCGCCGTAACTGGTGGGTCACCGGAGGTGGAGTGGGGATGGGGGCGGCGTGGGCGGATGGGGGCGGGCGGGGCTACGGGGCGGGCGGGCGGTGGCAGGGCGATCAGTCGTCGTCATCGTCGTCGTCATCGTCATCGCCGTCGTCGTCATCGTCGTCGTCGCACTCCCAGCCGTCGTCGTCCCACTCGCAGGCGCTGCTGGGGGCGGCGGGGCGTGAGGGGGCGCGGGGGGTCGACGACGAGGAGGACGAGGACCCGGAGGAGCTGGACCCGCCCGAGCTGCTGGAACCGCCGGAACCTCCGGAGTCCCCCGAGCTGGACCCGCCGGACCCTCCCGAGCCGCCCGAGGACCCGGAGCTCGTCGGCGCGGGAGCGGGGGCGGGAGCCGGTGCGGGGGCCGGCGACGGCGAGGGCTCGTACTGCATGCCCTGGGAGCCGAGCGGGATGACGCGGGAGGAGGACCCGGCTGCCGCGGTGGGCAGGGCGACCGACGTCCCGTCCCCGTCGGCCGCGCCCGCCGCGTCGGCGTCACCCGCCGCAGCGCCGGACCCGTCGGCCGCCGCCGCAGAGCCCGAGCTCGAACCCTCCGCCGCGCCGCCCGCTCCCCCGGCGTCGGAGTTGGACGGGAACTCGAGCGAGTCCTCGCCCACCACGATCCCGGGTCGCTCCGCCGGGGCCGGCTCGACCGCGGGCAGCACGGCGAGCCCCACGGCGGCGAGGGCGACGGCGACGAGGATCGCGAGAGTGCGCAGCGACTTCATGGTCGCGAGCATGGACGAGCGGGATGAAGCGCCCGTGAGCGAATCATGAGAGGCCTCTCATGTGCGCCGCGTCGCAGGTCAGGCGCCGGGATCGACCATCTTGTAGCCCGCTCCGCGGACGGTCGCGATCCGGGCCGCGCCGAGCTTGCCGCGGAGGTAGCCGACGTACACGTCGACCACGTTCGAGGCGCCGTCGTAGTCGTAACCCCACACCTTCGAGAGCAGCAGGTCGCGGGTGAGCACCTGGCCCGGGTTCTCCAGGAACACGCGAGCCATCGTGAACTCGCGCGAGGAGAGCTCGACGGAGCGCGGCTCGCCGTCCGCGGCGTGGCTCGCGACGCGGGTGCGGAGGTCGAGGGTGAGATCCCCGAGGCCGAGCACGTCGGCGCTCGCCGTCGCCGCCCCCGCGGCCGCCTCCCGGGCCCGCAGCTTGACCCGGGCGAGCAGCTCCTCGAAGCGGAAGGGCTTGGCGATGTAGTCGTTGGCGCCGCCCTCGAGGCCCTGCACCGTGTCGTCCACGCCGGTGCGGGCGGTGACCATGAGGATCGGGATCTGCACGTCCATGCCGCGCAGGGCCTTCAGCACCTGGAATCCGTCCATGCGCGGCAGCCCCACGTCGAGGATCAGCAGGTCGAAGTCGCCGCTCGAGGCGAGATCGAGGGCGCTGATGCCGTCCTCCACCACCGTCGAGGCGTAGCCGTTGGCCTTCAGCCCCCGCTCGATGAAGCGGGCGATGCGCGCCTCGTCCTCGGCGATCAGGATCCTCATCGACTGCTCCCTCCGGGCCTCTCGGTCGGGCCCTCGCTCACGGCGCTCTCGTCCCCAGTATCGCCGTCCGCCGGGGTGCGCCAGGGCAGGACCAGGGTGAACGTGGAGCCCTCACCGAGCGTCGACTCGACGCGCACCTCGCCGTCGTGCCCCTCGGCGATGGCGCGCACGATCGGCAGCCCGAGGCCGGAGCCCGAGCCGGGAGCGCCCTCGACCCGAGTGAAGCGCTCGAAGATGCGCTCCTGGTCCGCAGCGGCGATGCCGATCCCCTGGTCGCGCACGGCGACGTGGAGCTCGGGTCCGGCGGGGCCCGCCACCCGGTCCGCGATCACGGCGATGCGGGTCCCGGGCTCGCTGTAGCGCACCGCGTTCGCGGCGAGCTGCACCAGCGCCTGGGTGAGGCGCTGCTGGTCCAGTAGCACCGTCCCCTCGGGGGTGCGCTCGAGCACCCACTCGCGCTCCCCGATGTGGGGCAGGCGGGAGAAGGCCGAGCGGACGGCGTCCCCGAGATCCGTCCTCCGCGGCCGCACGAAGTCGGGGCGGGAGGAGGCGGCCAGCTCGGACAGGTCCCCGACCACGCGGCCCATGCGATCCAGCTCGTCGATCGCGATCTCGTGGGCCTCGCGGACGTCCGCCGGATCACCCGGATCGGTGGTCTCGAGGGTGCCGCGCACGATGGTCAGCGGGGTGCGCAGCTCGTGGCCGACGTCGCTCATGAAGCGGCGCTGCTCGACGAAACCGGCCTGGATGCGGGCGAGCATCCGGTTGAAGTTGCGGGCGAGCGCAGCGATGTCGTCCCGTCCCTCGGGCACGGGGACGCGCCGCTCGAGGTCGTCGACCGTGATCTGCTCGGTCGCCTCGCGGAGCGACTCGAGAGGACGCAGCATCCGCCCGGTCACCAGGTAGGCGAGGACCGCCGCGACCAGGAGCGCGAGCAGCGACATGACCGTGAAGGTCGCCACGGAGCGCCACAGCTCCGCCTGCGGCGGGCCGACGTCGGCGGCGACCACGAAGATCCCCTCGGCGTCGTCACCCGCGACCCGGACCGAGGCGATCAGCATCCGCAGATCGCGTCCCTCGTGCTGGACGGTCGTGGTGACGGTGCGTCCCGGCACGTGGAGCCGCTCGATCTCCGCGAGCATCTCCGCGGAGCCCGGGACCCCCTCCCCCACCAGCTCGAAGTCCTGCTGGAAGGGCTTGTAGGCGGGTACGCCGTCGATCAGGGCGAGCACCGTCTCGTTGTCCGAGGGGACCGCCGAGGTAGTCGCCGCCCGGAGGACCTCGTCGACGCTCTCGTGCTCGTACTCACCGTCCTCGTCGGTGTCCTTCGCGATCAGCTCGAGCTCGCTCAGCTCCTGCTCGAGCTCGCTCTGCAGCCGCTCCTCGAGCACCCGGAACTGGGCCGCGTAGGTGAGCACCCCGGTCACCGCGAGCCCCATCGCCATGAACAGCACGACGGTGGAGAGCACCCGGGTGCGCACCGACCAACCGCGCGCCGACAGGGGGCGCGGGAGGCGGCGCGGGGTCGTCTCGGGCATACGGGGATCGTAGGGGACGGCCGACGGGGCGGGTCAGCGCCTCCGTCGGGCGCGGAGGATCCCGAGGATCCCGCCGCGCTCCCGGAGCGAGGCCCGGCGGCCGCGGTGCGATCCGGCCGACGGTCGGGTCGGGCCGTCGGCGGGCGCGGCGGGGATCGACCCGGTGACGGTGCGGCGCTCCGGGGCGGTTCCGGCGGCTCGCTCGGCGGCGTCCCGCTCGGCCTGCTGCTGCGCGAGGCGCTGGGCCTCGGCGGCCTCGCGCTCGCGGCGCAGACCCTCCTGGCGCTCCACCTCGCGCAGCCGTCGGCGCTCCCCCGGGCCCTCCGCGATCCGGTACAGCACCGGGACGATGACCAGGGTGAGCAGGGTCGAGGAGATCAGGCCGCCGATCACCACGACCGCGAGCGGCTGCGCGATGAAGCCGCCGTTGCCGGTGATGCCGAGGGCCATCGGCACGAGCGCGAAGATCGTCGCCGCCGCGGTCATGAGGATCGGGCGCAGTCGCTTGGCGGCGCCCAGGTGCAGCGCCTCGTCGAGGCCCATGCCGGCGCGGCGGTACTGGTTGACCAGGTCGATGAGCACGATCGCGTTGGTGACCACGATGCCCACCAGCATCAGCAGGCCGATCATCGAGGGCAGGCCCAGCGGGACCCGGGTGATGACCAGCAGGCCCAGAGCGCCGGTCGCCGCGAAGGGAATGGAGACCAGCAGGATCAGCGGCTGGATCAGCGACTTGAAGATCCACACCAGCAGCACGTACACCAGCAGGATCGCGGCGAGCATGGCGATGCCGAGCTGGCCGAAGGTCTCGTCGATGTCCGCGGCGGTGCCGCCCACGGTCGCCTCGACGCCCTCCGGGAGCTCCGCCGCCTCGATCGCGTCCTGCGCGGCGACGGTCGCCTCGCTGACGTCCTCGCCGGAGGGGGCGAGGGAGACGGTGACGGTCTCGAGGGTGTCGCGGGTGTCGATCGCGGGCCGCGAGGCGACCTCCTCGACGCTCGCCACGTCGGTCAGCGGGATCGAGCCCATCAGCTCGATGTCGCGCAGCTGCTGGAGGGTGTCGACGCTCTCGCCGCGCTCGACGTAGATGTCGAGCTCGGAGTCCTCGAGGGTGATGCTGCCGATCGCGCCGGGGAACATCTGCTGGGCGACCAGTCCGACGACGGCCTCCTCGGTCAGCCCGCGCTGCGCGGCGGCCTCGCGGTCCACGGTCACGACGGCGGTGGGCTGGTCCGCCTGGAGGTCGCTCGTGACCTCGGCGACGCCCGCGGGCAGCGGGTCGAGCTCGGCGAGCAGGGCGTCGTTGGCGGCCTGGCGGTCCGCGGCGGTGGGGCCGGTGATGAGGATGTCGACCGAGCTCGAGCCGGTGGGCGAGGCGATGTCGGCCGCCTCGACGGTGCCCGGCTCGGGCAGCGCCTCCAGGGCGGTCACCATCGCGTCCAGGAGCGCCTCCTGGTCGGCCTCGGCGTCGGTGGTGATGGAGAAGCTGATCTCGTTGCTGCCCGAGCCGCCGAGGCTGAAGCCGCCCCCGCCGATCGTGGTCTGCACGGTCTCGACGCCGTCGATCCCGAGCAGGGCGTCCTCGGAGGCGGTGGCCTTCTCGGAGGACTGCTCGAGGCTGGTCCCGGCGGGGAGGGTCTGGGTGAGGGAGGCGATGTTCTGCCCCGTGTCACCCAGGAAGTTGATGTTGACCAGCTGGAACAGGGGCACCGTGGCGATCAGCACGACGATCGCGGCGCCGACGGTGAGCAGGCGCCGGGTCAGCGTGTCGACCGTGCCGCGCAGCACCGCCGCATAGCCGCGGTGCAGCCAGCCGGCCTCCTCCTTCTCCTCGGAGGCCGCGCGGATCCGGGCCACGGCGGCCTCGTCCTCGGGGTCGAGGTCCTCGTGGCCCTTCGGGGCCTTGAGGAACCAGTACGCGAGCACCGGCACGATCGTCAGGGCGACCAGCAGCGAGGAGAGCATCGCGATGCCGACGGTGAGGGCGAAGGGCCGGAACAGTTCCCCGGCCATGCCGCCCACGATCGCGATCGGCAGGAAGACCACCACCGTCGCGAGGGTCGAGGCGGTGATCGCGCCCGCGACCTCTCCCACGGCGTCGAGGATCGCCCGCAGCTTGGCCTTGCCGTAGGTCATGTGGCGCTGGATGTTCTCGATGACCACGATCGAGTCGTCGACCACGCGGCCGATGGAGATGGTGAGCGCCGCGAGGGTCAGCATGTTCAGCGTGTAGCCGGTGACCAGCATGCCGATGAACGCGATGAGCAGCGAGGTGGGGATCGAGATCGCGGTGATGATCGTGGGCCGCACGCGCCGCAGGAACAGCAGGATCACGCCGACCGCGAAGAGCAGGCCCAGCAGGCCCTCCTCGGCGAGGGCGAGGATCGACTCCTGGATGAACGGCGCCTGGTCGAAGACGACGTCGGCCTGCGCGTCCCCGCCCACGCCGGGCAGGGTGTCGGCGAGCACGTCCTCGACGCCCGAGGAGATGTCCACGACGTTGCCGTCGGCGGTCGCGGTCACCATGACCACGAGCGACTCGCGGCCGTTCGTGCGGGAGATCGAGGTGGGGTCCTGGACGGTCTGCTCGACGGTGGCGACCTCCCCGAGGGCGACGGGCTGGGCGGGGGCGGGCTGCTCGGTGCCCTCCTCCCCGCCGAAGCCCTCCTCGCCGTCGGCGGGGGCCTCCTCGGCCGGGGTCTCCTGGGAGGGCATGAGCATGATGCCCTCGAGGCTCTCGATGCTGTCGACGCGCTGGCCGAGGACCACGTCGAGGGTGCGGTCGCCGTCGACCACCTCGCCGCCCGGGAGGGACAGCCCGGAGGCGTCGAGGGCGGTGGCGATGTCGTCCTCGACGAGGCCGTTCTCGGCGAGCGCCGCCTCGTCGGGCGTGATGCGCACGATCTGCTCGGGGGCGCCGATCACGGCGACGGAGGAGACGCCGTCCACGCGTTCGAGCTCCTGCGTGACGGAGGCGTCGAGGCGGCCGGCGAGCTCGGAGGGGTCGAGGTCCGAGGAGATCGACAGCACCACGGCGGGCAGATCGCTCGTGCCCCCGGCGATGACCTGCGGCTCGGCGTCCTCCGGCAGCTGGCCGTCGAGACGGGACAGCGCGGCGTCGACCTGGTTGGCGGCGCGGGCGGTGTCGGTGCCGTAGGTCAGCTCGACCGTGACCATCGACATGCCGGCCTGCGAGGTCGAGGAGGTGCTCTCGACGTTCTCGAGCCCGCCCAGGGACTGCTCGATCGGGCGGGTGAGCCGGTCGCGGACCTGCTCCGAGGAGGCGCCGGGGGCGGTGGTGACCACCTGGATCTGCGGCAGGGAGACGGAGGGGATGAGCTCCTGGCGCATCGTGGTCACGGCGAAGACGCCGATGATGGACACGGCGAGACAGACCAGGGCGATGAACGACCTGTTGCTGAGGCTCAGACGGGCGAGGCGGTTCATCGTGCTCCTCGGGGGCGCGGCGGCTGACGGCACGGTGCGACCCCGCGCCCGGAGGCGACGTCGGACCCTCCGGTGGCACTCTGGCACACCTCCCTGGAGGCGAGTATTCGACGGAGGTCGGTGCTGCCGCGTCCGTCCGTCGGCGGTCGACGCCGGGGCGGAGCGACGGGGCGGAGCGACGGGGCGGAGCGGAAACCAACGGCGAGAAGCGGAGAGAATGAGACCCGTGCCCGCGTCGCCCCGACCCCCAGATCCCGCCTCGCCCGAGGAGCCGTCCTCGCCCCGTGCCGCGCGCCGCGCCGTCGACCGGGACATCCTGCGCCTCGCGGTGCCGAGCCTCGGGGCGCTCATCGCGGAGCCGCTGTTCGTGCTGGTCGATTCGGCGTTCATCGCCCGGGTCTCGACGACCTCCCTCGCCGGACTGGGGGTCGCCTCGACGGTGCTGACCACGGTGGTGGGGCTGTCGGTGTTCCTCGCCTACTCGACCACGGCCGCGGTCTCGCGGGCGCTCGGCGCGGGCCGGCGGCGCGAGGCGATCTCCCGCGGCGTCGACGCCTCGTGGCTCGCGCTACTGATCGGCGCGGCGTGCCTGCCGCTCCTCGTGCCGGCCGGGCCGTGGCTGCTGGGGCTGTTCGGGGCGAGTCCGGCGGTGACCGCCGAGGCGACCGTCTACCTGCGGATCTCGGCGTTCGGACTGCCGGCGATGCTCGCGGTGCAGGCGACGACGGGGCTGGTGCGCGGGATGCAGGACGCCCGCCTGCCGCTCGTGGTCGCCGTCGGCGGCGCGCTGCTGAACGTGCCGCTCAACGCCGCGCTGATCTTCGGTCTGGGCCTCGGCATCGCGGGCAGCGCCCTGGGCACGGTGATCTGCCAGTGGCTGATGGCGCTGGTGCTGCTCGGGGCCGTCCGGCGCTATGCCCGCGGTGCGCACGTCTCGCTCCGACCGGATCTGCGGGCGGTCGCCGTGACCGGCCGGGAGGCGGTCCCGATGCTGGTGCGCACCCTCAGCCTGCGCGTGGTCTCCATCGTGACGGTGCTCGTCGCGGCCCGGCTGGGGGACGTGCAGCTCGCCGCCCACCAGCTCGCGACCACCGTGTTCCTGCTGCTCAGCCTCGCCCTCGACGCCCTAGCGATCGCGGGCCAGGCGCTCACCGGCCGTTACCTGGGTGCCGCGGACACCACGACGGTGCATGCGGTGACACGGCGGCTGACCCGCTGGGGCGTGGGCGGCGGCGCGGTCGTGGGGGTGCTGCTGCTCGCGGCGAGCTACGGGGTGCCGGAGGTGTTCAGCCCCGATCCGCTGGTGCAGGAGAACCTGCGCGCGGCCCTGTGGGTGCTGGTCCTCGCGCAGCCCGTCGCGGGCTACGTGTTCGTGCTCGACGGGGTGCTGATGGGCGCGGGCGACGCCTCGTACCTGGCGCGGGCGGGGATCGTCGCGGCGGCGGCGGTGATGCCCGGGGCGATCGCCGTGGGTGTGCTGACGCCGGCGGGGCCGCTGGGCACGGCGGCGCTGTGGATCGCGACGAACCTGCTGTACATGATCGCCCGCGCGGCGACGCTGGGCTGGCGGGTGAGGGGCGAGGCCTGGATGCGGACGGGGGCGTGAGGCGCGGCTCGCGCTGACCGCGCCGACGGCTCAGGGAGCGACGGGCTCCTCCACGCGGGTCGCCTCGGTGCGCAGAGTGCCGTCGTCCTCGAGAGACACGGTGCCCACCACGCCGTAGCGGACCTCGAGGGTGCGCGCCTCCCCGCCGTCGGCCGGAGCGAAGGTGACGGTCGTGGTGGGCCCGCCGCCGTCCGCGAAGCCGGCGGTGTCGACCGCCCCCGTGCCGCCCTGGAGGTGCCGCACCTCGATCTCCGGGTCCTCGTGGAACTCCCAGAGCACGGTCCCCGTCCCGAAACCGGGCCCAAGGTCTCGGAGCACGGTGCCGCAGCCGGTGAAGCGGTCCCGCTCCGCGGCGCAGAGCTCCTGGGCCACGAGGGCGTCGGCGCGCACGGCCTCCACGGCCTCCGGGGTGAAGGCGAGCTCCGGTGAGACGCGGGCGACGGTCCGGTCATGGTCGCCGACGACGGCGAGCACCCGGGCCTCCTGCGGTGCGGCAACGAGATGCTCGCTGGTGGGCAGCGCCTCGACGGTGTAGTCCCCGGGGATCGCCAGCAGCTGACGGGGCAACCCGCTGCCGAGGGTGCGGAGTTCCTCGGCGGGGATCTCCGCGCCGTTCACCCGCACCGCCCCCACCTCCTCCGGCAGGTCGAGGACCAGGACCCCGGGCTGCACCGACGGCAGCCGCCAGCGGGGCCCGTCCGGCTCCGGCTGCGCGATCGGCTCGGCGCGGACCGTGCCTTCGCGATCCCCCATCGTTCTCCCCCCGGACCTCAGCGCCGCCAGAGCTCGCGCGGGTCGTCCCCGGGCCGGAACCCGGCGGCCTCCGCGAGGAGCATCGCCTCGGGGAAGTTCGCCGCGAGAGCGGGGGCCGTATGGGAGTCGCTGCCGAAGCTCACGGCGCGCCCGCCCTCCTCCGCCCACCACTGCGTGATCCAGGGACGCAGCCGCCGGGTGTTGATCTCGAGCGCTCGTCCGCTCGCCGCGATCGCCCGCATCGCCGTGCGGAACTCCTCCTCGAAGCGCCGCGGGTCGAAGGGTCCCTCCGCCTCCTCGGGCCAGTACCTCGCCGCGTAGTCGAGGTGGGTGACGACCTCGAAGGGTTCGTCGCCCTCGACCAGGGCGGGGACCTCGGCGAG
Source organism: Brachybacterium sp. J144 (assembly GCF_036321705.1). Classification (NCBI taxonomy): domain Bacteria; kingdom Bacillati; phylum Actinomycetota; class Actinomycetes; order Micrococcales; family Dermabacteraceae; genus Brachybacterium; species Brachybacterium sp. J144. The sequence continues at coordinate 9,297 of NZ_JAZDCG010000008.1, forward strand.
ATAGCGGCGGATCACCTCGTCGGCCGGGAGCCGACGGAACAGCGTGTTCGGCTCGCAGCGCACGTCCCCGTGCGCCACCGTGTGCAGGGAGCCGATGATCCGGTCGAAGAGTCCCAGGTCCAGGAGCGCCCGGGCGGCGGTGGTGCGCAGATGCGGCTGACCGAACTCGAGGCCGGTGCCGATGCGCAGCTGCGGGAAGCGGGCCCGGCAGCGCTCGATGCTCTCGAGATAGCCGTCGACGTCGAAGGGCGGCACGGCGACCACATCGTCGGCACCGACGAGGTGCTTCTCGTGCTCGGCGAAGTCCTCGGGGTCCGTCAGCCAGGCGTCCTCGAGATCGAGGTGCTCGGTGAAGAAGACCGCGGGCAGACCCAGGTGCACGGCCCGCTCGCAGGTCGCCTCCATAGTGCCGTGGGCGGCCGAGCCGGGGCCGCCGGTGTCCCAGGAGAACTCGCTGTGCACGTGGCTGTCGGCGGTCAGACGCATGGGCACAGCTTTCCACAGCGCTCAGGAGGCGGAGAGGAAGCGCTCCCCGTCGCGGAGCACGACGAGGTCCGCACCGTGCGCGTCCTCGAGGAGCGAGGCGAGCAGCCGCTCGGAGGCCCGTCGGCTGAGCGCCGTGGCGATCCACAGCTGGCTCCCGTCGGCCAGGCGCACCGGGCGGGAGCGGGCGCCGACGGGGAGGTCGTCGGCCGCACTGATCGCCCCGTCCCGAAGCACTCCGTCGGCCCCCGAGCGCTCGGCGAGGATCCGGGCGACCTCGCGCACCGCCCGCTGCGCGGGGATCCGCAGGGCGCGCACCGACGCGGGGCAGTCCGCGCCGAAGAGCTGGTACCGCACGCTGCGACGGCCGAGGGTGACCTTGCCGCGCAGCCGGTCGTAGCGCCAGCGCAGCTGGTTGCCGCGGCGCGTGGAGCGGCCGATGTCCTCGGTGTCGGCGATGTACTCCTCGCCGTAGAGCGCGAGGAGCTCGTCGTCGAGCCGCCGGACGCGCGTGACCGGGGTCTTCACGTCCATGAGGCGGCGCACCTGGGCGCTGTCGACCGCGGAGAGCTCCCGCTCGAGCAGGCCCCGGCGGGTGATCCCCGCGGCCTGCAGCAGGTCCACGGCGAAGTCGACCCCGGCGGCGCTGCCCGCGGTGTCCTCGGGGAAGCGCTCGGCCAGCAGGGTGCGCAGGGAGGGGGCGTCGACCAGGTCTTCGGGAAGGTGCTCGGAGCCGTCGGCGGGATCCGCGGCCTGCTCCTGCCCGTCCCCGGTCTCCGTCTCGTCCTCCGCGTCCTCGGCGCGCAGCTCGAGGGAGGAGGGCGGGGCGGCGAGGACCTCCTCGATGCGCACGAAGGCGGCGTCGAGCGCGGCACGGGCGTCGGCCGCGAGGCCGAACAGGCGGTCGACCTCCTCGCGGTCCGCCGCGGAGATCGCCTCGTAGGCGGCGCTCTTGTAGCGGCGGGCGTGCTCGAACTCCGCCCAGGCGTGCGCGGCGATGGTGCGGATCTGGATCTCCAGGCCGCCGAAGTCCGCGAAGTAGCGGGTCAGGGCGCCGCCGGGGAGCAACCAGTCGTGCTCCTGGCCGGGCCTCTCGCCGGTGATCACCAGGTGCGCGCTCTCGTAGCCCCGGTGGGAGTCGGGCTTGTGCAGGGCGGGCTCGGGCTCCTCGCTCACCGAGAAGCGCTCGCGGACCAGCTCCGCGGCCCGGTCGAGGTCGGTGCGGGAGTACATGATCAGCCGCACGGCGACGGTGTCGGTGACCTGACGGGGAGGGTCGGTGTAGCCCTTGCGCAGCACCTTCTCCTGGAAGGTGGCGATGGACTTGGGGCGCGCGATGACCGAGTGCTCGGTGATGGAGGCCTCCGCGAGCAGCCGCTCGAGGTAGTCCTTGATCTCCTCCGCGGCGCGGGGCAGCCAGTCCCAGGCCGTGTAGTCGATCTCCGGCCGCGCGCTGTCCGTGCGGCGTTCGCTGCCTGCCATGCCCAGCTCCCCTCCTCGTCCCCTCCTCATCCCCCGGCGCGACCGGGCCGCGCCGCCCCCACTGTAGGGGGCGGCACGGACGGACGGGGATCAGCGGACGGCTCAGGCGCTCACGACGGGCTCCTCCGCCCGCACCGCGTGGGCGGCGGCGACGAGATGGCGCAGCGAGGCCTCGGTCTCCGCGTAGCCGCGGGTCTTCAGGCCGCAGTCGGGGTTGACCCAGAGCCGCTCGGCCCGGACGACGCCCCGCGCCCGGCGCAGCTGCTCGGCGATCTCCTCGACGCTCGGGACGCGCGGGGAGTGGATGTCCCACACACCCGGGCCGATGCCGCGGGGGAAGGCGTCGGGGTCCACCGCCTCGAGGATCTCGCCGCGCGAGCGGGCGGACTCGATCGAGGTGACGTCCGCGTCGAGGGCGTCGATCGCCCCGACCACCACGTTGAACTCGCTGTAGCAGAGGTGGGTGTGGATCTGGGTCTCCTCGCGCACCCCGGAGGTGGCGAGACGGAAGGAGCGCACGGACCAGTCGAGATAGGCCTCGTGATCCGCCGCGCGCAGCGGGAGCAGCTCGCGCAGCGCGGGCTCGTCGACCTGGACGATCCCGATCCCGGCCGCCTCGAGGTCGGCGACCTCGTCGCGCAGCGCGAGGCCCACCTGGGCGGCGGTCTCCCCCAGCGGCTGGTCGTCGCGCACGAAGGACCAGGCCAGGATTGTCACGGGGCCGGTAAGCATGCCCTTGACGGGGCGGGGGGTGAGGGACTGGGCGTAGGTCGCCCAGCCCACCGTGATCGGGGCGGGTCGGTGCACGTCGCCGAAGAGGATCGAGGGGCGCGTGCAGCGGGAGCCGTAGGACTGCACCCAGCCGTGCTCGGTCGTCGCGAAGCCCGCGAGGTTCTCCGCGAAGTACTGCACCATGTCGTTGCGCTCGGGCTCCCCGTGGACCAGGACGTCGAGCCCCAGCTCCTCCTGGAGGGCGATCACGCGGGCGATCTCCTCGCGCATGGCCCGCTCGTAGCCGGCCGCGTCGAGCTCCCCACGACGGTGCGCCGCGCGGGCCGCCCGCACCTCGCCCACCTGCGGGAAGGAGCCGATGGTGGTCGTGGGCAGGGCGGGCAGGCCCAGGGCGGCCTGCTGCGCCTCGGCGCGCCGGGCGTAGTCGGCGCGGACGGCGTCGGCGGCGGTGACGGCCGCGGCCCGCTCCCGCACCGCCTCGCTGCGCACCCCGGCGAAGGTGCGCGGCACGGAGCGGGGTCCGTCGGCCGATCCGGGGGAGACCGAGCCGTCGGCGAGGGCGATCAGCTCGGTGATCTTCTCGTCGGCGAAGGCGAGGGTCGCGGCGAGCTCGGCGGGCAGGCTCGTCTCGCGCTCGAGGGTGTGGGGCACGTGCTGGAGCGACACCGAGGTGGACACGACCACGGCCACGGGGTCGCCGCCGGCCTCGGCGACTCGGGAGCGCAGCAGCTCGAGCCGGGCCGCGGCGGTGGGCAGCTCGGTCCGCCACACGGAGCGGCCCTCGACGAGGCCCGCGACGAGCTGCACCCCGGAGACCCCGGCGAGCTGGGCGGCGGTGGGGATCTCGCCCCGGGTGAGGTCGAGGTGGACGGCCTCGGCGCCCGTGGCGAGCAGGGACGGCAGCAGATCGCCGATCCCGCCGTACGGGGTGGTCACGAGCAGGCGGGGACGGTCCGAACCGGCGGCAAGACGGCCGATCGAGCGCTCCAGCAGCGCGGCGAGGGCCGCGGCGTCGACGCGCTGGTCGGCGGCGAGGGCCGGCTCGTCGAGCTGCACCCAGGGGGCGCCGGCGGCCGCGAGGCGGGAGAGCAGCTCGGCGTACACGGCGACCGCGTCGTCGAGGCGGTCCAGCGGGTCGAAGCCCGCGGGGGCGCCGTCCTGCGCCTTGGCGAGCAGCAGCAGGGTGAGGGGGCCGACGAGCACGGGCCGCGTTCCCGCGCCGTCCTCGAGGGACTCGGTGAACAGGTCGATCACGCGGGTCGTGGCGAGGTGCAGGTCGGTGTCGGGGCCGATCTCGGGCACGAGGTAGTGGTAGTTGGTGTCGAACCACTTGGTCATCTCGAGCGGGGGCTGCTCGGCGGTGCCGCGGGCGAGGGCGAAGAGGCCGTCGTCGTCGACCGTCCCGTCGGCGCCGAGCACCGCGGCGAAGCGGTCCGGGATCGCGCCGATCGCGAGCGCGGCGTCGAGCACCTGGTCGTACAGGGAAAAGGACTCGGGGGCGGCGGCGGGGGCGGTCAGGCCGAGATCGGCGAGCCGACGACGGGTCGCACCGCGCAGGGCGCGGGTGCGACGGTCCAGCTCGGCGCGGTCGATGCGACCGGCCCAGTAGGCCTCCTCGGCCTTCTTCAGCTCGCGGTCCGGGCCGATGCGCGGATAGCCGACCGGCAGCGCAGGCGGCAGGGCGGCGGGGGTGGGGGTGCTCTGGTGGCTCATCGGGGGTCTCCAGGGGTCGGGGTGGACCAGCGGTCCAGGTCGAGGGTCTCGAGGACGTCGAGGGCGTCGGCATGGGAGTTGAAGGTGAACAGGTGCAGTCCGGGGGCCCCGTCGTCCAGGACCCGGGCGGCGAGCTCGGCGGTGTGGCGCACGCCGATCCGTCGTCGAGCGGCGTCATCGGGGGCGGCGGCGAGCGCCTCGAGCAGGCTGCGGGGCGGCTCGACCCCGCTGAGCGCTGCGAGGCGGGCGAGCCGCTTCGGGTCGGTGGCCGGGACGAAGCCGGGGATGATCGGCAGGGTGAGGCCCGCGGCGCGCGCCCGGCGCACCAGGGAGCAGTAGGCCGACGGGTCGAAGAACACCTGCGTGATCGCGAAGTCGGCGCCCGAGCGCTCCTTGGCCAGCAGCACCTCGAGGTCGTGCTGGGCGGTCGGCGACTCGGGGTGGCGGTGCGGATAGGCGGCGACCCCCACGCTCACGCGCCCCGCGGCGAGCGTCGCGGTGCGCTCGCGCTCCACGGCGCGGATCAGCTCGACCAGCGGGCGGGCGAAGGGGATCTCGTCGGCCTCCGGGTCGTGACCTTCCGGCTGGTCGCCGCGCAGGGCGAGGATCCCGCGCACGCCGCGGTCCAGCAGCGCGCCGACGATCGCGGTGAGCTGCTCCCGGGTGGAGCCGATCGCGGTGAGGTGCACGAGCGGGCGCAGCGAGGTCTCGCCGAGCACGTGGTCGGCGAGCTCGAGGACGCGGTCGAGGTTGCCGTGACCCGTGCGGGAGGTCACCGAGACGTAGTCCGGCGCGGTCGCCTCGAGCTGCGTGATGGTGTCGCGCAGGCGCTCGAAGGACAGGTCGGAGCGGGCGGGGAACAGCTCGTAGCTGAGCGCCGGACGGGTGCGCGCGGCGGCGCGGCCGAGGGCGGCGAGCGGGGCTGTGGAGACGGACATGGCCGAGAACCTAGGAGCGGGCCCGCCGCCCGGGGAAGGTTTGTGAGGGTCTATGAGGAAGGGAGTCGAAGGTGGCGGGATGCGTCGGCGGATGACGGCTCTGGTCGTCCCGGGCGTCCCGGAACAGCACGACGCGCCGACCCCCGAGGGGGCCGACGCGTCGTCGAAGCGAGGGCGGGCGGCTCTGCGCGGCCGCCGCCGGATCAGCCGTTGAGGAAGGTCTGCAGTGCCTTCACGGTCGCATAGCTGGTGCGGAAGTCCCAGACCCCGTTGTCGCCCTGGCCGATCGCGGCGCGGAGCTTGCGGGTGGTCTCGGCGCCGATCTTGCCGTCCGGCTCGGCGCCGATCTTCGTCTGCAGCGCCTTGATGTCCGCGGTGGAGAGCGAGCCGTCCTGACCGACGCCGATCCAGGCCTCGAGGGCGCGGGTGGACTTCGGACCGAACTTCCCGTCGACCACCAGGTCGCCGGTGCTCGAAGAGCTCGAGGAGGAAGCCTTCGACGAGGAGCTCGACGAGGAGGAGCTGCTCTTGGCGGGGGCGGCGGCGCCGGTGTTGAGGTAGCTCTGCAGCGCCCGCACCGTCGAGGAATCGGTGCGGAAGTTCCGGGCGCCGTTGTCGCCCTGGCCGATCGCGGCGCGGAGCTTGCGCGTGGTCTCGGGCCCGATCTTCCCGTCGGCCTCCGCACCGATCCGCGACTGCAGCACCTTGATGTCGGAGCGGGACAGCGAGCCGTCCTGGCTCACCCCGATCCACTTCTGCAGGGCGCGGGTGGTGGCCGGCCCGAACTTCCCGTCGACCGCGAGGCCTCGCGAGGAGTCGGAGCGGGAGGAGGTGCTCTCCGCAGGCCGTGCGGAGGTGCCGGACGGCTGGGCGTTCGCGTCGGCGCCGCCGTTGGACCGGGTGAGGCCGGCCCGCTTGCCGCAGGTGGGCCAGGCGCCGGGCCCCTGCTGCTCGAGGGTGCGCTGGGCGACGGCGATCTGCTCGGACTTCGTGGCCTTGTCCGCCGTCGAGGCGTACTCGGTGCCGCCGAAGGCGCGCCAGGTGGACTTCGAGAACTGGAGTCCGCCGTAGTAACCGTTGCCGGTGTTGATGGACCAGTTGCCGCCGGACTCGCACTGGGCGACCTTGTCCCACACGGAGCCGTCGGCCTGGGCGACGCCCGCGCCGGTCATCCCGAGGCCCGCGGCGATCACCGCACCGCCCGTGGCGGCGGCGACCTTCGGGGCGACGCGGACGCCGCGGAAGTACTGCGCGGGGCCGTCGGCGCGATGGGTGTGGAGGCGGGGGGTCATGGGGACTCCTGGGGAAGAAGAGGAAGGGATGGCCGGCCCGATCGGCCACGACCTGGGGGTCGCGGCCGCGCCCGAGCTCCGCGCACGGGTCGACTATGCATTCCCGAAACCGACGGGGAACACCTGGGAAACCGAAGTCCAATCCTGGCTTTGCCGATTTTTTACCGCCCGTGCGAATCTCTCGCGGCTTTTCGAGAATGACATCGGTGTGATTCTCGGGCACTCCTCACGCCCCGTCGGCGGGCCGCGCGTGCCCCGTCGGCGGCCCCCACGCGCCCTGAGAGCCCTCCGCCCTCGGCGAACGGTGATGCGTCCCTCCCGATAAGCACTGTCGGTCCGACAGGAAGCGGACCTAGTCTTCTCGGGTGCAGAACACCCCGGCCCCCGCGCACGCCCCCGCCTCCCCCGCACTCACCCGACGCGATCGAAACGTCATCGTGCTGCTGCTGTTCAGCGCGTTCGTGGTGATCCTCAACGAGACCGTGCTCTCGGTGGCCCTGCCCCCGATCATGGACGACCTCGGCCTGGTCGAGACCACCGCCCAGTGGCTGACCACCGGGTTCATGCTGACCATGGCGGTGGTCATCCCGATCACCGGCTATCTCATGGGCCGCTTCTCGACCCGTCAGGTCTTCGCGATCGCGATGACCGCCTTCACCGTCGGCACCCTGATCTGCGCGGTCTCGCCCGCCTTCCTGCCCCTGCTGCTGGGCCGGATCGTGCAGGCCTCCGGCACGGCGATCATGATGCCGCTGCTGATGACCACCGTGCTGAACCTGGTCCCGCCCTCGCGGCACGGCCTGGTGATGGGCAACATCTCGATCGTCATCTCGGTCGCCCCGGCGCTCGGCCCGACGATCTCCGGCCTGGTCCTCTCGATCGCGCCGTGGCGCTTCCTCTTCGTGCTGGTGCTGCCGATCGCACTGCTCGCGATGGGTCTGGGACTGCGCTGGATCCAGAACGTCCAGGAGGGCGAGCCCAAGCCCGCCGATCCGCTCTCCGTCGTGCTCTCCGGCGTCGGCTTCGGCGCCCTCGTCTACGGCCTCACCGGCATCTCCGGAGGCGGCCACGGCGGCGACGCCCCGTCGGGCCCGCCGATGGCCGCTCTCATCGCCCTGATCGTGGGCGTCGCGGCGCTCATGCTCTTCGTCTGGCGCCAGCTGATCCTGCAGAAGGTCGAGCGGGCGCTGCTGGACCTGCGCACCTTCGCCTCGCGCAACTTCTCCGTGGCCGTCGCGCTGATGGTGGTGATGATGGGCGCCATGTTCGGCACCGTCGTGCTGCTGCCGATCTTCCTGCAGCGCGTGCTCGAGCTGTCCACCCTCACCGTGGGCCTGATGATGCTGCCCGGCGGCCTGGCGATGGGTCTGCTGGCCCCGCTGGTCGGGCGGCTGTTCGACCGGGTCGGGCCGCGGCCGCTGCTCGTGCCGGGCCTGGCCGCCGTCGTGCTCGGCATCGCGATCATGTCCCGCGTGCCCGAGCAGGCGTGGCTGATCGTCGTCGGCCACGTGATCATGTCCCTCGGCCTCGCGTTCGTGTTCACGCCGCTCATGACCACCGCGATGGGCTCGCTCCCGCGCCGCCTCTACCCGTACGGCTCGGCGATCGTCGGCACCGTGCAGCAGGTGGCGGGTGCCGCGGGCGCCGCGCTCATGGTCTCGATCATGTCGCGCATCGCGGCGGGCGTCGCGGCCGACGGCGGCTCCGCCGCCGCGGGCACCTCCGCCGGCACCTCGGTCGCCTTCACGATCTCCGCCGCGCTCGGCGTCCTCACGGTGGTGATCGCGCTGTTCATCCGCCGCAATCCGCTGGACGCCGGGGACGCCCCCGTCGGCGGCGAGCCCGCGGAGCCGGCGGCCGACGAGCAGGTGCGCGCCGCCTGAGCTCCCGCTCCCCCCGTCGGCCCCTGGCGCGCCCTGCCCCTCAGAGCGCTCCGGGGGCCGACGTCTCCCGGGCCCGGTCCGCGAAGGCGACGCCCATCGCGACCAGGGTCAGCGCCATGATGATCACCATCGCGATGGTGAAGGCCTCGAGCCACGAGTGCCCGCCCTCGGTGAGGGAGAAGATGATGCCGGGGATCATTGCGGTGCCGACCGCGGCGCCGGTGCGCTGACCGAGCTGCAGGATCCCGCCCGCGACCCCGCCGAAGCGCGGATCGACCGAGTTCAGGGTGAGGGTCTGGTTGGGTGAGATGGTCAGTCCCTGGCTGAGGCCCATGAGGGTCAGCGGCACCGCGAGCCACCAGAAGGCCACCCATCCGGCGTCGACGAAGCCCGCGAGGATCGTGGTGCACAGCAGGCCCACGAAGGCGATGCCGAAGCCGACGATCACCATCTTGCGGCCGAGCCGCAGCACGTGCCGCCCGCCGAGCTGGGAGGAGAAGGCCGCGGCGATCGAGGACGGCAGGCCCATCAGCGACGCCTCGAGGGCGGTGTGCCCGAGGTGCATCTGCAGGAAGAGCGGGACGATGATCCAGATGCTGGTGGCGCCGAGGAAGTACACCGAGATGATCACGATCCCGTTGCGGAACGCCTGCTGGGAGAAGATCGCGGTGTCCACCATCGGCGGCCGCCCGGCGCGCTTGTAGCGCTGCTCCCAGGCCCACCACAGGCCCAGGACGATCAGTCCCGCCGGCAGGGACAGCCACACCAGCACGCTCGCGCCCCGCTCGAGGAAGGGCAGCATGATGCCGAGGATCGCGAGGGTCAGCAGCCCGGCGCCGACGGGGTCCAGATCGGGGCGGGTGCGGGTGCGCACGCGGTCGTCGGGGATCAGCTTGAAGGCGCCGATGATCGCGGCGATGCCGATCGGGACGTTCATCAGGAACATCCACCGCCAGCCCAGTTCGGGGCCGAGCAGCTGGATGAGCAGCCCGCCGATCACGGGGCCGACTGCGGTCGCGACGGCGACGGTGGTCGCCAGCGCCGCGAAGGCGCGGGCGCGGGCCTGTCCGCGGAAGTGCTGCTGGATCAGGCCCACCGACTGCGGGTTCAGCAGCCCGGAGCCGACGCCCTGCAGGATGCGGGAGATGTTCAGGACCTCGACGTTGGGGGCGAGTCCCGAGAGCAGCGAGCCGAGGGTGAAGATTCCGATGCCGATGATGAGCATGCGGCGCCGACCGGTGGCGTCGCCGATCCGACCGGCGGGGACCAGCAGCACGCCGAAGGCGAGGGCGTAGCCGGACAGCACCCACTGCAGCCCGCTCGAGTCCGCTCCGAGCCCCTCGCCGATGGCGGTGAGGGCGACGTTGATGACGCTCACGGCGATGAGGGCCATGAACAGCGGGGCGAGGAGGACGGCGAGGAGCGGCTTGCGGCGCACCGTGGGGGCGGGGGCGCTGGGGTCGGGGATCACTCCGACACCTTATGCAGTCACTGCAGGATTCGGGGGGTCGGGGTGATGGGCGGGACAGCGGATGCCGCGCGCGCGGCGGCCGATGAACGTCGACGGCGGAGGCGGAGGAACGTCGACGGCGGCGGAGCCGGGTGGCTCCGCCGCCGTCGGCGGGGTGCGGGCGTCAGCCCTGCGGGGCGTCAGCCCTGCGGGGGCATCGGCGGCTGCCCGCCGCCGGGACCATAGGGGCCGGTCTGCGGGGCGACGGTGGCCTTCGAGCCACGGGCGTCGTCCGCATAGGGACCGGCCGGGATCATGTAGCCGGTGCGGGGCGAGAGCTGCGGGGCGGCGGTCTGCATCTCGCGGGCGGCGGGCCGATCCGAGTAGTCCACCCCGGGGAAGCGGCCGAACTGGCCGGCAGCCCCGGCGGGACGCGCGCGGTCCGCGGCGTCAAGCATCGCCAGCGCATCGCCCGGCGACGGATAGCGGCTGGACCACACGTGCCCGGGAGGCAGCGGCGACGTGTACAGCGCGCCCTTGGGGCGGATCATGAGCGAGCCCGGCTTCGAGCGGTCGCGCAGGGCATGGGCGCGCCAGGTGGTGATCGGGTGCGAGGAGAACCAGTTCACCCAGTGCACGAAGAAGCTCGGGTCGGTCGCGGCACGGTCCGCGACTTCGTTGACGTTGACCTCGGCGTTCAGGTACTTGCCGCCGGCGAGCACGCCGATCACGCCGGGCGCCCCGCCGGGAGCGAACGCGTACCCGAAGTTGTCCGCGGTGTACTCCTGCGAGCGGGAGAAGGCCGGACCGAGGAACGGGATCATGCCGATCACCACGGTGAACAGCTGACGGAAGTAGGAGACGTGACCCGCGGCGAGGTGGCCCACCTCGTGGCCGACCACGAAGCGCAGCGCCTCGGGGTCGCGGGTCGCCCCGCCGATCTCGAACATGTCCGAGTGCAGCACCACGTAGCGGCGGAAGCCGTGGCCGGACGCGAAGGCATTGATCACGCCGTTGCCGAGCAGCACGTAGGCGTCCGGGACCTTGCGCATCCCGAACTTCTCGGCGGCCTCCACGACCATGCGGTAGCCCTCGGGGAACTGCGTGGGGCTCATGCGCACGGCCACGGCTCGCAGCTGGGCGTAATAGATCGCGCGGCCCCAGAAGATGAGGAACGGGGCGAGGGGGAGGATCAGCGCCAGCTGGATGAGGAATGGGGCGATGCTGATCCAGCGCCACAGCTCGTCCACCGAGGCCTGCCCCTCGGCAATGCGCAGGTACACCGTGGAGAACATCAGGATGGTCCACAGCAGGTACGACAGCAGCGTGAGGGAGACGCCCACCCACAGCAGGGGGAGCTCCGCGGGGTGGCGGATGGCCTTCTGACCCATCAAGCCATGGGTGGTCGCGCCGTTGATCAGCGACGGGCCCTCGGGGCGCGAGGGGCCCGAGGGCGGCGGGGTCGGCGAACCGCCGAAGGGACCACCGCCGGGGCTGCCCGGGCCGCCGCCGAAGGGGCCGCCTCCCCCGGGACCGTTGCCGGAGCCTCCGCCGAAGGATCCACCGGCGGAGGAACCCCCGGCATCGCCGGGCGCCGAGGGGGAGCCGAAGGAGTTGCCGCCGGGGCCCGGGGCCGAGGGCTGACCGACGGGGCCGCTCGAGGTGGGTGCCGGGGCCGCGGGCTGGCCGTACTGGCTGCTGTACGGGCCGCCGTACCCGCCGCCGGCGGGCCGGCCCGCGGGGTCGCCGGAGCCCTGGGGCGGGGGTCCGGGCGGGCCTGCAGGGGGCTGGGACATGGCGATGTGCTCCTTCGATCCGGCAGGCGATGACGACTGCTGGAGCGAGGCTATCGTCGTCCGCCCCGCCACCGCGCGCCCGGGAGCCGAATGTGGACGGAGGTCTGGGGGTCTCGCGACGACGGTCGCCCCGTCATCGCCCGCTGTCCTCCGTTCGGCGGACCGGGGTCGGCCGCGCGATGCAGGATGCCCGCTGCCCGCTGCCCGCTGCCCGCTGCCCGCTGCCCGCTGCGAGAATCCGGCGCCCGCGCGAAACCCCCGCACTTCTGGGGGAATAGAGCCCTCATAACCCCAAGTCTGCGGAGGTTTCGGGGCGTAGAGGAGATTCCGGGGGCGGCGGGGGCTCCGGGCGAGGGGGGGGGGGGGGGGGGGGGGCCCCACCCCCCCCCCCCCCCCACCGAAAAGGAAGAGGGGGTTTCGGGTGTGGGGGGGTCTCTGGGAGGTGCGTCTGTCGCTCCCCCCGCCCGCCCCTACACCATCACCCGCCGGAGCAGGGCGCGCGCCGCGCGGCCGTAGGGAGGCTGGACGAGTCGGAGGGTGTCGGGCCGGAGCGGCTTGCGGGCCACGGGCTTGAGGTGGCTGAACGCCTCGAAGCCGGCGCGGCCGTGGTACGCCCCCATACCGGACTCCCCCACGCCGCCGAATGGCAGGTCGGGGCTCGAGATGTGGGCGAGGACGACGTTCACCGCGAGGGAGCCGGAGCTGGTGCCCTCGACGAACATCTCCTCCACCTCGGTGGAGCCGGTGAAGACGTACGCGGTCAGGGGCTTGTCCCCGGCCGCGATGCGGGCGACGGCCTCGGCCGGGCCGTCGACGGCGAGCAGCGGCAGCACGGGACCGAAGATCTCCTCCTGCATGACGGGGTCGGACCAGTCGGCGCCCGCGAGGATCGTCGGCGGCAGGAACCGGCTCCCCCGGTCGGCGCCCGCCGTCCCGCCGAGCACGACCTTCTCCGCGTCGATCAGGCCGAGCAGCCGGTCAAGGTGCCGCTCGTTCACGATCCGGCCGTAGTCGCGGCTGCGGGACGGGTCCTTCCCGTACAGGGCGCGAACGGCACGGGCCAGATGCGGGACGAGCGCCGTCAGGGTCTCGGGGCTGGCCATGACGTAGTCGGGGGCGATGCAGGTCTGGCCGGCGTTGGTGAACTTCCCCCACGCGATCCGGCGGGCGACGACCCGCAGGTCCACGTCGTCGTCGACGAACACGGGCGACTTCCCGCCGAGCTCGAGCAGGGTCGGCGTGAGATGCTCCGCGGCGGCGCGGGCGACGACCCGGCCCACGCGCCCGTTGCCGGTGTACATGATCAGGTCCCAGCGCTGCTCGAGCAGGAGCGTGGTCTCCGGGACCCCACCCTCGACGACCCGCACCCAGGCGGGATCGAGATGCTCGCGCACCAGACGGGCGAGTGCGGCGGAGGTGTGCGGGGCGAGCTCGCTGGGCTTCATCAGCACCGTGTTCCCGGCGCCGATCGCCGCAACCAGCGGGCCGAGGGTGAGGTTCACCGGGTAGTTCCACGGCGCGATGATCAGCACCGTGCCGAGCGGCTCCGGGTGGAGGCGGCCGCCCGCGGGGGCCAGGAGGGCGCCCATCGGGAACGGGCCGGGTCGGGCCCAGGAGCGGAGATGGCGCAGCGCGTGGTCGATCTCGCTGAGGGTCGGGCCGATCTCCGTGATCAGCACCTCGGTGGCGCTCTTGCCGAGGTCCTGGGCGAGGGCGCGGGCGATCCGGCCCTCCTCTGCGCGGATCCCGCGCCGGAGCGCCTCGAGCTGTGCGAGCCGCGCCCCGAGGGATCGCGCGTGACCGAGCGCGGCGGACTCCCGCAGCGCGGCGACGTCGGCGAGGATCCGCTCGGCGACGACAGCGGGAACGGCGTCGGGCGGGGCGTCGTGATCGGCCGCAGGGCTCTGGTCGGTGTCGGGTGCGCTCATGGATTCCACGATAGGCGGACATCCTGCGCCGCCGCAGAGCCTCGCCCGCCGCGATAATGGACGACGATCACGGCGCCCGGCACCGGCGCGCGGAGGCGAGGAGTGGACCCGATGAGCATCCTGATGGCGGCCCCGATCCTGCAGAGCATGGCGCTGCTGGTCTCGGGCATCGCGAAGCTCGGCGACCGGCGCGGCACCCAGGATGCGATGGTCTCGCTGCGGCTCCCGCTGCGCCGCGTCCACCCGCTGATCGCGTCCGTGCTCCCCGGTCTCGAGATCGTGCTGGCGCTGATGCTGTGGGTGCCGCTCGTACCGCTGCAGGTGGTGCTCGGGGTGGTCTCGCTGCTGCTCATGCTCGCGTACCTGGTGATCATCGCGCGGGCTCTGACCTTCGAGGAGAAGGTGTCCTGCTCCTGCTTCGGATCGCTCAGCGCACCCACGGTCTCGAAGGCGACGCTCGCTCGGAACGTGCTGCTGAGCGCGCTCGCGGCGCTGACCCTGGTCGCGGCCGCGACCGGCACGATGTCGGAGACGCTCGTGCGCACCCCCCTGCTCTTGCTCGTCCAGGTGCTCGTGCTCGCGGGGACGATCCTGCTGACCGTCCTCGTGGTCGCGGGGACGCAGAGCGAGGACGACGAAGAAGAGGCGGCGGCCGTCGCGCGGTCGCGGTCCACGGGTCCCACCGCTCCCGCGGCTCCCGCCGATCCGTCCGGCGCCTCGGCCGTCGGACCCGATCCTGCCGGTCCCGTCCCCGCGGGGGATGCCGACGACGAGCTGCTCGACTACGAGCGCACGCCGATCCCAGCCGCGGTCCTGCAGCGGGCCGACGGCTCGCTCGTGACCCTGCGGAGGCTCACCGCGGATCGTGCGGCACTGCTGGTCTTCGTCTCCGAGGGCTGCGGGCCGTGCGAGCGGGCGCTGGACCGGATGCCCGGCTGGATCTCCGAGCTGGGCCCGTTCCTGCAGGTCATCGCCGTGGTGAAGCGGCCGATCGGGCAGCTCTTCCCCGGCACCCTGGAGCGGGTCGGCGAGCAGGTGCTGCACGACCCGGACTTCATCGCCCGCACCGCCCTCGACGCGAACGGCACCCCCAGCGCGGTCCTGCTCGGCGCCGACGGCCTGCTCGCCGGCGGCCCGGTGCGCGGCGGCGACGAGGTCATCCAGTTCGTCGAGGAGATCCTCGAGCAGATCCGGGAGGCTCAGGCGGACGGGGAGCTGGCATCCCCGTCGATCTGACGTGGGTGCGGAGACAGACGTCACCGCTGCGAGACTTCACGAGTTCTCGCAGCGGTGGATGGTGATCACGGACTGGAGCCAGCCGAAGATCGTCGCGAGCAGATTGCTGACCGCGTCCAGCGCACTGCGGACCGGGAGTGGCGACGTGAACAGTGCGTTGATCGCAGCGATGAGGAGCCTCAGGGTCTTCCCGACCGCAGGGATGCTCAGGAGAGCACGCAACGTGTCACGAGTTCCGCGACGCTCCAGTCCCGCTGCTCGTCGGCCGTCATCAGCTCGATCGCGAGGGCGCCCGCGCCGCCGAGGCGGAGGATCGGGCCGTCCGGCAGCGCGCCGAGCCATAGGTCGTGCCCGTCCCACTCGCTGACCATCGGGGGCCGTCGGAAGCGGGTCACGGGACGCTCGCCTGGACGAAGCGGCCCGCACCGCCTGCGTGGAGGTGGCCGGCGTCGGCCGGGACGAACAGCGCCCGCCCGGCGGTGAGCACGTGGCGGCCCGCGTCGGACTGGAGAAGCACCTCGCCCTCGAGGCCGAGGAGGGTGCGGGGGCCGCTGCCGGGAACGCGATGGCTCGCGCGATATGCGCTGGGCGGGTCCTCGAGCGTGGTCAGGGACAGCTCGAAGTCGTCGACCGGCGCGTAGTAGGCGACCGAGGTCGCGTTCTGCCGCTCCGGGGCGACGCGCAGGGGCGGCGCGGCAGCGACGCTGACGCACTGCAGCATCTCGTCGGCGTCGACGCGCTTCGGGGTCAGGCCCGCGCGCAGCACGTTGTCGCTCGCGGCCATGATCTCGAGCCCCACCCCGTGGAGATAGGCGTGGAGGGTGCCGGCGGGGACGAAGATCGCTTCCCCGGGGCGGAGCGTAACCGGGTTCAGCAGCAAGGCGGCGACCACGCCGGGATCGCCCGGATGGTGCTCGGCGAGCAGCGCGACGGTGCGGTCGATGCGCGGGGACGGCGAGCGGCCGGCCTCGGCGCGCGCCGCGCATGCCGCGACGACCTCCTGCACCGTGTCCGGAGCGGGCCGCATCGACGCGGAGATCAGCATGCGGAAGGCGGCGCGCATCCCGTGCGCCGTGGGCTGGCGGGTGAGCAGTCCGTGCAGGCGGTCGGTCAGGTCCGTGCCGATGCCTTCGAGGATCGTCACGGCGCGCCGCGGGGTGCGGAAGCCGCACAGCGCCGTGAAGCGGGTCAGGGCGATCAGCATCTCCGGCTTGTGGTTGTCGTCGCGGTAGTTGCGCAGCGGCGAGTCGAGCGGGAGCCCGGCGGCGGTCTCCGCGGCGTACGACTCCGCTGCATGCTCCCGATCCGGGTGGACCTGCAGCGACAGCGGCCTCTCCGGGGCGATGACCTTCAGCAGGTACGGCAGGCGGGCGCCGAAGGCGCGATGCACGCCGTCTCCGAGCAGCCGGCGCGGGTCCGCCCCGATGAGGGCGTCCAGCCCGGTGCCGGACTGCGATCCGCCGACGAGCGGGGACGGCGCGAGCGGATGCGCGCCGTACCAGGCCTCCGCCCAGGGAGTGCCGTCCCCGTCACGGCCGAGGAACTCCGGGATCGCCGTGGTGGAGCCCCAGGCGTAATGCTGGATGCGGCTATCGAGCTCCCACATGCCCGGCGGTCCTCCCCTGTGCTGTCGTGCGGTCCTGCCTCGTCCCTGCCCGTCCGGGGCGCGCCCGCCCCCTCGTGCCCCACTCAGCGCGGCATGTTGCGCAGGTTCGCGGAGGCCATGTCGAGCATCTTGCCCACGCCGCCGGCGAGCACGATCTTCGTCGACGCCGTCGCGAAGCCGCGGATTTGCTGCGGGCTGATCTTGGGCGGCATCGACAGCGCCGCCGGGTCCGTGACCACGTCGATGAGCACGGGGCCCGGGGTCGCGAGCGCCTTCTCCATCTCCTTGCGCAGCTTCTTCGGGTCGGTGATCCGCACCGACGTGATGCCGGCGCCCGCCGCGATCGCCGCGAAGTCGACGACCTCGTGGTCGGTGCCGTAGTCCGGCAGGCCCTCGACGAGCATCTCGAGCTTGACCATGCCGAGGCTCGAGTTGTTGAACACGACGATCTTCGTGTCCAGCTGGTGCAGCTTCACGGTGAGCAGCTCGCCCATCAGCATGCCGAGGCCGCCGTCGCCGCTCATCGAGATCACCTGTCGGCCGGGGAACGCCTTCGAGGCGCCGATCGCCTGCGGCAGCGCGTTCGCCATCGTGCCGTGGTGCCAGGAGCCGAACAGGCGGCGCTTCCCGTTGGGAGTGATGTACCGGGCGCCCCACACGTTGCACATGCCGGTGTCCACGGTGAACACGGCGTCCTCCGCGGCGAGGTCGTCGAGGGTCGCGGCCACGAACTCGGGGTGGATCGGCGTCATCCGCTCAACGTTCTTCGTGTACGCGGCGACGACGCCCTGCAGCGCCTTGTGGTGCGCCTTGAGCATCTTCTGCAGGAACTTCGCGTCCTTCCTTCCCTGCAGCAGCGGCAGGACGGCCTGCAGGGTGAGCGCGACGTCGCCGTGCAGCGCGAGGTCGAGCGGCACGCGGCGGCCCAGACGGGAGGCGTCCGCGTCGATCTGGACGATCCTCGCCCTCTCGTTCTGCGGGAGGAACTCGCTGTAGGGGAAGTCCGTGCCGAGCAGGATCACGAGATCCGCCTCGTGCATCGCGTCGTAGCAGGCGCCGTAGCCCAGCAGCCCGCTCATGCCGACGTCGTACGGGTTCTCGTACTGGATCCACTGCTTGCCACCGAACGCGTGCCCCACCGGCGCCTTCGTCGCCTCGGCGAGCGCGAGCACCTCCTCGCGGGCGCCCTCCACGCCGGCCCCGGCGAAGAGCATCACGGAGCGGGCCTCGTCGATCATCTCGGCGAGCCGGCCGACGGGACCCGCGGCGGGCTGCACGGCGCCCAGCTCGACGGCGAGGTCCTTCGTGAGCGGGGCATCGGCCTCCTGGTCGGCGACGTCGCCGGGGATCACGAGCACGGAGACGCCGCGCTTCGCGATCGCCGTCTGGATCGCGATGTGCAGCAGCGTCGCGCCGTGCGGGCCGGAGTTCACCATCTCGCAGAAGTGCGAGCACTCCTGGAACAGGATCTCCGGATGGGTCTCCTGGAAGAAGCCGGTGCCGATCTTCTCCGAGGGGATGTGGGAGGCGAGGGCGAGCACGGGGGCGCCGTCGCGGTGCGCGTCGAAGAGCCCCTGGATCAGGTGCGTGTTACCCGGGCCGCATGAGCCGGCGCACACGGCGAGCTTCCCGGTCAGGCGGGCCTCGGCGCCGGCGGCGAAGGCGGCGGCCTCCTCGTTGCGCACGTGCACCCACTCGATGCCCTCGGTGGTGCGGATCGCATCGACGACGGGGTTCAGCGAGTCGCCGACCACCCCGTAGATACGCTCGACGCCGAGGTCGCGCAGCTGGGTGACGAGGAGGCGGGCAAGACTGGTGCGGGCCATGGTTTCTCCTGGGATCGACGACGGAGCGGCCCGCGTCCTGCAGGCCGCGATGGGATCGAGCCTAGCCCTCCTCGCCCGGCTCCTCCGGGGTCGGGGTCTCGTTCCTCACGAATCGAACGGTCTGCACGCGGCGCTCGTCGACCTCGGTGACCTCGAGGCGGCCGCCGTCGATCTCGACCGCGTCGCCGACCTCGGGGATCCGCCCGAGGCTCGCCATGACGTAGCCGCCCACGGTCTCGTAGCCGCCGGTGTCGGGCAGGTCGATGCCCGTCGCGTCGCGGAACTCCTGCAGGATCAGCCCGCCCTCGAGGCGGCCGTCGGCGTCGAGGATCCGCTCGGGGCCGCCCGAGCCGGGCCAGCCCTCGGCGTCGAACTCGTCGTAGATCTCTCCCACGAGCTCCTCGAGCAGGTCCTCGAGGGTGACGATGCCGTCGGTGCCGCCGTACTCGTCGACGACCACCGCGATCTGCAGGGCCCCGGCGCGCATCCGGTTGATCGCGGAGAGCACCTGGACGGTGCCGGGGATGTGCTCGATGGGCCGGGCGAGGTCGGCGAGCCGGGTGGTGGCGGGGTCGTCGGCGAGCATCAGGTCGCGCACGTGCGCGAAGCCGAGCACATCGTCGACGTCCTCCCCGGTGACGGGATAGCGGGAGAAACCGGTGTCGCGGATCTGGTCCCGCACGGCGGCGACGGTGTCGCTCCCGTCGAGGAAGCGCACCTGGTGGCGGGGCCGCATGACCTCGACGACGGTCCGCTCGGACGCGTCGAAGACGTCGGCGAGCACCCGCGACTCGGCCTGGTCGAGGGCGTCGGAGTCGCGGACCATCGCCTTGATCTCCTCGGCGGAGACCGCCTCGCGGTTCGCATTCGGGTCGCCGCCGAGCAGGCGCACCACCAGGTTCGTCGACGCGGACAGCAGCCAGATCACCGGGCGCATCGCCTGCCCGAAGAGCTGCAGCGGCGGACCGACGATGCGTGTCATCGCCATCGCGTTCTGCATCGCGAGCCGCTTGGGCGCGAGCTCGCCGAGGACGAGGGATAGGTAGGCGATGACCAGGGTCATCGCGATCAGCGCGACAGTGCCCGCGGTCCCCTCGGACAGTCCGAGGTTCGTCAGCATGGGCACGAGGGAGGGGGCGATCGTGGAAGCGCCGTAGGCCGAGGAGAAGAACCCGGCGACGGTCACACCGATCTGCACGGCGGAGAGGAACTGGTTGGGGTCGCGCACCATCGCGGCGGTGCGCGCGCCGCGCTCCCCCGACTCCTCGAGCTGGTCGATCTGCGACTCCCGCAGGTTCACGATCGCCATCTCGGTGCCGGCGAAGACACCGCCGACGAGGACGAACAGCAGAACCAGCAGGATGTTCACGAGCACGGAGGGGTCCATGGGGCCACGCTAGTGCCCCGGGATGCTCCCCGCCCACCGCAGCGGCGCGCGAGCGCTCACAGGAGCGGCAGCAGCTCCTCCCACACGGCGCGGAGGATCTCGGAGCTGCCCCGGCCCTCGAGGTGCGAGGTGACCGTGAGGACCGCCTCCCGATCGGGCATGACCAGCAGGAACTGGCCGTACGCGCCGTCGGCGCGCCAGTGCCCCACGGGGGTGCTGGCCCAGACGGCGTAGCCGTAGCGGGTGTTCTCCGGCTCGGCATCCCCGGTCGCGACCCAGGTCCCCTCGGCGTGGAGCGCGTCGATCCACTCCCCGGGGACCAGCTGCCGGCCCTCCCACGCGCCGCGCTCCAGCAGCAGCCGGCCGATGCGGGCGAGCTGGAAGGGCTTGAGGTGGAGGCCCGTCGCACCCCAGGTGTGGCCGCCGCGGGCCGTGTGCCATTGCGGGTTCACGAGGCCGAGCGGCTCGAACATCCGCGGCATCAGCCAGTCGCGCAGGGTCTCCCCCGACTCGTGCTCGATGATTCGCGAGAGCAGGAAGATCGAGCCGTTGGAGTACTCCCACCGCTCCCCCGCGGGGCGGGCGAGCGGGGTGGAGAGGACCAGCGCGGTGAGGTCCGGGTGGTCCCGCTCCGGGTCCTCGAAGCCGAGCACCGGGGAGCCGGAGGTCATCGTGAGCAGGTGCCGGATGCGCACCTCCTCCCAGCCGGCGGCGGCCCCGCCCGCAGGGACGGGAAGGTGCTCGAGCACCGGATCCTCCACGTCCAGCAGCCCCTCGGCCTGCGCGATGCCGATCGCGAGGGCGGTGACGGTCTTCGAGACCGAGTAGACGTTCTCCACCGTCGGATCGGCGAAGAGATGGGCGGCGTCCTCGTGCCCGCGACGGTGCAGGTGCAGTGAGCGCACCCCGAGCTGCCGCTCGAGGATCCGCTGGCGCAGCGGCAGCAGGAGGAGGTGGTCCGGGAGGGCGGCGGCATCATCGGGGCGCATGGGGACGACCCTATGCGCGTCGGCCGACGCGCGGCACCCCTCCGGCACTGATCCGCTCCGGTCCGCTCGGGCCTCTCGAATCCGCCTCCGGAGGGAGACCGGTACCGACCAAAGTCCGGTGCGGAACTGCACGTCCGCTGGGAAGAATGCCCGGAGCGCCTCCTGCCGCGCCACCGTCGGCGCGATCGCGACCCGCTCGCCCGGCCCCCTTCCCCCGTCGGCCGACCCGCCGCCGTCCCGACCGAGAGGCACCATGAACGTCCTGCGCCGCTACGTCTTCCCCGTGATCTGGATGCTGATCCTGGGCATCATCGCCCTCGCCCTCGCGAAGATGGCCTTCTTCCCCAGCGGTCAGGAGCAGGCGGAGGACCCGCTCACCCCGAGCGCCGAGTTCGACCAGTTCGCGCTGGTCCCCGTCACGCGGGGCGACATCTCCTCGGAGCTGGTGCTCGACGCGCTGGTCCAGCCCGACCCCGGCACCGCCCTCACGGCGACCGCCGCCGGGGAGATCACCAAGATCTGGGCCGACGAGGGCGACGCCGTCTCCGAGGGCGACCGGGTGCTGCAGGTGCGGGTGCCGGTCGAGCCGGACCCGATCGAGATGCCCGTCGTGCCGTCCTCGACCGAGGACGGCGGGGAGTCCGTCGAGGAGCAGGCGGCGCCCTTCGCCTCCGGCTCGGGCGAGCAGGAGTACCGCTACGTGAACCTGCGCGCGACGGCCGACGGCGTGCTGCGCGACATGGACCTCGAGGAGTGGGACGGCCTGGAGCTGAAGCAGGAGGTCGCCACGATCTCCCCCGGCACCTACTCGATCGTCGCCGACCTTACCCCCGAGCAGCAGCTGTCCCTGCTCGACGTGGACATCGCCGCCACCGCGACCCTGTCCAGCAGCGTCGACCCGATCACCTGCGAGACCCCCGCGATCGACGAGGACTCCGAGGTCGAGGAGCCCGGCCAGCCGCAGATCGACCCGATGACCGGCGAGGAGATCCCCGCCGAGGTCTCCGCGGCCCGCCTGGAGTGCGCGGTCCCCGAGGGCACCCGCATCGTCGCCGGACTCGAGGGAGAGATCCGCGTGGACCTCGGCTCCCGCGCCGGCGTGCTGACCGTCCCCACCACCGCCGTCCAGGGCGAGGCGGAGGCCGGCACCGTGTACGTCCTCGACGAGGCGACCGGCGAGCCGACGCCGGTCACCGTCGGCCTCGGCCTGCGCGGAGACGGGATCGTGGAAGTGACCGAGGGCCTCGAGGAGGGCCAGGAGATCCTCCAGTTCGTGCCCGGCGTCGACGCCCCCGAGGACGAAATGGTGGAGATGTGGTGACCGCTCCCCTGCTCGAGCTGCGCGATCTTCGCCGCTCGGTCCGCCTGCCCGGCGGCGAGGACCTCCACATCCTGCGCGGCATCGACCTGGTCGTCGAGGAGGGCGACCATATCGCGGTCGTCGGCCGCTCCGGCTCCGGCAAGTCGACCCTGCTGAACCTGCTGGGCCTGATCGACCGCCAGACCGGCGGCGAGCTGCTCTTCGACGGCCAGGACGTGGCCCGCATGGGCGAGCGCCGCCGGGCCCGCCGCCGCGGGGAGTCGATCGGCTTCGTTTTCCAGCAGTTCAACCTGCTGGACCGGCGCACCGCGCTGGAGAACGTGATGATGCCCCTCATGTACGGCTCCGCCGGCCAGTTCTGGCGGCGCGAGAAGCTGGCCCTGGAGATGCTGGACCGGGTCGGCCTCGCCGACCGCGCCGACCAGGTCCCCTCCCGCCTCTCCGGCGGCGAGCAGCAGCGGGTCGCCGTGGCGCGCGCCCTCGTGCGTCGGCCGCGACTGATCCTCGCCGACGAGCCGACGGGAGCCCTCGACGTGACCACCGGCGAGGCCGTCATGGCGCTGCTCGACGAGATCGCCCGCGAGTCCCGCGCAGCGCTCGTCACCATCACCCACGATCTGCAGGTCGCGGCCCTCTCCCGCCGCGCCTATCTGCTCGACGAGGGCCGGCTGCACGCGGTCGAAGCCCCCGGCACGCGCGAGGCCCTCGGCGGCACCGCCGGGATCCGCGCCGGCCGCGCGGATGTCGGCACGGCCGACGCGCTGGCCGCCGTCGGCGCGGTCGCCCCCGTCGGCCCCGGCGCGCCCGTCGGCCCCGGCGCCTCCGCCGGATCGCGGCGCGGGGCCGTCGCCACCGCCTCCCCCACCACCCCGGACCTCCAGGAGGACGACGCATGACCGGGTTCATCGCCTCGATCGTCGAGGCCCTCGGCGAGCTGCGCGTGAACAAGGGCCGCATCCTGCTGTCCCTGATCGGGGTGGCCTTCTCCGTGTTCGCGCTGACCGCGGTGCTCGGCGCCGGCGGCATGCTCTCGAGCGCCCTCGAGCAGTCCTTCGAGCGCACCGGCGGCCGGGACAAGATCCTCACCGTGTACCCCAGCGGGGGCGGGCAGGTCACCGGCTCCGAGCAGGACGAGCTGGTCCTCGAGCAGGTGGACCGCCTCGGCATCGACCAGCGCTCCCGGAAGGCGTACGCCTCCACCCGCGTGCAGACGCCGCAGGGGGTGCGGAACGCGGAGGTGACCGGTGTGGACCCCGCCTACGCCGGCATGTACCGGATGCAGCCGGAGGAGGGCCGCTGGATCGCGGACTCCGACCGCTCCCGCCTCGCCCCGGCTCTCGTGGTGAACCAGCCGATGTACGAAGCGCTCGGCCGTCCCGCCCTCGGCTCGGAGCCGGTCACGCTCTACGGCGAGAGCGGTACGCAGGGCTCGGAGCAGGCGGTGATCATCGGCGTGCTCCCGGCCGACGAAATGACCGACTACGGCCTGATGGCCTACATGGCGGTCGACGCGATGGACACCCTGCCCGGTATGACCGAGGAGTCCGTGCGCACCTCCGAGTACGTGCTGTGGGTGCCGCCCGAGCAGTCCGACGAGATCATGGATCGCCTCGTCACCGCCCTGCGGGACACTCCCGCGGGCAGCTTCGACGTGTTCCCCTCCTCGTTCTCCGTCGACGACATCGGCTTCGGGGTGCTGCGCAATGCGATCGTCGTGGTCGCTCTGCTGGTGCTGCTGCTCGGCGGCATGGGCCTGGTGAACATCTCCCTGGTCACGGTCCGCTATAGGGTGCGGGAGATCGGGATCCGCCGCTCCTACGGCGCGACCGGCGGGCGGATCTTCTTCGGGGTGCTCATGGAGTCGGTGGTCGCGACGGTGGTCGCCGGCGCGGTCGGCGTGGCCGGGGCGGTGGCACTCGTCAAGGCGCCGTTCGTGACCTCCGCCTTCGAGGACCTGGGCCTCGTGGACGTGCCGCCCTTCCCGATCTCGGCCGTGCTCGCGGGCCTCATCGCCGCGACCGCCGTGGGCGTGCTCGCCGGTGCCCTCCCCGCACTCATCGCGACCCGCATCAAGGTGATCGACGCGATCCGGACGTGACGGGGCGGGGTCAGACGGCGACTGGCGCGGGCGCCTCGACGCCCGCCGGGCGGGTAGTCGGGATGAACGGCGAGCTGCCCTCGAGTCGGCCGAGACGCACCAGCAGCACCGCCGTGACCAGCACGAGCGCGATCGCCGCGGCGACCCCGCCGGCGAGCGCGGCCGACGAATCGGCGGGGGCGAGCGCCGCCCCGGAGGTGCCGGGCGCCGAGACGCCCGCGACCAGGGCCGCGGCTCCGGCTCCCGCGCCGGTGCCCGCGGCGAGGGCGGAGACCAGCAGCGACGCGACGGTCAGCACGGTGGTGAGGGCGATCGGCAGCTCGAGACCGCCGCTGCGCCACGCGAGCACCGCCGCGCAGAGGGCGAGGGTCAGGGCCGGGATCAGCACGGGGGCGCTCAGCTCGCGGCCGATCAGCGTCACAGCCGCGGCGGCGAGGATCCCCGCGAGCGGGCTGCGGATCCAGGTGCCCGCGGCCTGCAGGACGATCCCGCGCAGCGCGAGCTCGAGCCCCGCGGCCTGCAGCGGCGCGAGGACCAGCACGACCACGGCGAGGACGAGCAGGGTCGCGACAGAGGCGCCGGACCCGTCGGCGGCGGCGGACCCCATGACGGACCCGTCGGCCGGGCCGACCAGCGCGCCCGCGACGGCGGCCGCGGCCACCACGAGCACCGCCCCGCCGGCCACCCACGGGCCGAGCGCGCGCAGCATCCCGCGGCGCCAGCGGGCCTCGACGGACCAGACCGTGCCGAGCGGCCGCCAGCCGCCCACGCGCACGCCGACCATGCCGGCGGGCAGCCACAGCGCACCCATGGCGAGGGCCAGGCCGACGTCGAGCGGGCTGGCCGGATCACCGCTGGTCACCCCCAGGGCGACGTTGACGCCGGGCAGCACCGCGAGCAGCAGCACCGTCCCGACCAGCAGGGCCGAGGCTCCGATGACGTACACCAGCAGCGTCGCGAGCACGGTCAGCAGCGGCCGCGGCACCGTCGACCAGGAGGGTCGCAGACGCGTCATCAGGGGGTACGGGGTGGCGTCCTCGACCGGACGCGGAGCGGGGTTCTCTCGCATGGCGGATCCACTCTAGGCGGTCGGGCTGGGGCGGCCCGCCCTCGCAGATCGACGTGCCGGCCGCGGGCCGAACCCGTCGGCCGCACGCCCTGCCCGGCCGCGCCGACGATCGCCCGGCCCGGCCGCGCCGCCGTGCGGACGTCGGCCGGGCGGTCGATCCGTCGGCCGTGCGCGCTCCCTACTCTTGCCGCATGACCTCCCCGGCCCTCCCCCACCCCGAGGCGCCGCCCGTGCGCAGCGTGCGGCAGTGGCTGATCGCCCTCGCCCAGACCGTCGTCTGCGTGGTGCTGGGCGTGCTGATCTGGCTGGTCGCGCTCGGTCTGCTGCTCGACGAGTTCCGGTACCGCCCGCCCGTCGAGCTGGTGACCCTCTCGAGCGTCGACGCCGTGCTGGGGGCGACCGTGTCGCTCGCGATCGGGCCGCTCCGCTTCCTGCGTCCGGGACGGCTCGACGTGGCCGTGCACCTGGTCATCGCGGCCGTCGCCGGTCTGAGCGTGTGGGCGGTGCCCGCCGGGGTGATCGCCCTGTACCGGGTGGGGCTGCGCCGCCGCCTGCCCCTCGACGTCGCGGGGATCGGGCTGACCGTCGCCGTGACCTGCCTCGCCCTGTTCGTCGACGTGCAGATCCGGCGCGCGCCCGTGGACCTGTCCGTCGGCGCAACCGCCGTGGTGATGCTGGTCGGCGCGACGGTGCCGGTGCTGATCGGCCACATCATCGCCACCCGTCGGGAACTGGTCGCGACGCTGCGGGAGAAGGCCGAGGTCGCCGAGCGCGAGCGGCAGGCGGCCGAGCGCGCGCGAGTCATCGCCCAGCGCGAGCGGCGGACCGCCGAGCGCGAGGCCGCCGCCCTGCTGCGCGAACGGGAGGCGGACACCGCACGGGTCCGGGCCGAGGAGCGCGCGGCCCTCGCCCGCGACGTCCACGACTCGATCTCCCACCATCTGGCGATGATCGCGATGCACGCCGGCGCCCTCACCTACCGCGAGGACATGCCGCCCGCGGAGATACGGCGGGTCGCGGGGATCGTCCGCGACGGCGCCCAGGAGGCGAACCGCGAGCTCCGCGGCGTGCTGCGCTCCCTCCGCACCAGCGCCGGCGACGCCCCGCTCGCGACCGTCCCCACCCTCACCGAGCTGGTCGAGGACCGCCGGGCGGGCGGGCAGGACGTGCGCCTGGACTGGGAGGACCTCACCCCCGAGGAACTCGCCACGAGGGATCGAGCGACCGTCGTCGCGCTCGCCCGGATACTCGCCGAGGCCACCGCGAACGCCGCCAAGCACTCCCCCGGCACGCCACTGCGGGTGCGGCTGTCCCGGGAGGATGACCGCCTCGTGCTGCGCGCCCGCAACCCCCTCGTCGCGGACGACCCGCGCGAGGTCACCTCCACCGGGCACGGCCTCGTGGGTGTGCAGGAGCGGGCGAGGCTCCTCGGCGGCGACGCCCGGCGCGTGCGCACCGCGGACTCCTTCGAGCTGGAAGCATGGGTGCCATGGTGAGCGACATGAGCGGGAGCACGCCGCAGGACGCCCGGGTGCGGGTGCTGATCGTCGACGACGAGGCGCTCATGCGCGCCGGTCTGCGGCTGATGATCGACGGCGCCCACGGCATCGAGGTGATTGGCGAGGCGGCCGACGGTGAGACGGGCCTCTCGCAGATCCGCGCGCTCGACCCCGATGTGGTGCTCCTGGACATCCGCATGCCGCGCATGACCGGGCTCGAGGCCCTCGCCGAGCTGACCGCGCAGGCCCTGCCGGCCCGGGTCGTCATGCTCACCGCCTTCGACACCGACGAGTTCCTGCTCGCCGCGCTGCGCGGCGGCGCGATGAGCTTCCTGCTCAAGGACTCCCCGCCGCAGGAGGTGGTGCAGGCGGTGCTGGATGCCGCGCAGGCCAGGCCGCGGTTCTCGCCCGAGGTGCTGACGCGCCTGGTGCGGCTCGCGGCCGACGGGACGCCGACGACGAGCGCGGGTCCGGTCCCTGCGAACGGGGCGGGTGCCGCGGCCGACGGCGCGTCCGCCGGGACGACGGGGGCCGCTCCCGAAGGCGTGACCGAGCGCGAGTGGGAGGTGGGGCGGCTCGTCGCCCAGGGCCTCTCCAACCAGGAGGTCGGGGATCGGCTGTTCATGAGCGTCGCGACGGTGAAGACCCACCTGGGGCGGCTCTACCACAAGCTGCAGGTCACGAACCGGGTGCAGCTCGCGATCAGGGTGCTCGAGCTGGGCGGCTGAGTCCTGCGGGTCAGCGCAGCAGCAACAGACCCACCAGGGTCAGCAGCATCGCCGCGCCGAAGGGGATCGCGATCCAGCGGGGGATCCGCTTGCTCCGCGCCGAGACCACCGTGGCGTGCAGCCCGATGACCGCCACGAACGCCAGGATGCCGGCGAGCACGAACAACAGGATCGGCGCGATGCTCATCGTGGTCCTCCCGAGGTGCGGCTCCCGCCCATGACCTGCCACCCTTCCTCTGCACTGCTCTGACCAGGGGATCCTATCGGGCACGCCTCCTCTCCGTCCGCACCGTCCCGAGCAGCTCCGGGCCGGTGCGAAAACCTCGTGCCGGCGGCGCGCCACGGGGCTAGGGTCGCGGCCATGTCCCCCGCTCAGCAGCCCGATGCCGACGGTCCGGCAGGCCCGACACGCCCGACCGGCGCTCCCGACCTCGCCGCCCTCGACGCCGTCGGCCCCACCACCTCCCACCACGAGGCGGAGCGGCTGCTGCGCGAGGCCGGCTGGGCGCCGTGCGGTTCCGGCGACTGGGCGATCGCCCTCGCCTCCCCGGACGGTGCCCTCGCCGCCCGGATCAGCCCCTTCGACCCCGTCGGCCCGTACACCGCACGGCTCTACGCCGAGGCGGCCCCGACCGGCGCGGTGCCCCGGCTCGAGCGGCATCTCCGCCTCTCCGGCGGAGCGGACCTGCAGGTCATGGAGCTGCTGCAGCCGGTCGGCGCGGAGGAGGCGTCCGCCTTCCTGGAGCGGGTGCACCGCGGTGACGGCGACCTCGCCGCGCTGGCCGCGATCGTGCGCACGGTGCACGCGGCGGCTCGCGCCGAGCTGGCCTGGTGCGGTCCGCTCGACACCAACCCGAGCAACGTGATGCGCGGGTCCGACGGGCGTCTCGTGCTGATCGACCCGTTCTACGCCGACGGGCCCGCCCTCTACGGCATGGCGCACGAGGACCCGGACCGCTTCGTCACGACCCTCCCGCCGGAGCAGCGCCGCCACCTCACCGAGATCCCCCTCGCGGAGTCCGGGCCCTGGCCGGAGGCGGAGCGGGAGGCGCTGCGGACCCGGCTCGCCGCGGCGGACCGGGCGCGTCCGGCGGAGGCCCTGCTCGCGGAGGCGGCGTCGGCCGACGTGGACGGCTGGGGCTTCGACTGGCTCGTCGACCGCGCGACCGAGGAGCGACCGCCGTGGGCCTTCCACCGCCTGCTCGCGGCCGCGGTCGCCGAGGCCCACGTGGCCGTCGACCTCGACACCGGCGGCGGCGAGGTGCTCGGCGGATGCCCGCGCCTGGCCCGCGAGCAGCACGTCACCGAGTCCTGGCCGCCGAACGCGGAGCTGGCGCGCAGTCGGCTCGGACCGCGCGGCGCCCACGTGCACGAGACCGCGTTCGGCGCCCCGATCCCCCTGCCCGACGGGGCGGCGGACCTCGTCACCTCGCGCCATCCCATCGACCCGGCCTGGGGCGAGATCGCCCGCGTCCTCGCGCCCGGCGGGGAGTACCTGGCCCAGCACGTCGGGCCCGGCTCGGCCTTCGCGCTGATCGAGGAGTTCTCCGGGCCGACGACCCCCGAGCAGCGCCGCGGCCGCCACCCCGAGGACGAGGCCGCCGCCGCGGAGGCGGCGGGCCTGGAGGTCCTCGAGCTGCGCGAGGCACGGCTGCGGATGGAGTACTCCGACATCGAGGCGATCGCCTGGATCCTGCGCAAGTGCCCCTGGTGGGTGCCGGGGTTCACGGTCGAGGGCCACCGCGGGACGCTCCTCGCGCTGGATCGGCGGATCCGGGCCGAGGGGCCGTTCGTCGCCCACTCCACGCGTCACCTGATCCGCGCCCGGAAGCGCTGATCAGGAGGCCAGACCGCCGCCCTCGGGTCAGGCCTTCCGGCCCGTGCCGAGGGTGGACTCGCCGGGGGCGAGGGCGCCGACGACGCGGTGCGGGACGTACGGGGCCTCGAGGGCGGCCATCTCCTCGGCGGTGAGCTCGAGGTCGAGGGCGCCGAGCGCCGCGTCGAGGTGCCCGGTGCGGGTTGCGCCGATGATCGGGGAGACCACGGGCGACTTCTGCAGCAGCCAGGCCAGCGCCACGTGCACCCGCTCCACGCCGCGGGCCTCCGCGATGCGGGCGACCTCCTCGACGATCGCCCGGTCGGTCTGCTCGGTCGAGTCGTACTTCGACTTCGCCGTCTGATCGGTGCGGGCGCGCTCGGTGTCCGCGTCCCAGTCGCGGGTCAGGCGGCCGGCGGCGAGCGGGCTGTACGGGGTCGAGGCGACGCCGAGCGCGCGCAGCATCGGCATCATCTCCCGCTCCTCCTCGCGGTAGAGGAGGTTGTAGTGGTTCTGCATCGAGACGAACCTCGTCCAGCCATGCGTCTCGGCGACGTGCTGGGCCTGCAGGAACTGCCACGCGAACATGGCGGAGGCGCCGAGGTGGCGGACCTTGCCCGCACGGACCAGGTCGTCGAGGGCCTGCATCGTCTCCTCGATCGGGACCGAGTAGTCCCAGCGGTGGATGATGTAGAGGTCGATGTAGTCGGTGCCGAGCCGGCGCAGGCTCGCCTCCGCCTCGGCGAGGATCGACTTGCGGGAGAGGCCGCCGCCGTTGGGGCCCTCGTGCATCGTCCCGTGGACCTTGGTGGCGAGCACGATCTCGTCACGGTTCGCGTAGTCGACGAGCGCCCTGCCGACGATCTCCTCGCTGCGGCCGATCGAGTAGACGTTGGCCGTGTCGAAGAAGTTGATGCCCGCATCGAGCGCGTGCTTCATGACCGGGCGGGCGTCGTCCTCCTCGAGGACCCACTTGTGCACCCAGCGCTCGGGGTTGCCGAAGCCCATGGTGCCCAGGCACAGGCGGGAGACGTCGAGCCCCGTGTTCCCCAGCTTCACGTAGTCCATCTGCTGCTCCTCCGGTGGTGCGTGCGCGGACGTCCGTCGTCCGCTCGGCACCATCTTGCGCGGGACCGGCCGACGGAGGGAGGCACTGTCGGGGCACGGCTCGGGCGGCAAGGCGCCGCCGCAGGTCGGCGCGGCGGAGTCAGCGGCACTTGCGGAAGGTCTCGCCTCCCGGCATGCCGTAGCGCTTCCCGGTGTATCCGCCGTCGTCGTCGTACGGGATCTCGGGACCGTAGGGGGTGCATCCGCCCGACGAGGACTTCTTCTCCTCGTCCTTCGCGGGCTTCTCCTTCTTCTTCGCCTTGGTCGAGTCCTTCTTCGTGGAGCTCTCCGTCGACTCCTTCGTCGTCTCCCCGTTCTTCGACGACGCCTTCCCGGTGCCGCTGGAGCTCGTGGTGCTCGAGGAGCCCGACGAGGAGCTGCCCGCCTCCCGCTCGTCCGCGCGTCGCGACTCCTCCTCGCGCTCCGCCTCGAGCCGCTCCGCCTCCAGACGCTCCGCCTCCTGGCGCTCCTCCTCGAGGCGGATCTGCTCGTCGTCGTAGGCGGTCTTGAGCGTCGTCAGATCGGTGTGGGCCGACGTCGCGTCTCGCTGGGCGTCGTCCGCCTCCTCGCGGAGCCCGCGCAGGTAGTCCTCCTGCGACGGCCGGGAGAGCACGTCGTTCCCGAGCATCACAGCACCTCCCGCCGCCAGACCGGCCACGAGATCGTCGGCGTCCCCGACCACGATCGCCGCCTCGGCGACCGCGAGGGCAGGATCGCCCACGACCTCGGCGGGCAGCTGCGCCACGGCGGTCTGCACGCTCTCGAGCTGCGCCGCGACCGTGCAGGAGATCGAGGCCGCGTAGAGGCCGCGACCCTCATCCTGCGCCTCGGCAGAGGCCTCCTCGACGTCGGCGAGGAAGCGGTCGTTGGGCTCGAAGAGCACGGGCACCCCGAGCCTGGCCGCGGCGATCTCGGCGTTGACCAGGGACTCCGATTCGGACACTCCCGCGAGGGTGCGGCCGTAGCGGTCCGTGCGCTCCTCGTCGTACTCGAGGTGGATCTCGGTCCCCTCGGGAAGCCGCTCCTCGAGGAAGGCGGTGGCCACGGGGCCGAGGCATTGCACGGGCAGGTCGGGGTGCTTCGTCTCCGGGGTGTCGATGTTGAGGAGGCGGATCGTGGTCTCCTCCCCGTCGACGAGCGCGATCAGCGTGTCCCCGTCGACCACCAGGACCACCTCGCCGCGCGAGTCGTTGCCCCCGAACACCGCGCCGTAGGCCGCGGCGCCGAGGTACAGGGTGCCGAGAACGGCCAGCAGCCGCGTCACCCACCTGCGCGCTCTCCGCGTCGTCGTCGCTGCGCCGCCCTGCCCTGCCGAGGTCCTCTGCCCCGCCTCTCCCCGAATCCTGCGTCGTCAGCAGCAGGATCGCTCAGGGAGCGGACATCCGGCCTACGAATGCCGGATGGCGCGGCGCGCATCACGTCTGCAGACCTCCGGTGGCGCCGAACAGATTTCGGATCGCCCGTCGCGACGTCTGCATCGCGCAGGAGCCCAGGTCCTGCGACCATGGAGGTCGTCTCGCCGAAGGAGTCCTGATGTGCGTCGCACCTGATCACGCCGCCGAGCTCGGGCGCGTCCGGATGATGTTCTCCCTGCTGTCCACGCCGAAGCTGCGTCGAGGGCTCGGGCGGCGCCTGGCTGGACGTGTCGACGAGGGGGTCCATGCCCCGGAGGATCCCTCGGTGAGCGGTCCCCTCTCCCGACTCGACTGGCTGGGGCCGGAGGGCGATGTCGACCTGGACGCGCTGCGCCGCATCACGAACTCGCTCGCGCTCATGCGCTCGGACCGTGCGATTCTCGAGGTCCCCCGCGTGGACGGCATCCCCGTCAGGACTGAGGAGTCCCGCGAGGTCAGCGGTCGCATCGCCCGCCTGGTGTTCGAGCGGATCGGCCCTGAGCGGCAGCTGTCGGAGCCCGAGCTGAACGCGGCGATCGCCATGTTCGCCGCGGACGTCGCGCTGGTTCGCCGCGACGCGGTCGACGCCGGGGTGCTCGAGAGATCAGCCGACGGTGCCGTGTACCGCCTGGTCGGCTGAGTCTCACCCTGCACGCGCCGGGTCTTCGCGCGACGGGGACCCCCGTCCCGCCGGAGTCAGCGGCCGCCGAACAGCCTGGCCAGGCGCACGATCGTCTGGCCGAGGATCATCACCCCTGCGATCAGGAAGATCCAGCTGACCCGCTCGCCCTGCACCAGGTTCATCACGACGAACCCGCCGATGACCAGGAGCGGGATGAAGGATGTGAGGAGGGAGCGTCCCAGCTTCGTGGGGTCCGGCCCGTGCCCCCTCGTCGACGACTGCCCGAAGGCCGGGGCGAACCCTGCGGCGTCCAGGGGTCGACCGCGCTCGTCGGTGACGCCGCCCGGGGCGCCGGGATCATCGCGCTGGGAGCCGAACTGGGGGCCGTCGTAGCGGGGCACCTCCGCCATGTCCGACGACGCCGCGACGTCCGAGGACCCCGCGGCGCCCCGCGCCGTGGGCCCGAAGTCGCTCGAGAAGCCGTCGGCCGCCCCGGAGAAGGCGTCCGGTCGATCGTCGGCGCTCCCCGCATCGCGGCCGTCGGCACCCTCCCCGAGACCACCGCCGCGCCCTGCCGACCGATCCCGGCCGCCCAGCCACGACGGATCGCCGCCGGGCTCGTTGCTGTGCTGTCCCCCCATGATGCTCATCGCCCCACCGTACCGAGTGCCCGCCCGCGCCGCGCTCGATCCCCGCGCACGATTCGGGCGCGCTACGGTCGAGGGATGCTCCATCTCGACGACGCCCAGGTCCGCGCGCTCCTCCCCGCCCCGGCCAAGCAGGTCGCGTTGATGCGCGAGACGCTGCTCGCCCTCGCTGACGGCTCCGCCTCGGTGACCCCGAAGTCGCAGGTTGTCCACGAGGAGGGCGGCTTCGCGAATGCCATGCCCGCGGCGTGGCCTGAGCGCGGACTGCTGGGGATCAAGTGGGTGACGGTCACGCCGTCGAACCGCGAGCGGGGCCGGGAGATGATCGGCGGGCTGATGGTGCTCTCCGCGGCCGACGGGTCGACGCGCGCCACGATGGATGCGGCCGAGCTCACCGCCCAGCGCACCGCCGCCGTGACCGGGGCGAGCCTCGCGCTCGACGACCGTCCCGTCGTCTTCCTCGGCACGGGCGTGCAGGCCCGCTCCCATGCTTGTGTGCTCGAGGCCCTGGGCCGCGGCCCGCTGACCGTGTGGGGCCGACGCCCCGAGGCGCTCGAGGAGCTGACCGCCTGGTGCGCCGAGCACACCCCCGGCCTCTCGCTGCGCACGACGACCGACCGCGCCGCAGCACTCGACGGCGCGGGAGTGGTGGTCAGCGGTCTGCCGATCGGTCTCACCGGTCAGGCCCTCCGCCCCGGCGAGGTCGCCGCCGACGCCACGCTGCTGCCGATCGACTACGCCTCCGTGGCGGGCGCCGAGATCTCCCGCACCGGGACCGTGGTGGCCGACGACCCCGAGCAGTTCGAGGCGCTCCGCCCCCTCAAGCACGGTGCGGACTACCCCGCCGCGACCGGCGCGACCGGGGACCTGCTGCGCGAGGGCCGGCCGGAGGGTCTGGTCGTGGTGCAGAACCTCGGCTCGGGGCTGGGGGACCTGGTCCTCGCCGACGCCGTCGCCCGCGCCGCCGGGGCCTGAGAAGGGGCGGGGCCCGCACGGCGCCGCCCCGCGCTCCGCGGCAGCCGGCCCCCTCCGGCGACCGACCCCGCCCAGAACTGCTGCAGACCTGGGGGTATGACCGCCCCATTCCCCCAGGTCTGCAGCGGTTCTCCGGCTGCAGGGCGGGGCGGGCGCGGACGCGGAGACGGCAGCCACCGCCCCTCAGGCCGCGCGGACCTGCGCGGCGCGGAGGAGGTCCAGCTCCTCGCGCGTGCTCCACCCGCTGAACAGGGCCGCTCCCGGCTCGAGGTCGCGCCCCGCGGCGAGGGGGCCGAGGGGGACGGGGTCGTAGCCGAGGCGGTGCAGCAGGGAGCCGACGAGCTCCGCGGCGCCGTGATCGTCCGCGGCGAGGGCGATCGCCCGACGCACCGGGTCACCCGATGCCCGGCCCTGCTCCTCGACGTCGTGATAGCCGATGTGGTTGAGCGTCTTCACGACGGTCGCGCCCGGCAGGCGCGCGGCGATCAGCTCGCTCGTGGACAGCTCGCCCGCGTGGTCGCCGAGGGCGGTGCGGGCCGCGGCGACCGCGGCGGCGTCGGCCTCGCCCCAGGGGTTCGTGACATCGACCAGCACGGTCCCGGCGAGCGCTGCCGGATCGAGGGTGAGGGCGACGTGCAGCGGCACCGTGAGCATCACCATGTCGCTGGTCGCGGCCAGATCGCGGAGGCCGACGGGGCGGGCGCCGGGCAGCTGCGCGGCGAGGGCGGGGGCTCCGGCCCGACCGTGCACGGCGACCTCGAGCCCGGCGCGCATCGCGGTGCGCGCGAGGGCGCGGCCGATCTTGCCGGGGCCGAGCACGCCCAGGCGGAGGGGACGCAGGGGTCGGGCTGGGGCGCGGTGGGCGTCCTCGACATGGAGGGCGAGTCGATCAGCCACGGGAACCGACCCCGGAAGGGCCACAGCGGGCGAGACCGACGCCGACGTGGCCGCCGTCGGCGCGATGGCACGTCGCCGAGCCGCCGCGAGCATCTCCCCGGCGAGCGCGTCGTTGCGGCGGTGGCACGGGGCGTTGGTGCGGGGCCGGGCGAAGGCGCCGATGGGCAGCTCGGAGGTCCAGGGGCCGACGGCCCACAGCCCCTCCCGCGGCGTGCCGTCCGGGGCGAGGACGCGATGGTCCGCGTCGACGTCGAGGGTCCCGGGCGAGGTGGTCGACTCCCGACCCACGGCTCCCCCGCCGGCGGCCACCAGGTCGCGCAGCAGCGGGTTGGTGGATTCGACGAGGGTCGGCGCGGGCAGGAAGGCGTCGAGCAGGGTGTCGGCCGTGACCTGCGTCCCGCCGGCGCCGCGCGCCGTGAAGCGACCGAGGCTCTCGTCGGCCGTGACCCGGAGTCCGGGACCGAGGAAGCGGACCACCCCCGCCCGTTCGAGGGCGAGCAGCTGGTGGAGGCGGTGCGGCGGCGGACCGGAGTCGACGAAGCTGAACAGCGAGTGCCACCAGCGGGGGTAGTCGCCGGCTGCCCCGCCGCGGAGGCGCTCGGCGGGCAGCAGGTCCACGAGGGTGCCGTGCATCCGCAGCAGCAGCTGGAAGAGTGTCCGCGCCGAGGTCACGTCACCGCGAGTGCGGGCGCGCAGGTCCTGCTCGATGTGGCGGACCACGGCGTCGCGGGTGACCTGCTCCGGGGCGTCGCCGACGAGCCAGGCCAGCGGCTCGTCGAGCCAGGCCAGCGGCGCCTCCCCGGCCGACGGGGCGGGAGCCCCCGGCACCTGCTCGGCGATCTCCGCGGCGATCAGCGGGAGGACGTCCGTGCGGAAGTCGAGGAGTCCGTCGGCCGCTTCGCGTGCTCGCAGCGCCTCGGCGGTGAGGTGCACGAACGGCGCGAGCCCGGTGGGTGCCCCTTCGTCGCGGACCTTGGAGTGGTAGGGCACGCCGCGGCGTGAGCCGACCCAGAGCCGCGGCTCCTTCCCGGAGGGGAGGTAGTGGAGGCGATCGGGGTCGGCGCCGGTCGCGGCGGGCTCGAAGCGGCCACCGCGACCCTCGGTGAGCAGGGCCAGCAGGTCCACGAAGGCGAGGCCCATGCCGCGCACGATCACGTCCTGACCGGCGCCGAGCTGAGCGAGCGGGGCATCGGACGCCTGGGAGGGTCCCAGATAGACGGCACCGTGACGACGGGCGAAAGCGGCGAGCTCGTGCCGGTCCGCGGACGGGCGGGCGTCGGTGTGCCCGGCGGCGAGGAGGACCAGGTCCGCCTCGAGCCGGTCGCGGTCCTCGAGCTCGACGAGCCAGCCGCGGTCGGTGCGCGGCGCGAGGCCGGTCGCGGTGGTGCGGTGCACGGCGACCTCGACCGTCTGCGGGAGCGCGGCGAGGACCTGCCCGGCGAACCACTCGAGGTAGAGCGCCTGCACCCGGCGGGAGGCGAAGTCAGTGGGCCGGAGGGCGCGGATCTCGGCGAGGCGCGCCGTGCCCGCGGTCGGCGGGGCGATGTCGCCCCGGCGGATCCCCTCGGCCCACTCGGCGAGCGAGGGTCCGGCGACGACGGGTCCGTCCATCTCGACGGTCTCGTCGGTGAAGATCGACACATCGGCGGCGCGTGAGTTCATGAGCAGCAGCGGGCTCTCCGCGGCGCGCCAGATCCGGCCGGAGCCGGGGAGGTGCGGGTCGAGGATGTCCACCCGCAGGGGGCCGGTGGCCTGGGGATCCTCATGCGCGAGCCGCGCGGCGAGGCGCTCGAGCACGCCGAGGGCGCGCGGTCCGCCGCCGACGATCACGAGGCGCGGGGCGTGCGCGGTGCGCTGCGGTGTCATCGAGGGTCCCTTCCGAGGAGCTGTGTGGCGCACCATGACGAGTCATAGCGTTCACCTTGCATCGCCATTAGATTCGCTTATAACGTCTGGCCCTGCAACCCCGGACCGCCCTGCGGTTCACCTCCCGTCACGGAAGGCACGTCATGACCTCCTCCGTCGTCTCGCCCGAGACCGCACGCCGCACGCCCGCGGCCGCCGAGCCGCGAACGGCCGTCGCCACCGGGCACGCCCCGGCCGCGGAAGCGCGCGAGACGCCGTGCCGTCCCGGGGGTGCTCCGGGCGCCGCCCCGCTCGAGGACCTCTCGGCGCTGCGGATCGTGCCCGCCCGCCACCCGGGGCGCGCCGTCCTCGCGGTCCTCGTGGGTCTCGTCGTGGCCGCGGTGCTGTGGTCCTTCGTCACCAACCCCCGCTGGGAGTGGGGCGTGGTCGCGCAGTGGTTCCTCGCGGAGTCGATCCTGCGCGGCCTGCTGGAGACGCTGAAGCTCACCGTCCTCGCCGGCGCGATCGGCTTCGGCCTAGGGCTCGTCCTCGCCCTCATGCGCCTCTCCCCCTCTCCCCTGATCTCCGGGGTGAGCTGGACCTTCTCCTGGATCTTCCGCTCCACGCCGCTGCTCGTGCAGCTGCTGCTCTGGTACAACCTCGGCTATCTCTACGAGCAGGTGCGCCTCGGCATCCCGCTCACGGACGTGACCTTCTTCGAGGCGCGCACGAGCGATCTGATGACGCCGCTGCTCGCCGCCGTACTGGGCCTCGGGCTGCACCAGGCCGCCTACGCCGCCGAGATGATCCGCGGCGGCATCCTCTCCGTCGACCAGGGACAGCTCGAGGCGGCGAGCGCGCTGGGCATCCCCGCCCGCGACCGCAACCTGCGGATCGTGCTCCCGCAGGCCATGCGCGCGATCCTCCCGCCCGCCGTGAACGAGGTGATCGGCCTGGTCAAGGGCACCTCGATCGTGTACGTCCTCGCGCACGCCGAGCTGTTCTTCACGATCCAGCTGATCTACGGCCGCACCCAGCAGGTGCTGCCCATGCTGCTGGTCGCGACGCTCTGGTACGTCGTGATCACCTCGCTGCTCTCGATCGGCCAGTACTACCTCGAGCGCCACTACTCCAAGGGCGCACTGCGCACCCTGCCGCCCACGCCGCTGCAGGCGCTCCGCGCCCGGATCGCCCGTCGTCGCCCCACCCCCGCAGGAGCCCCCGCATGAGCCTCGCCTCCCTGCTCCGCCGCCCGCCCGCCCCGTCGGCCGGTCCGGACCACCCGGCCGAGCCTGCCCCGTCGGCCGAGCCCGCCCCGTCGGCCGGAGCCGCCCCGTCCGGCGGCCGCGTCGCGATCCGCGACGTGCACAAGTCCTTCGGCGATCTCGAGGTGCTGCGCGGCATCGACCTCGACCTCGCGCCCGGCTCGGTGACCGCGATCCTCGGCCCGTCCGGCTCGGGGAAGTCGACCCTGCTGCGCGCGATCAACCATCTCGAGCCCGTCACCCGCGGCCTGATCAGCGTGGACGGCGAGGTGATCGGCTACCGCCGCGACGGTCAGGTGCTGCACGAGCTGCGCGAGGCGGAGGTGCTGCGCCAGCGCACCGGCATCGGCATGGTCTTCCAGGGCTTCCACCTCTTCGCCCACATGACCGCGCTCGCCAACATCGCCGAGGCGCCCCGCCGCGCCCTCGGCGTGCCGCGGCGCGAGGCGGAGGCCCGCGCCCGCGAGCTGCTCGCCCTCGTCGGGCTCGCCGAGAAGGCGGACGCCTACCCGCGCCAGCTCTCCGGCGGCCAGCAGCAGCGCGTCGCCATCGCCCGCGCCCTCGCCCTGCGCCCGAAGGTGCTGCTCTTCGACGAGCCGACCAGCGCCCTCGACCCCGAGCTGGTCGAGGAGGTGCTCGCGGTGATCCGCGATCTCGCCCGCGCCGGCACCACGCTCGTCATCGTCACCCACGAGATCTCCTTCGCCCGGCAGGTCGCGGACACGGTCGTGTTCATGGACCGGGGCCGGATCGTCGAGCAGGGCCCGCCCGCCGAGGTCATCGACCGCCCCGCCCACGAGCGCACCCGCACCTTCCTCTCCCGGGTCGGCGCCGCCGCCCCGCTCCCCCACCACGACGAGGACCCCTCAT
The DNA here is from genome assembly GCF_036321705.1 of Brachybacterium sp. J144. Classification (NCBI taxonomy): domain Bacteria; kingdom Bacillati; phylum Actinomycetota; class Actinomycetes; order Micrococcales; family Dermabacteraceae; genus Brachybacterium; species Brachybacterium sp. J144. Next base: position 48,191 of record NZ_JAZDCG010000008.1, read on the forward strand.
GAGCCCCACCGCCCGCATCTCCCGCCGCGCCGTCACGGCGACCGGCCTGCTCCTGCCGCTCGGCCTGCTCGCCGCCTGCTCCGACCCGACCCCTGCCGCAACCGGGGCGACCTCCGGCTCCGGGGTGTCCGACGGGGGCGGCGCCTCCGACGGCGGCGGCTCCGAGTCCGACGCGATCGACACCTCCGGCACGCAGGAGCTGATCCGCGCGACCGCCGACGAGGAGATCGCCGCGCTGCTGCCGGCCGAGATCGCCGAGTCCGGTGTGCTGCGAGTCGGCATCAACGGCACCTCCTCGGCGCCGCTGAGCTTCCTCGCCGACGACAACCGCACCTACATCGGCTCCGAGATCGACGTGGCCCGGATCGTCGCCGACAAGCTCGGCCTCGAGTTCGAGCTCAAGCTCACCACCTGGGAGAACTGGCCGCTGAAGCTCGAGGCCGGGGAGTTCGACGTGGTCCACGCGAACGTCGGCATCAACGCGGAGCGGCTGCAGAAGTTCGACTTCGCCTCGTACCGCGCCGCGTACATGTCCTTCCTCGTGAAGAAGGGCGCGGACTTCTGGCTCGAGGACGCCGACTCCCTCTCGGGGCGGATCATCGCCGTCGGCGCCGCGACGAACCAGGAGCGGATCCTCACCGACTGGAACGCCGAGCTGGAGGCCGCCGGCAAGGAGCCCGCGGAGCTGAAGAACTACTCCACCGACGCGGACACCCTGCTCGCCCTCGGCTCCGGCCGCATCGACGGCTACATCTCCCCCTACGCCTCGCTGAGCTTCATCGCCGCCCGCCGCGACGACTTCGAGCTGCAGGGCCGGATCAACGCCGGCTGGCCCGACGAGACCCTCGTAGCCGGCACCTTCCCGCGCGGCAGCGGCCTCGCCGAGCCCTACGCCGCAGCGCTGAACGCGCTCATCGCCGACGGCACCTACGGCCAGGTCCTCGACCGCTGGCAGCTGACCGCCGAGGCCCTCACCGAGTCCCGCGCCCACACCCAGGAGAACCCGTGAGCACCACCGACACCGTCCTGCCCACCCTCGCCGTCGACCTGGTCACCGCGCCGAGCCTGCTGCCGGACCTCGCCCGTCTCGTCCGCGGCCTCGAGCAGACGGGGATCGGCGCCCTCACCCTGAGCGACGGCGGCCTCCACCCGATCCACGTCGCCGCGCATCTCGCGCCGCTCACCCGCGCCGTCGGCCTGCTGCCGCGCACCGACGCGATCTACGTCGAGCCCTTCCACCTCGCGACCCAGCTGATGAGCCTCGACCACCTCAGCGACGGGCGCGCCGGCTGGCTGCTGCAGGCCGAGACGGACCCGTCGGCCGCCGCCGCAGTGGGCCGCGCCGTGCTGGGTCTCGAGGCCACCCACCGCGAGGCGGCCGACGTGCTCCGCGCCGCCCGCGCGCTCTGGGACTCCTGGGCGCCGGACGCCGTGGTGCGCGATGCCGCCCGCGGCGTGTACGTCGACGCCTCGCGTCTGCAGTACGCCGACGTCGAGGCCGAGACCTTCTCGGTGCGGGGCCCGGCGATCACGCCCCGTTCCCCGCAGGGGCTGCTCCCCGTGCTCGTCGCCGACACCGACCGCGCCGCGGTCGGCGAGCCGGTGACGTCCGCCGCGGCCGACGGCCGGGTCCTCGACCTCGACGTCTCCGGCGGGGCGCGCGCGAAGCCGCTCGCCGGGAGCATCGCCGAGGCGCTCGACGCCGGGCCGACGGACGGGCCGGGCCGCGTGCGGCTGGTGCGGCTCGTCGGCCTGGACCTCGAGGCCGACCCCGTCGGCACCCTGGGCCAGCTCGCGGCCGAGCTGCGGTCCCGCGACCTGGTCGAACCCGCCCCGAACCCGCGCCGCAGCCTCCGGGCCCGGCTCGGCCTGCCCGTAATGCCCTTCCGCCTCGACCCCGTGCGGCGCGCCGACCGCGCCCGCCTCGCCCGCTCCACCTCCACCCTCGAGGAGTCCGCATGACCACCGCCACTGCCCCCGGGCGCTCGGGCGCACCGCTGTCCGAGGAGGCCGCCGCCCTCGCGACGGGCCCGGCCGAGCACCCGCTCCACCCCGCGCACACCCCCACCGGACAGCTCAGCTTCGGCGTGTTCTTCCAGGGCGTGAACTCCTCGACGATCTGGCGCCTGCCGGAGAGCGGCGACCAGGTCGCGCGGGAGTCCTTCGAGGCGCTCGCCCGCACCGCCGAACGGGGGCTGTTCTCGGCCTTCTTCCTCGGGGAGGGGCTGCGGCTGCGCGAGCACCGCGGCGTGCCCTTCGAGCTCGACGTCGCCGGGCGCCCCGACGCCCAGACGCTGCTCGCGGCGCTGGCCGGCGTCACCGAGCGGATCGGCCTGGTCGCCACGCAGAACACCACATACAACGACCCCGTCGATCTCGCCCGCCGGCTGCAGACCCTCGACCTGCTCTCCGGGGGCCGCGCGGGCTGGAACGTGGTCACCACCGACAACGCCTGGACCGGGGAGAACTTCCGCCGCGGCGGCTATCTCGACCACGCCGACCGCTACACCCACGCCGAGGCGTTCGTGCAGGTCGCCGAGCAGTACTGGCGCGGCGAGCAGGTCGCGCACGACGGCGCCCACTACGCGGTGCGGGCGAGCGGCGACCTGCCCCGCTCCCCGCAGGGCCGCCCCGTGCTCTTCCAGGCGGGAGCCTCCCCTGCCGGGCAGGACTTCGCCGCCCGCACGGCCGACGTCATCTTCTCGCCGCACGGCGCGCTCTCCGCGGCCGTCGAGTTCCGTCGCAGCATCGTCGAGCGCACCGTCGCCGCGGGCCGCGACCCGGGCTCGGTGAAGATCCTGCCGGGCGCCGAGATCATCCTCGCGCCCACCGAGGCGGAGGCCGAGGAGAAGGTGCGCTGGGTGCGGGACCTGCAGATCGGGCCCGAGCAGGCCATCGCCCTGCTCGAGCAGTACTGGGGCCGGGACCTCTCGGACTTCGACCCCGACGGTCCGCTGCCCGATGTGCCGCCGGAGGTCGAGGAGTCCGGGGTGACCCGCGGCGCCGGCTTCCAGTTCGCGAAGGCCGAGGAGCTCACCCGCGCCTGGCGCGAGGAGGCCGCCGAGAAGGGGCAGTCGATCCTCGAGTTCGCCCGTGGGCGCGCCGGCGCCCGTCGCGGCGAGTTCACCGGCAGCTACGACGCGGTCGCGGACCGGCTCGCGGAGTTCGCCCGGCTCGGCGCGATCGACGGCCTGAACATCACCCCGTGGCTGATCCCCTCCGGGATCGACGACATCGTCGACCACCTCGTCCCGCGCCTGCAGGAGCGCGGGGTGTACCCGACGGAGTACGCCGGCACGACGCTGCGGGAGAACCTGGGCCTCCCGCCGGTGTGAGGGGTGGGGTGGGGCTGTCCTCTCCCCCCACTCCCCCGCGGCACCACGCTGAGTGCCGGCCCGCCTCCAGGAGTCGCACCCGAGGGCGATAATCACAGTGAAACGGGAGCAGCCTGCACCCCTCGACCTTCCGGAGTGCGCACGTGAACCACGAGATCGACGTGATGAGCGATGAGAACGGCATCGCCGTCATCGGTGCCCCTGCAGATGTCGACGCCTTCCTGACGTCCCAGGGCCTCCAGGCCGTCGACCTCCGTCTCGAGCGGTTGGCCAGCTCGTCGATGAAGGGCGCTGCCGCTGCGCTCCACGGCGGCCAGGCCCTCGCCGAACAGTCGGGTCGATACCTCAAGCTCACCCAGGAGTCTGCTGCGGCGCTGAAGAAGCTGCCGATGGTCAAGAACACGACCACCGGGAATCTTCACGCGACGCTCCGCGCCCCGAGCGGGCAGTTCGCCAAGAACCTGCAGTTCGTCCCCGCGGCCGCCGCTCTCAACCCGCCGGTGCTTCTCGCCGCCAGCGCCGCGATGATGACCCAGATGTCGCCGCAGCAGTCGATCGACGAGCTCGGCGAGTATCTCGAGGTGATCGATCAGAAGATCGACGACATCCTCCGCGCGCAGAAGGATGCCGTCCTCGCGGACATGATCGGCGTCGATCTCGTCCTCCAGGAGGCGATGGCCGTGCGCGAGGACGTCGGCCGCGTCTCGGAGGTGACCTGGTCGAAGGTGCAGGGCACCGCCCTGACGATCGCGCGGACCGAGGCCTACGCCCTGCGCCAGATCGACGCGCTCGCCGAGAAGGTCGAGAAGGCGAAGGTCAGCGAGGTCGCCGCGACGGCGAAGTCGGTTGAGCCCTCCGTGCGAGAGTGGCTCGCCGTGATCGCGCACTGCGTCCATCTGCAGGATGCTCTGGCCGTTCTCGAGCTCGATCGGGTTCTCGACAGCACCCCCGAGGAACTCCTGAACCATCGAGTCGGCCTGCGCTCCGCCCGCACCAAGCGCCTCGCCACGATCCACACCGCGTCGGAGAAGCTGCTCGAGCGGATGAACGAGACCATTCGTCGCGCGAACTCGAAGGTCCTCCTCTCGCCGATCGCGGCGCGATCCGCGGTCACGTCGAGCAACATGGTCGTCACCGAGGTGCTGAGCTTCCAGACGGTGCTCGAGATCGAGGACGGTCACGACTCGGCGGAGGCCAAGCGCTGGCGTGCCGCGGTCGGCGAGATGCGGGACAAGGTCGTCGACACCGGCCGCAGCGGGGTCAGCACCGCCAAGCAGCTCGGCGAGGACACCGCGGGCCGTGCTCGCGCCGGGGCCGGCCGATTCTCGACCGGAGTGCGGGCGTTCCGCGACGCCGTCCGCAAGGAGGACGGCGAGAGCACCACCGGGGCGGACCCCGAGCAGACGTCGCGCTGAGGTGCCGCTCCCGGGCCGCCTTCCCTCCCTGCCCCTCAGGAACCGCTGCACTCTGGGGTGAATCCACGCCGTATTCCGCCGTAAGTGCAGCGTTCTCGGACGTGTCCGGGCGCGACGGCGGGCGGGACGGGGCCACCCGGCGGGGCAGGTCGCGACGAGACACAGGCCGAAGCCGGGGCGGGGCCGCCGGCGCGCGGGCACGGAGCTCGCGGGGCCCGCGGTGGCGCCGCGCCCCGAACCCCGCCCCGACGTGCCCCACCCCATAAGCAGAACTTGCCACCCGCGACTACCATGAACGGCATGGATCCCCGCAGGCTTCTCATCTTCCGGACCGTGGTGCGCAACGGCTCGATCGGCGCGGGCGCGCGCGAGCTGGGCTGGACCCAGCCGGCCGTGTCGCAGCACCTCGCCGCCCTCGAGAAGGAGGTCGGCACGCAGCTGCTGCTGCGCTCGTCCGCGGGGATCACGCCGACCGAGGCGGGGCGTCGGCTGGCCTCGCACGCGGAGGCGATCGCCGCGCAGCTCGATGCGGCCGAGCAGGAGCTCGCGGACATCACGGCCCTGCGCCGCGGCTCGGTGCGCTTCGGGACCTTCCCGTCGGCCGCGGCGGTGCTGCTCCCGCCGGTCCTCGCGACCCTCTCGAGCACCGCGCCCGATCTCGACGTCACCTTCCGCGAGCTCGAGCCGCCGGAGGCGGTGGATGCGGTCCGCGAGGGCGAGCTCGACGTGGCCCTCGTGTTCCGCTATCCGTGCAGCGATCTCACCGACGAGGGCACCCTCGAGTGGAGCCCGCTGCTCGAGGACCGGGTGATGCTCGTGCTCCCGCAGGACCATCCCCGCGCGGACGACCCCGAGCTGACCCTCGCCGACTTGGCCGCCGAGCCGTGGATCGCGGGCTGCGAGCGGTGTCGGGCGAACCTCATCTCGAGCGCGCGCCGCGCCGGCTTCGTGCCGACGGTGCGCCATTCGACCGACGACTCAATCGTGGTGCAGCGCCTCATCCAGCACGGTGGCGGGGTCGCGCTCATGCCTGAGACCTCCCTCGAGGCGGCACCGAACGACCAGGTGCGGGTGCGGCCCCTCGCCGGGCTCGACAACCGCATGATCGGCCTCATCAACCGCCGCGGCGCCCAGTCGATCCCCGCGGTCGCCGCCCTGCGCGACGCCCTCGTGGAGCAGACCCGCGAACGTCTCGACACCGCCGCCCTGATCTGACGCACGGCATACGGCGCAGCGGTCCCCGCACCACCCCAGCCGTCGGCCGTACCCTGGACGGGTGCCCGGCACCGAACCGACCTCCCCTGCGTCCCGCACCCCCGTGACGGCGTGGCTGCGGCCCGCGCTGATGATCGTCGGCGGCGCGGTGCTGTCGGCGCTGCTGGTGGCCGTGGATCAGCTGCTCGCCGCGATCGCGGTGGGTCTGTTCTCCCTGTTCATGGCGTACTGGACGAGCCCGCTGCGCTCCGGCCCGCACACGAGCCTCGCCCTCGCCCGCGAGGCCGGTGCCGGCCGGGCGGCCCTCGTGCTGTGGGCGCCGGGCGATCCGGGGTCGGCGCGGCTGCAGACCGGTCTGCGCGGGCCCCGCGCGGACCTGGTCTGGGTGAACGTGCGCCGCGACGCCGACGCCATGGCGCTGCTCCAGGAGCACGGCGGGGAGAAAGCGCTGCCACTGGTGCTGATCGGCGATCACGCCCGGCGCGTCGAGTCCCCGGCCGAGCTGTTCGCGCTGCAGGACGAGATCGCGCGAGAGGAGCCGCCGACAGCGACGGGGCCCGACGGCGAGCGCGGCCCCATGCCCGGCGCGGGCGGCCCTCAGGCTCCCGGCAGCTGACCGATCACGACGTTCCACTCGCGCGCGACGCGATCCACGATGACGCGCTCGCGCTTGAACGGGTCGCCGTCGAGCGCCGCGAGCGCATCCTCGGCGGAGTCCGCGACGACGATCAGCAGCGCCTCCGAGCCGTCGTCCAGCGGCCCCGACAGCAGCAGCGTCCCGTCGCGGTGCAGCTCGGCGAGGTGCTCGCGGTGCTCCGGACGGAACGTCGCCAGGCGCTGAGCGTCGTCGAGGTACGTGTACTGGACGGCGAAGACGGCCATGTGAACTCCCGGGGTCGTGGGGGCGGGCCGACGGGGCGGCGCCGCGAGGTCCGGTCCATCGTCTCGCACGGCCGACGGGGCCGACACCGCCGTCCGCGGGGCACCGCCGTCCGACGCGTGCTGGTCCCGACGCGTGCTGGTCCCGCCGCGCGTCGGCTCAGCCGCGGATCGGCAGCCAGTCCAGGACGTCCTGGATGCCCTCGTCCCAGAACTCCCAGGTGTGGTCGCCGGGGCGGAGGCGGGAGGTGAGGCCGACGGAGTGCTCCTCGGCAGCGGCGATGAAGCGCTCGTTCTGGCTGATCAGGCCGTCCTCGGTGCCGCAGTCGAGGAAGAGGGCGGGCAGCGTGGTGGGGTCGGCGCGCTCGACGAGGCCCACCAGGTCATCGGCGGTGCCGGACACGTCGCGACCGCCCCAGACCCGCTCGCCGAGGGTCCCGGTCCAGCTCAGATCGAGGCTCGTCACGTCGAGCGCCCCGGACAGGCTCGCCGCGGCGGCGAAGCGATCGGGGTGGTTCAGGGCGAGCTTGAAGGCGCCGAAGCCGCCCATCGACAGGCCCGCGACGAAGGTGTCCTCCCGGGCGGTGGAGACGTGGAAGGTGCGCGCCACCAGCTGCGGCAGCTCCTCGGCGATGAAGGTCCAGTACTTCTCGCCCACCGCCTCGTCGGAGTAGAACGAGCGGCGCACCTCGGGCATCACCACGGCGATCCCCTTCTCGGTCGCGTAGCGCTCGATCGAGGTGCGGCGCTCCCAGATGGTGCAGTCGTCGCTGAGGCCGTGCAGGAGGTAGAGGACGGGCACGCCGCGCGCTCCGTCGGCGCCGTTGGTCGCGTCGGCCCCCTCCATGCCGATGCCGGAGGCGGCCTGCGGCATCAGCACGTTCATGGAGGTGCCCATGCCGAGGGACTCGGCGAAGAAGTCGGTGCGCAGGCGGATCATGTCTCTCCTCGGTGAGCGGTGCGGCGGGACGCGGCCCCGGAAGGCAGGGGGCGTCGGCTCCGCCATCCCATCACGGTCCCGCCGCTGCCGCACCCGGCGTCCGCGCGATCGATGACCGGGCGTCCGCTGTCCGGACAGCCGATGTCCCGACCATCCGCCCTGCGCCGCCGGCCGTCACCCACGACCCCTGGCACCGCACCCTCGACACCGCCGACCCGCGCCTACGATGACGCCATGACCACGACAGCGCCGTTCTCCGCCCCCGCCTGGATCCGCGACGCGATCTGCTGGCAGGTCTACCCGCTGGGCTTCTGCGGCGCGCCCCGGCACCGCGAGGACCTGGGCGGCGAAGGCTACGGCGGAGCCGACGGGGAGAACATCGTGCACCGGCTCGGGCGGCTGGCCGGATGGCTCGACCACCTGGTGTCCCTCGGTGCGAACGTGCTGCTCCTGAACCCGATCTTCGACGCCGTCTCCCACGGCTACGACACCCTCGACCATCGGCGCCTCGACCCGCGCCTGGGCGATGAGCGCGACCTCGACGCCCTGCTCGCCGCCTGCCGGGAGCGCGGGATCCGAGTGGTGCTCGACGGGGTGTTCAACCACGTCTCGGAGCTGCACCCGGTCGCGCGCCGCGCGATCGCCGTCGGTCCCCACGCCCCGGAGGGCGCGCACATCCGCTGGTCCGGCGAGCATCCCTACGGCTTCGAGGGCAACGGGGACCTGATCGAGCTGGACCTCGCCGACTCGGTGGTGCAGGACTCGATCGTCGACGTCATGACCGGATGGCTGCGCCGCGGGATCGACGGCTGGCGGCTCGACGCGATGTACGCGGCGGGCCCGGAGGCCTGGGCCCCGATCCTCGAGCGGGTGCGGGCCGAGCACCCGGACGCCTGGATTCTCGGCGAGGTGATCCACGGCGACTACCCCGGCTTCGCGACCGCGTCGGGGGCGGACTCGATCACCCAGTACGAGCTGTGGAAGGCGATCTGGTCCTCGCTGCGGGACCACAACCTGTTCGAGCTCGCGCACGCCCTGGGCCGCCACGCGGAGTTCCTCGCCGCCGACGGCGGCGCACATCCGCTCACCTTCCTCGGCAACCACGACACCACCCGCATCGCCTCCCAGCTCGAGGACGGCCGCGACCTCGCCGCCGCCTACGCCCTGCTCGCGCTGCTGCCCGGCATCCCGGCGGTGTACGCGGGCGACGAGCTCGGCGCGGTCGGGGTCAAGGAGGATCGGCCCGGCGGCGACGACGCCGTGCGGCCCGCCTTCCCCGCGGCGCCGGCGGCCCTCGGGGCCGACGGCGGCGATCCGGCCGACGGGTCGGGTGCCCACGGCGATGATCCGGCCGGCCGCTCCGGCGCCGCTGGCGCCGACGGGGCGGTCGCCGCACCGCAGGGGCTCGCCCTGCTCAGCCCGGGCGCCGCGCCGCGGATCCTCGAGGTGCACCGGCGCCTGTTCGCCCTGCGCCGTCGGGAGCCGTGGCTCGCCACCGCCTCGGTCGCGGTCGACGAGGGCACGCTGACGAACACGTGGGCGCAGATCACGCTGACCCCGTCGGCCGCCGCGACCGGCGCCGACGACGCGGCCGGCGGGCACCCGCGCGCCCTCACGCTGGTCCTGAACCTCGGCGACGAGGACCGGCCCGCGCCGGGCAACGTGCTCGAGGCGATCAGCGGCGCGGACATGCTCGACGCCGTCGGCCCCGCGGCGCCCCGCACCGTACCCGCCCACGGCGCCGCGGTGGTGCGCTGAGCGAGCTCTGCGCACACCCCGGAGGTCTCCGTCGTAGGCTCGGCTCATGAGCATCGCGATCAAGCCCGCCGAGTCCGTGAAGACCGCCCCCGTCGTCGCCGCGGGGCTGATCGGCGGATGGCTGACCGCCCGCGAGACCGGGATCCGGCCGCTCGGCGGCGCGGTCCTCGCCGCCGCCGGGATCTACGCGGGCCGCACCTGGCTCGCCCGCCGCGGCCCCGCCACCACGGCCGTGCTCGGCGCGACCTACGTGCTCGGCTTCGGCCTCTCCCACCCGCTCGCGAAGAAGATCGGCGCCTGGCCCGCGGTGCTCACGGTGACCGCCGCCTCCGCCGGCGCCGCCGCGTTCCTGTCCGACGCCGCGTACAGCGAGTGGAGCGAGATCGAGCTCGGCGCCTGAGCCACGCGGGCGGCCGAGCCGCCCGCGTGCCTGTCGGCCGATCACGCGCCGGTCGGCCCGAGACGCCGACGAACCGCCCCATCGACGGCCCCTCCGATGATTCCTCGCGACCCGCCTCGGAATACGCTGTCAGACGTGGGAATACTTGACTAGGCTAAGACTTCGTCCCCGACCGCCGGGGGCGAACTCCCCCCTGAGGATCCTTTCCCCATGCTCGGCACCATGAGCCGCCTCTGGCAGACGGTCCGCCCCATCCGATTCCGCCTCTATCTCGGCCTGCTCAGCGCCATGACCGCGTCCATCGTCGCGCTCATGATCCCGCAGGTCCTCGAGTTCATCGTCAACCGCCTCGGCGACGACGCCACCGCCATCACCATCTGGACGGGCGGCGCGATCGTGCTCGCCCTCGGCGTCGTCGAGGCCACCCTCATCTGGCTGCGCCGCACCTTCGCCGTCGCCCCCTCCACCACCGTCGAGAAGCAGATCCGCGTCAGCTTCTACGAGAAGGTCCAGCACCTGCCGGTCAGCTTCCACGACGGCTGGGGCTCGGGCCAGCTGCTCTCGCGCATGCTCACCGACATCAACCAGATCCGCCGCTGGATCGCCTTCGGCATGATCATGGCCGTCACCAACGTCGTCACGGTGACCGTGGGCATGGTGCTCCTGATCCGCTCCAGCGCGATCCTGGCGCTGATCTTCTTCATCGCCGCGGTGCCGGTGAGCATCATCGCGTACCGCTTCAACCGCTCCTTCTCGGTCCTCTCGCGCCTCTCCCAGGACCAGAACGGCGACCTCGCCACCACCATCGAGCAGTCCGTGCAGGGCATCCGCGTGCTCAAGGCCTTCGGTCGCGGCCCCTCCGCGCTCGAGGGCTTCACCGAGCAGGCCGAGGAGCTGCGTCGCACCGAGGTGCGCAAGGCGACCGCGATGGCCCGCTTCGACATGTTCATGTTCATGCTGCCCGAGGCGGCGCTCGGCGTGGCGCTGCTGGTGGGCCTGCACCTCACGGCCGACGGGGCGATCAGCACGGGCCAGCTCGCCTCCTACTTCGCCACCGCCACCCTCGTCGTCGGCCCCGTGCGGATGCTCGGCATGCTGCTGGGTCAGGCCGTGAACGCGACCACCGCGCTGGACCGCCACTACGAGGTGATGGACACGGTGAACACCATCGTCTCGCCCGAGCGGCCGGTGCCCGTCGACCCGACGACGGCCCGCGGCGCGGTGCGGTTCGAGGGCGTCCACTTCCGGTACGAGGACGCCCCCGCGCACGTCACCGACGTCCTCGACGGGGCGGACCTCGAGATCCTCCCCGGCGAGACCATGGCTCTCGTGGGCGTGACCGGCAGCGGCAAGTCGACGCTGCTGCAGCTCGTGCCGCGGCTCTACGACGTCACCGGCGGAGCGATCACCATCGACGGCGTCGACATCCGCGACATGGACCTGATCACCCTGCGCACCCTCACCGCGGTCGCCTTCGAGGACGCCACCCTGTTCTCCGACTCAGTGCGGGAGAACGTGCTGCTCGGCGCCGATCCGAGGCTCTCAGAGGCGGAGGCCGAGGAGTTGCTGCACCTCGCCCTGCGCACTGCCGACGCGACCTACGCCTACGACCTGCCCGAGGGCGTCGACACCCGCATCGGTGAGGAGGGCATGAGCCTCTCCGGCGGCCAGCGCCAGCGCCTCGCCCTCGCCCGCGCGATCGCCGCCCGACCGGCCGTGCTGCTGCTCGACGATCCGCTCTCCGCCCTCGACACCCGGACCGAGGAGACCGTCACCGGCCGCCTCCGCGAGGTGCTGCAGGGCACGACCACGCTGATCGTCGCGCACCGCACCTCGACCGTCGCCCTCGCCGACCGCGTCGCCCTGCTCGACGACGGCCGGGTCGTCGCCGTCGGCACCCACACCGAGCTCATGGCCACCTCCGCCCGGTACCGCTGGGTGATCGCCAACCAGGAGGAGGAGCGCCGCCGCGACCAGGACATCGAGACGCTCACCGGCGAGCTCGAGCTCCGCGCCATCCAGGAGGAGGGCCGATGACCACCACCGCTCCGCTCGACCAGGACGGCGCCGACGGCGGCGCCCTCACCGCCGAGGAGGCCAAGTCCTCCCGCCGCCGCTCCTTCGCGCTGCTCGGCGAGCTGATCTCGCCGGTCAAGGGCCAGTTCGTGCTCATGGCGATCATGGTGGTCGTCGCACAGCTGGCCGTCGTGGCCGGCCCCGCGATCATCGCCTGGGGCATCGACCACGGCCTGCCGTCGCTGCTCGAGGGCGATGCCACCCCGGCGATCCAGGCGGCGGTCCTCGCCGTCGGCGCCGCGATCGTGGGCGGCCTGCTGACCTTCGGCTACGTGCGCCAGTCCGTCGTGGTCGGACAGCGGATGCTGCTCGCGCTGCGGCGGAAGGTCTTCCGCTTCACCCAGAAGCAGGACCTCGAGTTCCACGAGTCCTACACCTCGGGTCGCATCGTCTCGCGGCAGACCTCCGACATGGAGGCGCTGCGCGAGCTGCTCGACTCGGGCGTGAACGTCATGGTCGGCGCCTCGCTGTCGATGGTCTTCACGATCGTGCTGATCGTGGGCATGGACCCGGTGACCGGCCTGGTCATGCTGCTGATGCTGATCCCCTGCGTGGCGCTGACGGTGTGGTTCCAGAAGCGCTCGAGCGTCGAGTACCGCGCGATCCGCACCCACTCGGCGCGGCTGATCGTCCACTTCGTCGAGGCGATGGCCGGGATCCGCGCCGTGAAGGCCTTCCGCAAGGAAGACCGCAACCAGGCAGAGTTCGACACCCTCGCGCAGGACTACCGCGACGCCTCCATGCGCTCGATCAATGTCTTCGGCATCTACCAGCCGGCGCTGCGCGTGCTCGCGAACATCACCATTGCGGCGGTGCTCGTGGTGGGCGGCTTCCGGGTGCTGCAGGGCGACCTGCAGGTCGGCGTGCTGGTCGCGCTCGTGCTGTACTCGCGGCGCTTCTTCCAGCCGGTCGACGAGATCGCGAACTTCTACAACTCCTTCCAGTCCGCCGTGGCGGCGCTCGAGAAGATCGCGAACCTGCTGGCCGTTCAGCCGCACGTGAAGGAGGCCGAGTCCCCGACCCCGCTGCCCACCTCGAGCGGGCAGGTGGACTTCGAGAACGTCTCCTTCCGCTACAGCGAGGCCGGCCCGCTCGTGCTCAAGCCGCTGGACCTGCACATCCCCGCCGGTCAGACCGTCGCGCTGGTCGGGCAGACGGGCGCCGGCAAGTCCACGGTCGCGAAGCTCATCGCCCGCTTCTACGACGCGACCGAGGGCAGCGTGAAGCTCGACGGCGTGGACCTGCGGGACGTGTCGATGGACGACCTGACGCGCAACATCGTGATGGTCACCCAGGAGGCCTACCTCTTCTCCGGCACGGTCGCGGACAACATCGCGCTCGGCAAGCCCGGGGCGAGCCGCGAGGAGATCGAGGCGGCGGCGCGGGCGATCGGCGCCGACGAGTTCATCGAGAAGCTCCCCTACGGCTACGACACCGACGTGAACAAGCGCGGCGGGCGCGTCTCGGCGGGGCAGCGGCAGCTGATCTCCTTCGCGCGCGCCTTCCTCGCCGACCCGCGGGTGCTGATCCTCGACGAGGCCACCAGCTCGCTGGACATCCCCTCCGAGCGGATGGTCCAGGAAGGGCTCACCAAGCTGCTCGGCCACCGCACCTCGCTGATCATCGCCCACCGTCTGACGACGGTGATGATCGCCGACCGGGTGCTCGTCGTCCATGGCGGCGAGGTGGTCGAGGACGGCTCGCCGACGGAGCTGGTCGCCGCGGGCGGGCGCTTCGCGGCGCTCTACCAGGCGTGGCAGGAGTCGATGTAGGGGTCGGCCGTCCCCGGCGGGCCGGGGACAGCCCCGTCGGCTCCGCCACTGTGGCGAGTGGCGGCGGGGGTCGAGAGGAGGCGGAACAGGCAGAGGAGAGGAGGCGAGACGAGGCGGCTGCGGAGGTTCCGGGACTGCTGCCGCGGCCCGCTCGCCCCGGGCCGGCCCCTCCACTGACCGCCAGGACAGCGATGCCGCGGAGTGTGACAGAGCTCGCTGAACAGGTGTCGGGAAACTCTGGTCCGAAGGGCCCGGCGGGCTGTACTTTTCGTGCATCCCGTCGGCCCTGATCTGGAGCTCACCGTCGAGTTCCCGATCCCGTCCTCCTCGAGGTCTTCATGTTCGCTCCTGCCCTCTCGCGCGCCCGCCTGCTGCCCATGCTGCTGGCCGGCCTCCTGCTCGCCGCCCCGCTCGCCGTCACCGCCCCGGCCGAGGCCGCGGTCGTGAAGCCGCTGGACATCACCACCATCCACTACGACCCCAAAGGCACCGACAAGTCGAACAACGCCGGGTACACCCAGGAGTACATCCAGGTGAAGAACACCGGGAAGACCACGCTGACCCTCACCGGCTACGTGCTCCGCGACGAGGGCCCGCAGAGGTTCGCCTTCCCCAAGGGCACGAAGCTGGCCCCGGGCAAGACCCTCACGATCCGCTCGGGTTCCGGGAAGAACTCCTCGACCACCCTGTACTGGAGCAAGGCGAGCTACATCTGGAACAACACCGGCGACACCGCCCGGCTGTACAACGCCAAGGGAACCCTCGTCGAGAAGTGCACGTACAAGGGCGGCACGAAGAAGGCCACGAAGACGACGGCCCGCACCACCGCGACGACCGCCTACTGCTGACCTCGCCCGTCCGGGAACGGCCTGATCCCAGGAGCTGCCCCGCCACCCGGAACCGCCTGGTCCCGGTGACGGCCGGTCCTCGCCCGCCCGGAAGTTGCTGTCCACCGACGGGACGTGAGCGGCACCTGCCCTGCTATGTGCAGGTCTCGTGCCGCTCACGTCCCGTTCGTGGACAGGCAGTCCCCCGGCTCAGGCTCCGAGCATCGCCCGCAGCGCGGGGGTGAGCCCCTCGACCTCGACCGGCACGGCCGGGCGGCGGAAGGTCTCCGGCGTGACGAGGAAGCGCTGCTCAACCTCGCGCGATCCGCGCAGGGCCGAGACCTGCGTGCCGTTCTCGACGTAGCCGCAGGCCCGCGAGACCCCGAAGGAGGGGGCGTTCCCGACCACGGCGCAGGACTCGGCCCGCCGCGCGCCGAGGTGGTCGAAGGCGAGCGTCAGCATGGCCTGGCGCATGAGCGTCCCGTACCCGTTCCCGTGCGCGTCGAGCGTCAGCCAGGAGCCGGAGGAGACCGTACGCCGCTCGGCGAAGCGCACAGCGGACACGTCCTGGGAGCCGATCAGTCGGCCGCCGGCCCAGATCCCGAAGACGAGGGTCCACTCCTCGGGGCCGATGCCGGAGCGCAGCCGCCACTGGAAGCGCAGCGCGTCGAGCTCGCGCTCGTCGGGCTCCGCCCGGTACCAGGGGAACACCTCGGGACCGGTCGGGTCGGCGAAGATCGGCCGACGGAGGAGCGCGGCGTACTCGGGCATGTCCGCGTCGGACAACGGGCGCAGCGTGAGATCTCCGGCGCGGAGGACGAGGCCGAGAGGCGGATACAGCGTGCTGAGATCGGGGTGCGTCGACATCGCCCCAGGGTAGGGAACTGTCGACGGGTGCTCGAGGGGTTTTCCGCTCCGCCGTCCCGGGCGGCCCTACCCTGGCTCCATGACCACCGACGTGCTGCTGACCGGCTTCGAGCCCTTCGACGGGGCCGCCCTCAACGAGTCGTGGGAGGCGGTGCGGCGCGCGTCCCCGATCCTGCGCGAGAGCGGGCTCGCGGTCGAGGCGATCGAGCTGCCGGTCGAGTTCGGGCGGGCCGGGGATCTCCTCGAGGAGGCCGTGCGCGCGCGGCGCCCACCGCTGGTGATCGCGGTCGGGCTGGCGGCCGGTCGCACCGCGATCACCCCCGAGCGGGTCGCGATCAACCTCCGCGATGCCCGGATCCCGGATGGTGCGGGAGCCTCGCCGGTCGATGAGCCGGTGGTCGCGGGAGGTCCCGTCGGCCACTTCACGAGCCTCCCCGTCAAGGCGATGGTCGCGGCGCTGCGGGAGGCGGGCCTGCCCGCGTCGGTGTCGCAGACGGCCGGCACCTATGTCTGCAACGACCTCGCCTACCGGATCGCACACCTGCTGGCGACCGCTCCGGAGCTGGCCGGGGTGCGCGGCGGCTTCGTGCACGTCCCCGCGGCCGACGCCCTGGCCGTCGAGGAGACGGCCCGCGGGATCGTCGAGCTGGTCCGGGCGGCGCGGGAGAACGCTGTGGACAGCGTGCTCCCCGGCGGCGCCGAGCACTGAGCGCCGCCACCCCTTCCGACCCTCCCCCGGAGTTTTCCACAGCGTTGTCCACAGCCGTGGACGAATGACAGACCTGTAGTTCCGCAGGTGCGAACGACTTCCCGGGCGTGTCGCGCCAGCGGCCGCCGTGATCGCGCCGTGATCTCCGTCCCGGTGACGAGAATCCGGACCCGTGCCTGTCATGCCAGGTCAGCATCGGTTACGTTCGGGTATATCCACAGGTCAGCGACACGGGGCCCGCCCGTCGAACCGATCGGGTGCGCCGCCGACCGAGCTCGACCGGAGCCGGTGCGGACTCGCGGAGATCTCCCACGCCCACTGCCCGTCCACAGCCCATCCCCGGTTTTCCACAGTCGCCGGGCCTACGTCCCCAGCAGATCCACGGTTATCCACATCCGCGTCCACAACTGGGGATAGTCACACCGGTGTAGTTCCGCAGGTGGGTGCTCTGCGCGGGCAGCGGCGCTCCCGCCGTGGCCACCGACTTGGCGTCAAATCACCGTGATCGTCGGCCCGACCCTCACACCCGAGCGCCCTCACACGCCGAGCGCGGCGCGGGAGGCGAGGGCGAGGCGGGTGACGAGCTCGCCCGGGATCGGGCGGGCCACGGTGAAGGTGACCCCGGTCTTGGTGTGCTTGAGCCCCGCCCCGGTGATCTCGTCGGCGTACTCGGCGATCGCGGCCGCGTCGACGTACAGCCCGCACTGGCGGCTGAACGCGGCGTATCCGGCGACGATCGCACCGTCGATCCGAAAGCCGGGCATCCCGTAGCCCACGAACTCCTCGGCATCGGGCAGCGCAGCGGCGAGCCGGGCCCGCAGCTCCTCCAGCAGGGGGAGGAACCTTTCGGGGGCGGGGGCGGGATAGGCGTCGGGGCCTGCAGGGGTCGCGGTGCCGTCGGGGCCTGCGGGATCGCTCATGCGCCGACGCTAGCGCCTGCACGGACGAACCGGCAGCCCCCTCCGTGCCCCGCGCCTCAGGCGGGCAGCAGCGCGAACCGCCCGAGCACGAGCGCGAGGCAGAGCACGAACCCCGCGGCGAGCACCCCGGCGTGGAGCAGCGCGGAGCGGCGGGCGATCGCCTGCCGGTCGGAGCCGGGACGCGCCTTGGGGCGCAGCGCGTACATCGCCGCGGTCAGCGCACCGCCCATCAGCAGCCCGCCGATGTGACCCTGCCAGGAGATGCCCTGCACCGTAAAGGTGATGACCAGGTTCAGCGCGATGAGGACGATGAGCTGAGCGGCGTCGGCCCCCATCCGTCGGATGACGATGAACATGGCCGCGAACAGGCCGAACACGCCTCCGGACGCCCCCAACGTGCCGCCGTACCAGTTCTGGCTCAGCGGATCGGTGAGCAGCACCACCGCGGTGTGGCCCGCGACCACGGACAGCAGGTAGATGCCGGCGAAGCGCCAGTGCCCGAGGGTCCGTTCGAGCTGCGGGCCGAAGACGTACAGCGCGTACATGTTCAGCAGGAGGTGCAGGATCCCGCCGTGCAGGAAGCCGGCGGTGAGGAAGGTCCACGGCATCGCGAGTGCGCGGAACGGCGCGAAGATGCCCAGCTGGACGACGAGGTCCGGCGCCACCCGCTGCCCGACGTACGCGAGGACGCACAGCGCGATGATCGTGTAGCTGACGACGGGGGTCGCGCGGCCCACGGCGCCGCCCATCGCATTGCGCGGCCGGGAGGACGCCTGCTGGCGCTCGAGGTCCCGCGCGCAGTCCACGCACAGCACGCCGACGGCCGCGGGTCGCTGGCAGTCGGGGCAGACCGGCCGCTCGCACCGCTGGCAGCGCACGTAGCTCACCCGGTCGGGGTGGCGGGGGCAGACGGGCGGAGCCTGCGGCTCGGGGGCGTCCTCGGCGCTGTAGCCGTAGCTGGGTCGATCCATGGGGGCCATTCCACCACGGGCGCCTGGGGCGGGTCCGGGCGCGCGAGTCCAGCGCCGACGGCGACCCTGCCCCGCGCCGGGGCCGCCGCTCAGGCGGCGGTGTACGGGAAGCGCGCGAAGAGGTTCTGGAAGCGCCGGCGCTGGGGATCGGAGATCGTGCCGAGCTCCTCGAGCACGAGGCGGCGCTTGCCGGCCGAGCCGGTGCGGGTCCAGGTGCCGACGATCTCGCCACGGCGCAGAGCGGCCCGCTTGAACACCCCGTTGTTGCCGGGTGCGAGGGCGGGATGGTGGCCCTCGGCGATCAGCGCGAGCCGGTCCGGGTAGCCGAGCACGAGCTCGTCGAAGCCGGGCAGCAGCAGCTCCTTCATCGTGTCCTTCTCGGCGTCCGCGTACTCCTCGGCGAGGCCGGGCCGGAACCAGAGCCGCTCCCCGTCACCGCCGCGGGCGTCCTCGGGGCGGGCGTGGAGGCGCCCGTCGCGGTCGGCGAATCCGGACTCGAGCCGCTCCGCGACCTGGGCGATCGCGGGGCGCACCGTGCCGAGCGGCAGCTTCGACCACCAGGCGAGGTCCCTCTCCCCCGCCGGGCCGTGGCTGGTCAGGTACCGCAGCGCGAGCTCGGCTGCGGCCGCGTCCCGGTCCCCGCCGAAGGTGCCCTCGAGGTCGCTGCCGGCGGGCAGCCAGGTCGGGGCGTGCACGACGGCGGTCTCCTGCTCGCGCCACGGCCCGTAGGCGATGTCGCCGAAGGAGATCAGCTCGGCGAGCAGGTGGTAGCCGCGGCCGCTCCCGGTCGCGATCCCCGCCGCTTCCCAGACCGCCATCACCTCGCTGCGCAGCAGTCCCCGGCCGACGCCGGGCGCGGAGACCGGCTCGGCCGCCGCAACGAGCACCTCGCGGGCCCGCTCGACCCTCCGCTCGTCGAGGTCGAGCGCCCCGCGGCGGGCGATCGCGGCGCGCAGCGGACCCGCGACGCAGAGCTCGGTCATCCAGGCGAGGGAGTCGGCGGCGACGGCGAAGACGGTGCCGCGCATCGGGTAGCCGCGCACGATCTCCCCGCGGTCGAAGGCGGCGAGCACCGGCTCGACCGCCCCGCCGCTGCGCAGCGCGAGGGAGGCGATCACCCCGGGCAGGTCCTGCCCCTGGTGGGCGGCGAAGGAGCGCGCGACCTCGACGGGCGCGGGGGTGCCGCCGGTCGCGGCGGGGGTTCCGCCGGTCGCGGCGGACTCGGTGCCGCGTCTTGCGCGAGCACCGCTGCGCGCCGACCCGACGAGTCCCTGCGCGAGGATCCTGGCCCCGACGAGATGGCGCTGCGTCATGCGCCGACCCTACCGAGGACCACCGAGTCCTCAGGGGCCGACGGTCGAATACATCGAAGGGTTGATCCGGGCTCCGGCACCGCTTCCTAGCGTGGACAGCGCCCCGCCGATCTGGGGCTTTCCCGCTCCGACCTCGAAGGATGCTCCGTGCCCTCGACCTCCACCCCGCTCCCGCCCGTCGGCCACGCAGCCGCCGACGAGCACCTTCCCGCCCGCGAGCGCCGTCCGGCCCCCGTCGGCCGTCCCGCCGGCGAGCGCCTCGCCGCCCTGCTCGTGGGTCGCCGCTCCGCGTGGGCGGTGCTGGGCGTGTTCGTCGTGCTGCTGCTCGCCGTGATGGGCGGGATGCGCGGAGGGGGCCCCGTCGCCGGGATGGACGCCCTGCCCGAGAGCTCGGAGTCCTCGCGCGCCGCGGCGATCGCCGACACCCTCGAGGGCTCCCGCTTCCAGCCGGTCTTCGCCGTGATCACCCGGACCGACGGCGGCGCGCTCACCGACGCGGACGCCGCCGGGATCGAGACCCTCCGCCCCGCGCTGCAGACCACCTCGGGACGGGAGGTGATCGGCCCCATGCCCGCCGCGGACGGCGAGGCGGACCTGCTGGTCACGACGGTCGACGCTCAGGCGGACACCGAGGCGATCGACGCGATGATCGCCGACCTGCGGGAGACCGCCCAGGACTCGGTTCCCGAGGGACTGACGGTGTCGATCACGGGCGGTCCCGCTGTCGGCTCCGACATCCGCGGGGCCTTCGCGG
The DNA here is from genome assembly GCF_036321705.1 of Brachybacterium sp. J144. Lineage (NCBI taxonomy): Bacteria > Bacillati > Actinomycetota > Actinomycetes > Micrococcales > Dermabacteraceae > Brachybacterium > Brachybacterium sp. J144. The sequence continues at coordinate 68,342 of NZ_JAZDCG010000008.1, forward strand.
GGGCGGATTTCCGCCTGCTCGCGGTGACGATCGCCGTGGTCGCGGTGCTGCTCCTGCTCACCTATCGCTCGCCGATCCTGTGGCTGCTGCCGCTCACGGTCGTGGCGCTGGCCGACGGTGCCGCCGGGCGCGTCACCGACACCCTCGGCGAGCAGTTCTCCCTCGCCTTCGACGCGGGCGTCATCTCGGTGCTGGTGTTCGGGGCGGGCACGAACTACGCCCTGCTGCTCATCTCCCGCTACCGCGAGGAGCTGCACCGCACCGAGGACCACCGCGCCGCCCTCGCCCTCGCCTGGCGGCGCACGGTCCCGGCGATCCTGGCCTCGAACATCACGGTCGTCCTCGCCCTGCTGACGCTGCTCGCCGCGGTCATGCCCGCGACCCGCGGCCTCGGCCTCGCCGCCGCGGCGGGGCTGCTGATCGCGCTGGTCGCGGTGCTGTTCCCGCTCACCTCCCTCCTCTCCGTCTGCGGCCGACGGGGGTTCTGGCCGTTCGTCCCGCGACCGGGCGCGACCACGGGACACCGTGACGGGGCGGGGCACCGTGACGACGCAGAGCGCCGTGACGGGGCGGAGCACGGCCCCTTCGCGGCCGTCGCCCGCGCCGTCACCGGGCGGCCGTGGATCGCTGCGGTCGGCTCCATGCTGCTCCTCGCGGTGCTGGCCACCGGACTGCTCGGCACCCGGGTGGGGCTCTCGCAGGACGAGCAGTTCGCCGCGGCGAACGAGTCCTCCACCGGCTTCGCGACGATGGCCGAGCACTACGGCGCCGGCGAGAGCGCCCCGCACCGGATCGTGGTCCGCGAGGACGCCGCCGAGGCGGCGATCGCGGCGGCCGAGTCGGTGCCCGGCATCGAGCGCGTCGCGACCACCGGGACCACGGCCGACGGATGGGCGGTCCTCTCCGCCGTCGGCTCCGCGGAGCCCGAGTCGCCGGCCGCCTCCGACGAGGTCGAGGGGCTGCGGGATGCGCTGCACGCACTGTCGGGTGCCGACGCCCTCGTCAGCGGCACCAGCGCCAATGCGGTGGACGTGCGCGCCGACTCCGCCCGTGACCTGCTGGTCGTCGGCCCGTTGATCCTGCTGGTCGTGCTCGCGGTGCTGATCCTGCTGCTGCGGGCGGTGGTCGCACCGCTCGTGCTGCTCGCGGTGAACGTGCTCAGCGCCGTCGCGGCGATCGGGCTGGGCCTGTTCGCGGGGCGGACCCTGCTGGGCATCCCCGCGCTCGACGTGACGGTGCCACTGCTGGCCTTTCTGTTCCTGGTGGCCCTCGGCGTGGACTACACGATCTTCCTGGTCCACCGAGCGCGGCACGAGGCGGCGACCCATGGCACCGCGCACGGCATGATCCGGGCGGTCGGCTCCACGGGCGTGGTGATCACGAGCGCGGGCGTGGTGCTCGCGGCGGCCTTCGCGGCGCTCGGTGTGCTGCCCCTCGTCGTCCTCGGACAGCTGGGCCTGATCGTCGGACTCGGGGTCCTGCTGGACACGCTGCTGGTCCGCACCGTGCTGGTGCCGGCGCTGTTCGCGCTGATCGGCGAGCGCATGTGGTGGCCGACGGCGCCCACGGAACAGCTCGGGACCTCCTCGGAGGGCGCCACGGAGCCGGTGCCGGCAAGGGCCTGACCTCCGCTCCCCGACCACTCCGACCACTTCGGCAAGGCTAGCCTCACCTGTTTGCGCAGGTCAGGCTAGCCTCGCCTTGCTTGATTGGACTAAGTCCAAAGAACTATCCTCGGGGCATGAGCCTCCTCGACCTGCCCCCGCGCCCCTCCCCTGCCCGACCGTCCACTCCCGCTCGATCGACTGCCCCGACGGTCCCGTCGTCGGCTCCCACCGCGCCGTCGGCCGCGACCCCGTCGTCGGAGCACGCCGAGGAACGGACCTCCCGCTCGGACCGCGTGAACCGGCTGCGCGCCGGGGTGCTGGGCGCGAACGACGGCATCGTCTCCGTCGCCGGCCTCGCCGTCGGCGTCGCCGGTGCCACGGCGGACATCCGCTGGCTGCTCATCGCGGGACTCGCCTCGCTGGTCGCGGGAGCCCTGTCGATGGCGATGGGCGAATACGTCTCGGTCTCGACCCAGCGCGACACCGACACCGCGCTCATCGAGCGCACCCGCCGCGACCTCGCCGCGCAGCCTGCCGCGGAGCACGAGCGGCTCATCGCCTCGCTCGTCGAGTCCGGGATCCCGAGCGATGTGGCAGGGCAGGTGGCCGACTCGATGGAGCGCCACGACGCGCTCGCCGCCCACACCCGCTTCCGCCACGGCGTGGAGCAGGAGGCCGTGGTCTCGCCGGTCTCCGCGGCGCTCGCCTCCCTGGTCTCCTTCACCGTCGGCGGGGTCATCCCGCTGCTCGCGATCCTCGCGAGCCCGCCCGCGCTGCGCCTCCCCGCGACGATGCTCGCGGTCGTCCTCGCGCTGGCCCTGCTCGGCCTGCTCAGCGCCCGGCTCGGCGAGTCCAATGCCCGTGCGGCGACGATCCGCACGATCGTCGGCGGGATCCTCGCCCTGCTCGTCACCTACGGGATCGGCGCGCTGCTCGGGGTCGCGATCGGCTGACACAACTGTCGGGCGCCTCGTCCTCAGGGACTGGCGCAGGACGTTTGTCCGGTACCCCATCGTCAGGTGCTGGCGCATAGCGTTGCAGTACGCCTATATAGCCGTAGTGGAACGCTACGCGCCGGTAACTGACCACCGGCCCCGGCGCTCAGGACCCCGGCACACGGCGGAGACGACCCGAGTAGCAGGCCCGACTCATGACAGCGGCCCAGGAACCCCGCAAGAGGCCGGGCCGCCCCCCCCCCCCCCATATCAGGCGC
>NZ_JAZDCG010000009.1:0-48670 GCF_036321705.1 Brachybacterium sp. J144
AGACCGAATCAAGGACGGAACCCAGGCCCTTGGGGGGCTTGCCGGTCCGCTCCATCCATCCAGGGCGCGGGCGCCCCGGGGGATCACTTCTCGACGGTGACCTTCTCGATCACGACGTCCTCGAGGGGACGATCGCGCATGTCGGTCTTGACCGCGGCGATCTCGTCGACGACCTTCTTGGAGTCCTCGTCGGCGACGACGCCGAACACGGTGTGCTTGCCCTGCAGGTGCGGGGTCGGGCCCACGGTGATGAAGAACTGCGAGCCGTTGGTGCCGGCCGGGCGGCCGGTGATCGCGTTCATGCGCTTGCCCGCGTTGGCCATGGCCAGCACGTAGGGCTCGCGGAAGTTCTTCTCCGAGATCTCGTCGTCGAAGGTGTAGCCGGGGCCGCCGGTGCCGGTGCCCAGCGGGTCACCGCCCTGGATCATGAAGCCGGAGATGATGCGGTGGAAGACGACGCCGTCGTAGAAGGGGCGGGTCACCTTCTCGCCGGTCTCGGCGTCGGAGAACTCGCGGGTGCCCTCGGCGAGGCCCACGAAGTTCTCGACGGTCTTGGGAGCGTGATCGGGGAACAGCTCGAGACGAATGTCCCCGTGGTTGGTGTGCAGAGTTGCGAACATGCGGCAATCCTCGCACAGCACCCACCCGGGATCCTCCTGGGAGCATCGTCACCCGTTAGCGTTAGAGTTGGGGCGATCAGGTCCGGGCGTCCTGCAGGGCGCCGGGGCCCGAGGACCATCGTCGGCCCCTAGCCGGCGGACACGACCGAGAGGGGAACCCCATGGCGCACACCAAGCGGGCGGCCAAGAAGGCCGCGAAGCAGGCGACCGCGGCGCAGGACGCCGTCGGCACCACCGCACAGAAGGCGGAGAAGGCCGTCGAGGAGCTGCAGAAGCTGGCCTCGACCATCGGCCCCGTGGTGTCCGAGGGCGCCCGCGAGGCCGCGCACAAGGCCTCCGAGCTGGCCACCGACCTCAAGGGCCAGTACGGCCCCGAGGTCGAGAAGCAGTTGCGCAAGCAGGGCGAGAAGCTGTCCGAGCTGTCCGGCAACCTCGGCCCCCGCGCCGAGAAGTTCCGCCACGACGTGGAGGACGACTACCTGCCCCGCGCCCGCAAGACCGCCACTGCGACCGGTGACGTGCTCAAGGCCGCGGTCGACGCCGCGCGCGGCGAGCTGCTCAAGGGCCAGGGCGACATCAAGGCCGCCCTCGCCCCCGCCCCCGTGGTCAAGAAGAACCGCGCCGGGAAGGTCCTGCTGATCCTGGGCCTCGCCGCGGCCGGAGCCGCCGCCGGATACGTGGTGTGGCAGAAGACCCGCCCCGTCGAGGACCCCTGGGCCCCGCCGGCGGACTTCGCCCGCGCCCACTACCCCGCCTCCGCCGCGAGCGACTCCGACTCCGACACCGTCTCCGACACCGTCGGCTCGGCCGATGCCGGTGACGTGGCGCAGTCCCTCAAGGGTGACTCCCACGGTGCGGACACCACGCCCAAGGAGGTCAAGGTGGAGTCCGACGAGTCCGCCTCGGCGGGCGAGGAGAAGCGCGGCACCCACCGCGGTGACGCCTGACCCTCCGCTGAGCTCCGCTCCCGGAGCCCGCGTGCACGGCGCGGCGGTCCCGTCCTCGGACGGTGATCGCCGCGCCGTGCGTCTGTCCACGCCCCGGCTGCGCCTCGCCCCGGTCGCGGAGGAGGACCTGGAGGAGCTGTTCGCACTCCACACCGACCCCGCCGCCTTCCGGGGCGACACGACCCCGCCGCTCGCGGATCGGGTGCAGATGCGCTGGGTGCTCGGCCAGTGGCGCGCGGTGTGGGCGCGGGAGGGTCGCGGGTATCTGACGGTGCGGGCGGCCGACGGGCGCGGCGGTCTGCCGCCCGGCCTGCTCGGCGTCGTCGGCCTCTCTCCGCTCGAGACCGACAGCGGCCCGGTGCTGAGCGCCTACTGGCGGATCGCCCCCGCGGTGCAGGGCCGGGGCGTGGCCACCGAGGCGATGGGGGCGGTGCTCGCCGATCCCCGCCTGCGTCCGCGCGGGGTCGAGGTGGTCGCGGTGACCGCGCGCGGCAACGACGCCTCCCGCGCCCTCGCCGACCGTCTCGGCTTCCGCCCCGCCGTAGCGACGCGGGACGTCCCCGGCGGCCGGGACGGCGATCTCCTGCTCGTGCTCCCCGCGGAGGACGCTCCGTAGACTGCGGAACCATGACCTCCACCGCCGTCGGAGCAGGCCGCTACGCCCCCTCCCCGAGCGGCGATCTGCACCTGGGGAACCTCCGCACCGCGCTCCTCGCCTGGGCGCTGGCCCGCCGCACCGACCGTGCATTCCACCTCCGCCTCGAGGATCTCGACCGGGTCCAGGAGGGGGCCGCCGCGCGGCAGCTCGAGGACCTCGCCGCCCTGGGCTTGGACTGGGATGGAGAGGTGGTGCACCAGAGCGAACGGGGCGAGGCCCACGAGGCCGCGATCGCGCGCCTGGTCGCGGACGGCCGGACCTTCGAGTGCTACTGCACGCGGCGCGAGATCCTCGAGGCGCCGTCGGCCCCGCACGCCCCGCCCGGTGCCTACCCCGGGACCTGCCGGGATCTCTCCCCCGCCGAGCGCGAGGCCGGAAGGGAGCGGATGCGCCTCCTGCGCCGGGAGCCCGCGCTGCGGCTGCGCGCAGAGGTCGACTCGTGGGAGGTCGAGGACCTGTGGGCGGGGACGGTAACCGGGGCCGTCGACGACCTGGTGCTGCGTCGAGGTGACGGCGTCGTCGCCTACAACCTGGCGGTGGTCGTCGACGACGCCGCGCTCGGGGTGGACCAGGTGACCCGGGGCGATGACCTGCTGAGCTCCGCGCCGCGCCAGGCGCACCTCGCACATCTGCTCGGGCTGCCCAAGCCCGGCTACGCCCACGTGCCGCTCGCGCTCGGTCCCTCGGGGGCGCGCCTCGCCAAGCGGGACGGGGCGGTGACCCTGCGGGATCGGCTCGCGCGCGGCGAGTCGGCGGCGGACGTCCTCGAGCGCCTCGCGGCCTCGATTGGTCTGCCCGCCTGCCGCAGCGCGGCCGAGGTGCTCGCGGCCTGGGACCCGGCCACGCTCCCGCGGCGTCCGTGGGTCGTGGACCTGGCTGCCTGAAACGCGCCCGGGCGGGACGGCGGGCCTCGTGCGCGCCGCTGTCTACCTCCTCACTCCGCGCTGCATACACTCGCGTATTCGATACATTGCTGTATCGTCGCTTTCCGTGATGGATTCTCCCCGTGTCCCGCGCACCCCCTCGTCCGCCACCCCGACCCCGACGCGCTCCGCCCGAGCCCGCGCCGCGGCGCTCCTGCCCGCCGAGTGGAAGAAGCCGATCGCCGCCCTCTTCGTGGCGGGCCTCGCGCTCGTGCCGCTCATTTACTCCGGCGCGATGACCTGGTCCTTCCATGACCCCTCCGGGCGTCTCAGCGGGATCACCGCGGCCGTCGTGAATCTCGACGAGGGTGCGGACTCCACCTCCCCCGACGGCACCACGACGCATCTCGACGTCGGCGCCGAGTTCACGGAGGAGCTCGTCACGCGGGAGGAGTCCGGGACCGTCTACCGCTTCGTCGAGACCACCCCCGCCCAGGCCCGGGCGGGCCTGGCCAACGGGACCTACGGCGCGACGATCGAGGTCCCCGCGGACTTCTCCCGCCAGGTCGCCTCCCTCGGCGGCGACGCGGCCGACGCCGCCCCCGCGATGCTCACCGTCACCACCAACGACTCCGTCAACTACGTGGGCGGCAACTTCACCAAGTCGATCGGCACCGCCCTGACCGCGTCCCTGCGCGACAGCGTGCTCGAGGAGTACCTCGACCAGGTGTACGTGGGGTTCACGAGCGTCCATGACGGCCTCGAGGACGCCGCCTCCGGCTCCGGCGACCTCGCGGACGGCAGCACCGAGCTGCACGAGGGCACCGGGGATCTGGTCACCGGCACCGCGGACCTCGAGGACGGCACCGGCCAGCTCGCGAGCGGCGCCGACGACCTCGCCGCCGGGGCCTCCGACCTGCACGCGGGATCCCTCGACCTGGTCGCCGGACTCGACGAGCTGGCCTCCGGCGCGATCACCCTCCAGGACGGCACCGCGACCCTCGCAGCGGGCGCCCAGCAGCTCGACGGCGGGCTCGCCGAGCTCGACGCCCAGGGCACCCCGCTCCGCGACGGTGCGCAGCAGCTCGCCGACGGGACCGCGCAGATCGACGCGGGCGCCGGCTCCCTCGCCGACGGCAGCCGGCAGGTCGCCGACGGCACCGCCGCCCTCGACGAGACCGTCTCCGCGGCGGAGCAGTCCCTCGCCGACCTCGGCGTCACCGAGGAGTCCGTGCAGGCCACGAGCGACGACCTGGTCGCCGCGATCGATGCGCTCGAGAACCTCGCCGACTCCCTCGCCACCCCGGCCTCCGACGCCGGCACCCTCGCCGAGGACGCGACCGCCCTCGACACCGCCGCGGGCGAGGCCGACACCGCCGCGCAGGATCTCGCCACGTCGGCCGCGGACCGCTCCGCCGACGCCGCCACCGTTCGCGACGGCGCGCGGGACATCGCGGCCGACGCCGGCACCCTCGACACCGCCGTCCAGGACGCGGCGACCTCCGCGACGACCGCCCGCAGCAGCGCCGACACCGCCTCAGAGACCGTCGCCGGCTACGCCGACGGGGTGGACGACCTCGCCGCCCGCTGTGCCGACTCGGGCGCCGACGAGCAGTTCTGCGCGGACCTCACCGCCCTCTCCGAGGACTCCCCCGCGACCCGCGAGGCCGCCGCGACCGCCGCCGCCGATGCGAGCACCGCCGAGACCGACGCGACCGACGCCGCCTCACAGTCCACCGAGCTCTCCGAGACCGCCACCTCGATCGACGCCGCCGCGGACCGCGTCGCGACCGACCTCGAGTCCCGCGCGACCACGACCGAGCAGCTCGCCTCCGACATCGGCACCCTGCGCGAGGACGTCTCCGCGCTCGCCACCGCGGCGGGCACCCTCGACACCTCGCTCGCCGAGGTGCTGGCTGGGGCCCCGTCGGCCGAGGCCCCCACCGCCTCGAGCCTCGCCGACGAGCTGGCCTCGCAGGCGCGCACCGCGGCACAGGCCGCGCCGGAGGCGTACGCGGCGCTGCAGCAGGGCGCGGAGGACGTGCACCGCCTGGACGACGGCGCCCAGCAGGTCGCGAGCGGCGCCGAGCAGCTCCGCGCCGCGACCGGCACCGCCTCCTCTGGCGCGACGGACCTCTCCACGGGCGTCATCCGCTACACCGACGGCGTCGGCACCGCCGCCGACGGCGCGGACGAGCTCGCCGCGGGGTCGACCACCCTCGCGAACGGGTCGGAGCAGCTCGCCGACGGAGCGACCACCGCCGCGGACGGGGCCGACGCCCTCGCCTCCGGCGCGGGGACCCTCGCGGACGGAGCGGGCGACCTCGCGGACGGGGCGGACCAGGTCGACGACGGCGCGACCCGCCTCGCCGAGGGCGCGACCTCCCTCGACGACGGCGCCTCCCAGCTCGAGGACGGCGCGGAGGAGCTGCACGAGGGCCTCGAGGGCTCGGTCGACGACGTCCCGACCTACACCGACGGCGAGCGCGAGCACCTCTCCGCGACCGCCGCGGACCCCGTGCAGATGACCTTCGAGCGCCTCCACGAGCTGACCCGCTTCGGGGAGGGCCTGGCCCCGCTGTTCCTGTGCATCGGCCTGTGGGTCGGCGGCATGGCGATCTTCCTGATGATGTCGCCCTTCTCGGCGGAGGCGGCGGCCGCGGGGGCGTCCCCGCTGCGTCTCCTCGCCGGGGGCCTGCTGCCGGCGCTCGGCCTCGGCGCGCTGCAGGCGCTCATCGCCGTCGGCGTCCTCCACTGGGGCATCGGCGTCGAGGTCGACCACCTGGGCCTGATGGTCGGGATCGCCCTGCTCACCGGGGCGGTGTTCGTGACGCTGAACCACGGCTTCGGGGCGCTGCTGGGGCCGGTCGGCAAGTTCGTCGCCCTGGTGCTCATCGCGCTGCAGGTCTCCGGCGCGGGCGGCACCTATCCCGTCCCGACCCTGCCCCGCTTCTTCCAGGTCCTGCACCCGTACCTGCCGATGAGCCATGCGGTCGACGCGCTGCGCGGCGCGATCGGCGGCGGCTGGATCGATCCGCGCGGAGACCTGCTGTGGCTCTCGGGCTGGCTCCTCCTGGGGCTCGTCCTCGGCCTCGCGGGCGCGGTCCTGCAGGGCCGACGCGCGATGCGCGATGGGCTCTCCCCCGCCACGGCCGCGGCGGGGGCGGTCAGCGGCGGGTGAGGTCTGGGGCTGGCTGGCTCGGTGGCCCAGCCCAGCCCAGCCCAGCCCAGCCCAGCCCAGCCCAGCCCAGCCCAGCCCAGCCCAGCCCAGCCCAGCCCAGCCCAGGGGATGGTCAGTGACCGGCGCGTAGCGTTGCAGTACACATATATCGCCGTACTGCGACGCTACGCGCCAGTAACCAACCTCCCTCTCCCCCACACCGTGCCGAAGCACGCCCAGGGAATGGCACGAGGGAGGGCAGCATTCAGGACTCGAGGCACCTTTCCTCCCCATGAGCGCCCCGTCCACACTGCCCGGCACGACACCCCCACCCCCCGAACCTTGCGTCTGTACTGGCCGCCATGAAGATTCCCGGCATCGTCCACCGATCGGACCTGAGCACGTACGGAATCGATGAGGCCGCTCGCCGACGTCTGCTCCGCCTCGGGCTCATGGTCCGGGTCGGGACCTGGTATGTCCGCGACACCGCCCCGCCCGAGGTCGTCGGACTGCTCGCGCAGGGACTGCGACCCACCTGCGTGACCGCGGCTCCGCACCACGGCCTGTGGACTCCTCTCCACGACGGGGCGCATGTGTACCGCCCTCGCGGCCTGGCTGCGGGCGGTAAGCCAGCCGAGCTCGTGATGCACGGCAGCGACCTGAGGAGTTGGCCCGACCGGGATCCTGTCGCGAGCCTCGAGATGACACTCGATCATGCTGGCCGGTGCCTTCCGGTCCGGGACGCTGCGATCCTGCTCGAGTCCGCCCTGAACCGGCGTCTGCTGTCGGAGCATGCGGCGCAGCAGCTCGTCGCCGCCCTGCCTTCCTCGCGCCGGCAGCAGCTGTCCCGCATCTCTCCGCTCGCCGAGTCCGGGACCGAGACCGCGGTGCGCTGGTGGCTCGAGTCCCTCCACGTCCCGGTCACACCGCAGGTGAGGATCCCGGGGGTGGGGAGGGTGGACCTGCAGCTGGGCGAGCGATGGATCATCGAGTGCGACAGCGTGCGCTATCACGACAATCCCCAGCAGTACCACCTGGACCGGGCCCGCGACCTGCAGCTCCAGGCACTCCGCTACTCCGTGACGCGACTGACCTGGGAGCAGGTGTTCCTCGACTGGGAGCGCACCTCCGCACACCTCTGCTCACGATCCTCCGCCGCCGGGAGCATCGACTCCGCCTCGCCTCGTGAGGGGGTGCCGCGGTCGGCAGGGCATCTCGGCCGAGATCGTCCGTTCAGCGCCGACGAGTACGGGCGTGTGGCGTACCAGTACGGCTATATAGCCGTACTGAGACGCTACGCGCCGGTAACTGACCAGCGCCTCCGGGTGGGGCGGGCGGGACGGGGTGGGCGGGGCGCGGCGGGCCCAGACCAGGTGCGCCCGCCCGCCCAGATCAGGCGTGCGCGGGCAGGCGCGCGGGCTCGAGCTCGGGCTCTGCAGCCGCCGCCCCTCCAGCCCCGGGCCGTGCCGTGCCGCGGCCGAGGGCCCGCACGTCCCAGCCCGCGGCGCGCCAGGCGGGCAGGTCCAGCACGGTGCGGCCGTCGATGATCCGCGGCTCCGCGACCAGCTGCGCGGCCTCGGACGGGTCGAGGTCGCGGTACTCGCGCCACTCGGTCAGGAGCAGCACCAGCTCGGCACCGCGCAGGGCCTGGGCGGTGTCGGGCTCGGCGATCAGGCCCTCGACGCGGCGGGTCGCGTTCGCGAGCGCCTCCGGGTCGGTGATCGTGACCTGCGCCCCGGCGGCGAGGAGGCGGGAGGCGACCTCGAGGGCGGGCGAGTCGCGCACGTCGTCGCTGTCGGGCTTGAAGGCCGCGCCGAGAACGGTGATGCGTCGGCCCGCGAGGGAGCCGAGCATCTCGCGGGCGATCTCCACCATGCGCACCCGTCGGCGCTGGTTCACGGCGTCGACCTCGCGCAGGAAGCCGAGCGCCGGGCCGACGCCGAGGTCCTCGGCGGAGGCGATGAAGGCGCGGATGTCCTTGGGCAGGCAGCCGCCGCCGAAGCCCACCCCGGCGCGCAGGAACTTGGGCCCGATGCGGTCGTCGAGGCCGATCGCCCGCGCCACGTCGGTGACGTCCGCACCGGTCGCCTCGCACAGCTCGGCGATCGCGTTGATGAAGGAGATCTTGGTGGCGAGGAAGGCGTTCGCGGACACCTTCACCAGTTCCGCGGCCTCGTAGCCCATCACCAGGCGCGGCATGCCGGCGGCGAGGATCGGCGCGTAGACGGCGTCGAGCAGCGCCACCTCGGCGGCGGCCGCGTCGGTGCCGGGGTCGGCGACGCCGTAGACCAGTCGGTCCGGGGCGAGGGTGTCCTGCACAGCGAAGCCCTCCCGCAGGAACTCGGGATTCCACAGCAGCGACACCCCGGGGAGCGCGCTCAGGCGGGTGGCGAGGTCTCGCGCGGTGCCGGCGGGGACGGTGGACTTGCCGACCACCAGGGTGGGGGCGCCGTCGCGGGCGGGGAGCACGGCGGCGAGGGCGTCGACGGCGGCGTGCACGGCGGTGAGGTCGGCGCCGAAGCCGTCGGCCCGCTGCGGGGTGCCGAGCCCGAGGAAGTGCACGTCGACCTCGGCGAGCTCCGCGTAGTCGGTGGTGAAGCGGAGGCGGCCGCTGTCGAGGCCGCGGCGCAGCAGCTCGGGGAAGCCGGGCTCGTGGAACGGCGCGTCACCGGCGGCGAGGGCCGCGATGCGGGCGGCGTCGATGTCGAGGCCGATCACCTCGTGCCCGATTTCGGCCATGCTCGCGGCATGCACCGCTCCGAGGTAGCCCACTCCGAGGACGGAGATCTTCACGGCGGGACCCGCTTTCTCGCGCGGCCCCGGGGGTCACCGGTGGTGCCGACGGACCCGCTGGGGCTCTGGGACAGTCCCTCCACTGTGGGCCGTGGAGGTGACGTCCGGGTGTCGGCGCGGTGGAGCGCAGTCGAGGGTCCCCCGTCGATCCGGCGACGTGCTCAGCGCACGTCCTCGTCGCGGGCGCGCAGCCAGGTGGCGACGCGTCCTGACGGGTCCGTCTCGAGGGCGGCGGGAGAGCCGTCCTCGAGCACCTCGCCGTCCTCGAGCCACAGCACCCGGTCCGCGGCGCGCACCGCCTCGGCCTCGCGGCTGATCACGAGGGCGGTGCGGCCCGCCGTGAGGGTGCGGAGGGCGGCGAGGACGCTCTCGCGCTCGGTCGCGGCGAGCTCGGCGTCGGCCCCGTCGAGCACCACCACGGGGGCGTCACGCAGCAGGGCGCGGGCGATCGCGATGCGGCGCCGCTGCCCGTCGGTGACGGGATGTCCGTCGCGCCCCAGCACCGTGTCGACGCCGTACGGGAGGGTCGCGGCGAGCTCGTCGAGCCCCACGCGGGCGGCGGCCTCGGCGACCTCGCGGTCGGTCGCCCCGGGCAGACCGATGCGGATGTTCTCGCGCATCGTGTCGGTGAAGAGGACGGGCTCGCGCTGGACCACCGCGATCTGGCGGCGCAGGTCGACGAGGGAGACGGCACGGGTGTCGTAGCGGTCCAGCAGCACCCGCCCGGTGTCCGGCTCCTCGAAGCGGAGCAGGTAGGCGAGCAGTGCCGCGGACTCCTCCCCCGCCTCGTCGAGCAGGGCGAGGTGCTGCCCGGCGGGGACCACGAGGGAGACCGCGTCGAACAGTCGCGCAGGGTCGTGGCCGGGGGCGGGACGGGCATGGGTGGTGATCGCGGAGTAGACGATCTCGCCGCGCACCTGCTCGAGCCGCTGGATGCGCTCCGGCTCGGCGATCCCGGTGGGGCGGGCGAGCAGGGCGCCGATCCGGGCGGCGGCCGTGCGGGCGGCGCGGAGCGCGGGCAGGGCCCGCGCCGTCGGACCCACCGCGAGGACCAGCACGAGCAGCTCGCCGAGCAGCAGCACCAGCTCCCCGGGGGTGACGGCGCCGCTCGCGAGCTGCGGGGCGAGGACCGCCAGCAGGCCCGAGGCGCCGGCGACCGCGGCGAGCAGCTGCAGGGCGCGGTCCAGGGCGACGCTCCGACGGGCACGGGTGAGGGCCCGGCCGGCCCGCAGTCCCGCCTCGGCGAGGCCCCGCTCCGAGCGGGTCTCGAGGCCGTAGGACTGCACCGTGGTCGCGGCGGTGGCCAGCTCTTCCGCGGTCGCGGCGAGCAGCTCCTGCTCGAGGGCGGCCGCCCGCTCGGCGGCGACCGTGCGGCGCGCGGTGAGCACGGAGAGCAGGGCGGCGAGCACCGCGGTGCCGAGCAGGACGAGCGCGGCGGACGGCGCGAAGATCGCCGTGACTCCGAGGACGGGGACCACCGTGAGCAGCCCGCCGACGAGCCGCGGGCCCGCATGGGTGACCAGGTCGCGCAGCGCGTCGGCGTCGCGGGTGAGGGGGCCGACGTCCTCCGCGGCGGAGCGGGCGTCGCGAGTGCGGCTCGGGGTCAGGGCGTGCAGGTGGCGCAGCAGGCGCGAGCGCAGTGCGGTCGCGGTCCCGGCGCCGGCCCGGCCGAGGGCGGCGGACGCGACGAGACGGGCGGCGACGGCCAGGACCACGAGCCCGCCGAACAAGGCGAGAGGGAGGCCGATGCCGTCCGACCCGGTTCCCCGCGCCGCATCGACCGCCGAGCCGAGCGGCACGGGCAGGGCGACCACGAGGCCCACGCCGAGGACGAGCGAGATCCAGCCGGTCAGCACCGCACGACGGCGGACGGTGAGGTGCGGGGCGAGCAGGTCGAGGGCGGCCCGCAGGGTGCCGGGGGCCGACGGGGCGACGGGCGCCGGGGCCGACGCCGGGGCCGACGGGCCGGGAGTAGCGGTGGCCGACGGGCGGACGGGCGCCGACGGAGCCCGCTCCGGATCGCCCGGCAGAGTCGGGGCAGGTCCGACGGAAGTCTCCGCGGCCTCGACGGGAGCGCGCTCGCGCTCCGCGGCGACCGCGTCGGTGTCCTCCGCCTCGGTGCCGGTGCCTTCCGGGGCCTCGGCGGCGGTCGGCGCGGTCGGCACGAGCTCTGGGGCGTCGGCCGCGACGGTCCGGGCCTCATCACGGGCGAGCGGCTGGGTGACGGCGTCTGCCGCCGCGTCGTCCGACTCCGCGACCACGCTCCAGCGGGCACCGGACTCGGGGTCGTCCGCGGCGAAGGGCCCGGGGACGGGGGCCGGGGCGAGTTCGGCGGCCGGTTCCGGGGCGGGGGCAGGCGCGAGCGCAGAGTCCGGGGCAACGGCAGTCCCGGCGGCGGGCGCGCTCTGCTCGATCAGCTCGGGCTCTTCAGGGGCCGCGTCCTGCAGCCAGTCGGCGGCGGTGGACGACGTCACCGGGGAGGCCTCCGCGAGACGGGCCACGCGCTGCGCCGGCAGACGGAACGGAGCGGGGTTGTGGGCCACCTGCGGGCGGCGCCTCGGCCGCACCCCGCGCAGCACCCGGGCGGTCCGCCCGGCACCGTCAACCGGGCCGCCACCGGCCCGCTCGTCGCCGCCGGGCTGATCGCCGCCATCGGCCGTCGCCTCCGCACCCGAACCGGACGAGGCGCTCCAGAGGTCGGCCTGCGCCTCGGGGCTCCAGGCCGGGGGCATCCGACGGGAGGTGGGCACGGGGAGCGGCGGAGTCATGGCGGTCCTTGGTCGAGAGCGGGGCAGCACGAGTCTGTCACCTCCGGGGCGCACCCCGCCCCGTCGGCCGTCCCAGCATCCGCCGGTCCGGTGAACGGAGGGTGAGGACAGGATGAGGAGTCCCTCAGCACACCCCGCCGCACCGGCCTCCGTACTACACTTTTCAAATACCTGCCGGGGGCCTCCGCTCCCCTGACGCCGCACCCCGACCCCGAGGGAGGCCCCCGTGACCGCAAGCCCCCAGCCCGCCACCGAACCCCTGATCACCGTGGACGTCTGGACCGACGTGGTCTGCCCCTGGTGCTACATCGGCGAGTCCCGCCTGCACGACGCGATCGCCGCCGAGGGCCTCGAGGGCCAGGTGCGGCTGCGCGCCCACTCCTTCGAGCTCGACCCCACCTCCCCCGTCGACTCGGATCGGACCAACATCGAGCACCTCACCGCAGCGAAGGGCATCCCCGCAACCCAGGTGCGCGAGATGGAGGAGAACATCCGCACCATGGCCGAGGAGCTGGGTCGCGAGTACGTCACCGAGCGCCCCATGGCCAACACCCGCGGCGTGCACCGCGTGATGCAGGCGATCTCCGCCGCGCACGGCGCCGACGCCGCGACCTCGTACTTCATGGACCTCCAGCGGGACTACTTCACCGGTGCGGGCGACCCCTTCGACGCCGACGCCGTGGTGCGCCGCGCCGTCACCGCCGGCCTCGCGGAGGACGTCGCCCGCGACGCCCTCGAGGGGCGCAGCCACGACGACGCGGTCGAGGCGGAGGTGCGCGAGGCCGTCTCGATGGGCGCTCGCGGCGTGCCGTTCTTCCTGTTCAACGACAAGTACACGGCGCCGGGCGCGCTGCCGCTGGACGCCTTCCGCCAGGCGCTGCGGCAGATCGCCGAGGAGGCCCGGGGCGAGCGGTCGGCGGATCAGGCATGAGCACCGCTCCCGAGGCGCCGGAGGTCACGTCGGCCGGGACCACCGCGGCGACCCGGCCTGCGAAGCCGGCCCCGTCGGCCGACGGCAGCGCGTCCGGGACCCCGACCGAGCGGACCATCGCGCCGCTCTCCTCCCTCAGCTCCCTGCTGGGCGGGGACATCGCCGGCGGGCAGGCCTGCGCCGCCGACGGCACCTGCGACTGACCCGGGCGAAGACCCCCGGACACGACGAGCGGGGCGGGCCGAGGATCACTCCTCGACCCGCCCCGCTCCCGTCGTGCCCGCGGTGCGCGTGCCTACGGCGCGGCGCCGGCTCAGCGGGTGAGCAGCTCCTCGGTGCTGGTGCCCGGCAGGCTCAGCGTGACCGGCGTGCCCCACGGATCCTGGACCGCGACGGAGCGGCCGGAGTCCGCGTAGGAGATGCCCGCGGCGGAGAGCCGGGCGGTGAGGGCGTCGAGGTCCTCGCGGGCGGGGAGGGTGATCGCGACGTCGGCGAGGCCCAGGGTCGCGGCCCGCGGACCGGCGCCGCGGCTGTTCCAGGTGTTCATGGCGACGTGGTGATGATAGCCGCCGGCCGCCGCGAAGAGGGCGCCCGGATGGGAGCCGACGGTGGTCTCGAACCCCAGGGTGTCGACGTAGAAGCGGTGGGCGGCATCGACATCGCCGACCTGCAGGTGCACGTGGCCGACGATCCCGGGGCGCATGCCGGGGTCGGTCGAGGCGTCCTCGGTGAGGTGCTCGGTGAGGTACGCGTTGGGGTCGATGTAGAGGGTGTCCATCGCGACCTGGCCGTTGCTCCACGTCCAGGTGTCGCGCGGGCGGTCCCAGTACAGCTCGATGCCGTTGCCCTCGGGGTCGGTGAAGTAGAAGGCCTCGGAGACGAGGTGGTCGCCGGTGCCGGCGAAGCGGGAGCGGGGATCCTGCGCGGCGCGCAGCACGGTTCCGGCGAGGGAGGCCTGGTCCTCGAAGAGGAAGGCGGTGTGGAACAGGCCGGCCTGAGCGCGGTCGACACCCGGGAGGCCCGGGGTCGCGACGAGGCGCACGAAGGGCACGTCCCCGCGGCCGAGCACGCGGTGCACCTCACCGCCGACGCGGGCCTGCTCCTCGAGCGGGGTCAGAGCGAGGGCGTTCTCGTAGTACGAGCTCATCAGCTCGAGGTCGCCGACGCGGAGGGTGACGGCGTCCATGGCGAGGTCGGCCGAGAGGTGGCGCTCGTCGACAGGGCGGGAGGCGGTGGAGGGCTGGGCGGGCGACGAGGTCATGGCGTCGATCCTTCCGATCGAGGGGAACGGTGCCATCATGCCCCGATTTGATCCAACATTCAACCACTTGGAGAAGTGCGGTGGCGCGCGGCACAGCGGGGGATGGCGGGACGGGGACGGCGGCCGGGGCGAGGGCGGCCAGGGAGCGGCCGGGGCACTCCGGGCGAGGAGCGGTAGCCGGGGCGCGAGGGGCGCGCGGCCGGGGAACTCCGGGCGAGGTCGACAGTGTCGGCTGGCGAGCCATTTCTGGGGTGGATCTGGCTCGTGAGCCGACACTGTCGACCCGACGTCACTGCGCGGTGGGGTCTGGGCCGGGACGGCTCCCGGAACCCCCACAGACTTGGGGGAATTCGGCGCGGATAAGCCCAAGTGTGCGGGGGTTTCCGGGGGCCGCGCGGGCACAGGGGGCGGCCGGGGCGCGAGGCGGGGGCGCAGGGCCGGTGCGGGACGAACGGGCGCGCAGACCGACGCGGAGAAAAGCGTGCCCGGACAGGACTCAGGGCGGTGAGCTGTGCTCACCGCCCTGTCCGCCGCGGGTCCGCTCTCCCCTGCCGACCCGGGGTCCTGAATCGCTCCGCCCGAGAAGGCCCTCGTCGGTGGAGCGATGAGTTAAGGCTAGGAGCCCCGGACGACCCCTGGCCGGGACCTGGGTCCCGCGTCGCCCAGGCCGCAGCTCGGCGTCACCCCGCCCCCGGCCGCAGCCGGCCCGGCGCCAGTCACCGGCCGCAGCCAGCCTCGCGCCAGTCCCCGGCCGCAGATCGGCGCCGCCCGCCCCGGCAGCACGCGCCGGATCACTCCCCGACCGGAGCCTCGTCGCCCGCACCTACTCCGGCAGGGGCCGCGAGCTCCGCCGCTCGGGCCAGCACCGCCTCGCGCGCCCTGGGATCCGCGGCGACGTCCCGGATCACCCAGGCCATCGCGACCGCGGCATCGTCCATCAGGCGCAAGCCCTCGGCGGAGAGCGCGTGCTCGGCGAACTCGCGGGTGTGCAGCGCCCCGCCCGCCCCGGTGATGCCCACGAAGGGGTGGATGCTCGGCACTCGCTGGGAGACGTTGCCCATGTCCGTCGACGCG
Organism: Brachybacterium sp. J144; assembly: GCF_036321705.1. Lineage (NCBI taxonomy): Bacteria > Bacillati > Actinomycetota > Actinomycetes > Micrococcales > Dermabacteraceae > Brachybacterium > Brachybacterium sp. J144. The sequence continues at coordinate 15,076 of NZ_JAZDCG010000009.1, forward strand.
CGCATGACGCCGAGCGACCCGGCGAGCGGTCGCCCGAGGCGCTCCATCGCCGCGTTCCAGTGCCGGCCCAGCACCTCGTCCTGCAGCAGCGGCTCGTAGACGGGCTCGGTCTCCTCGATGGTGAGGCCGCAGCCCGTCGCGAGGGCACCCGCCTCGATGCAGGCCACCAGGGAGCGCTGCAGCTGCTCGAACTCGTCCATCGCCAACGCCCGGCACTCGAAGTCCACGATCGCGAGCTCCGGCACCACGTTCGTCACCCCGGACTGCTGGGGCACGAGGGAGAGCCTCTGGCCGTCCCGCAGCCGCTGCCGCAGCAGACCCGCCGCGACCTGGGCGATCACCGCGGCGTCGTTCGCGTTGATGCCGTCCGACGGGTTCGCCGCCGCGTGCGTCGCCCGGCCCGTGTAGGTCGCGCGCCACCGGCCGACGGCCTGGCTGGTCGAGCCGAGCACGTCGTAGGTGTCGGTGTGCGGCACGGCGTGGGTCATCAGCGACAGGTGCACCCCCTCGAAGACCCCGCGGTCGATGAGCAGCTGCTTGCCGCCGCCGTGCTCCTCGGCGGGGGTGCCGATGACCTGCAGGGTCACGTCGAGATCGGCGAGCTGTTCGGCGAGCGCGAGGGCAGCCCCGATCGAGGAGCCGGCGATGATGTTGTGCCCGCAGCCGTGGCCGATCTCCGGGAGGGCGTCGTACTCGACGCACAGGGAGGCCACGAGGGAGCCGGTCCCGCGCGTCGCCCGGAAGGCGGTCGGCAGCTCGGCGACGCCGCGCTCGAGGGTGAAGCCGTGGGTCTCGAGCAGGTCGGCGCAGCGGTCGTGGGCGCGGTGCTCGGCGAAGGCCAGCTCGGGGTCGGCGTGGATCGCGCGGGAGAGGGCGTGGACCTCGTCGCGGGCGGCGGCGTAGGCGGCGGCGATCGCGGTGCGGGCGGCGGCGCCGGCGGGGTCCGCGGACGGGGCGGAGGCAGGGTCGGTCATGTCCCCGATCGTGCCACGCCCCGCGACCCCGTCGGCCTCAGTTCCCGGAGCGGAGCAGCGGCGGGTTGAGCGAGGCGCCGGTGCCCGCGCGGTAGAGCCGGGCGGGGCGGCCGCCGGTCGGCGCCGCGTGCCGGTCGAGCTCGACGAGGAAGCCGTCGGTGCGGGTGGCCTTGCGGTGGAAGTTGCCGGCGTCGAGGGTGGTCCCCCAGACGCTCTCGTACACCCCGCGCAGCTGGGTGATCGTGAACTCCTCGGGCAGGAAGGTGACGGCGAGGGTCGTGTACTCGAGCTTGGAGCGGGCGCGCTCGACGGCGCTGGCGAGCACCTCGGCGTGGTCGAAGGCGAGGGCGATGTCGGCGAGCTCGTCGACAGCCCACCAGCGGGCGTCGGCGACGTCCTCGCCGCGGCGCGGATCGGGCAGGTCGGCGCCGAGGGCCATGAAGGCGATCGAGACGACGCGGCCGCGGGGGTCGCGGCCGGGGGCGCCGAAGGTGCGGACCTGCTCGAGGTGCACGGCGCTGCTGCCCAGCGAGGCCTCGTCGGCGAGGACCCGGTAGGCGGCCTCCTCGAGGTCCTCCTCGAGGTGCACGAACCCGCCGGGCAGGGCCCAGGCGCCGCGGTGCGGCTCGTCCTCGCGCTGGATCAGCAGCACGCTGAGACGGCCGGCTCGGAGGGTCAGGATGATCAGGTCGACAGCGACACGGAGCACGGGAGCGGGAGACGCCATGGGCCCAGGCTATGCCGCTTCTCGTCATCGTGACGCCAGGTGCCGCCGTTTTCCCCGTCGGCGCGCCGCGGGCGGACCCGCCCGACGGGGTGCCCTCGGTCCCGCCTCAGCCGTTCAGCCAGCGGGCCCACTTCTCGGCGCGGTGCTCGGCGCGGACGATGCGGACCGTCCCCGAGGTGGAGCGCATCACGATCGACTCGGTGACGATGCGGTCGGCCCGGTAGCGGACGCCCTGGAGCAGGTCGCCGTCGGTGATGCCGGTCGCCGCGAAGTAGCAGTTGTCGGAGGTGACGAGATCATCCGTGGTCAGGACGCGATCGAGGTCGTGGCCGGCGTCGATCGCGCGCTGCCGCTCGTCGTCGTCGGTCGGGGCGAGGCGACCCTGGATCATACCGCCGGTGGCCTTCACGGCGCAGGCGGCGATGATCCCCTCGGGGGTGCCGCCGGTGCCCAGCAGCATGTCCACGCCCGCGCCGCGGGCGGCGGCGATCGCTCCGGCCACGTCGCCGTCCATGATGAACTTGACGCGCGCCCCGGCCTCCCGGATCTCCCGCACGAGCGCCTCGTGGCGGGGCCGCTCGAGGACGCACACGGTCACCTGGCTGACGGGCTTGCCGAGCGCCTTCGCGACCAGCGCGACGTTCTGCCTGACCGGCAGGCGGAGGTCCACGAACTCCGCGGCCTCCGGGCCCACGACCATCTTCTCCATGTAGAACACGGCCGACGGGTCGTACATGCTCCCCTGCTCGGCGACGGCGAAGACGGCGAGCGCGTTGTTGTAGCCCAGCGCGGTCAGGCGCGTGCCGTCGATCGGGTCGACGGCGACGTCGACGGTCGGTCCGCTGCCGTCGCCGACCCGCTCGCCGTTGAACAGCATCGGCGCCTCGTCCTTCTCCCCCTCGCCGATCACGACGGTGCCGTCCATCCGCACGGTGTCCATGAAGGAGCGCATGGCGTCGACGGCCGCGCCGTCGGCCCGGTTCTTGTCCCCGGCGCCCACCCAGCGCGCCCCGGCGATGGCGGCGGCCTCAGTGACGCGCACCAGCTCGAGGGCGAGGTTGCGGTCGGGCGCGGTGGTCTGGTTCTCGGTCATGGGTCCTCCGTCGTCGTTGTCGAAGTCCTGGCACGGTGCTGGTCAGCGGCGGGAACCGCGAGCAGCCGGGCGGCAGGCGCCCGTGCTAGGGAGCCTACCGTCCCGGCTGCGGGGCGCGGGGCGCTGCGGCGGGGTCCGCGCGGGGTGTTGCGGCGAGGTCCGCGCGGGGCGCGGGGCCCCCGCCCGATCAGCGGCCGACGGGGGCGGGGCCGGAGGGGTCGACGGCGGCGGGGGCGGGCGCGGTGGCCGTCACGGCACCGCCGCGGGCGGCCAGGTGCTCCCGAACCCCAGCACGGAGGGCGACGAACAGCGCCACGAGGCCGACGGTGAGGATCATGTGCCCGAGACCCGCGATGCCGGGGATCGCCGCGCTGGTGGTCGCGGGGTCCTGGCCGTCGAGGGTGAGAATGCCGCGCACGGCCTGCATCGCGACGGTCAGCAGCAGGCCGACGTTGTAGGTCCAGAAGAAGACGGAGAAGGAGCGGCGGCCGCTGAGCGACAGCAGCGCGTCGAGGGCGAGCACCACCAGGAACACGATCATGCCCAGGACCAGCAGGTGGGTGTGGAGGGTGGAGATCTGGGTGTCGACGCCGAGGGAGTCGGTCGCCTTGGTGTATTCGCGGTAGAAGAGGCCCGAGGCGAGCCCGAGGACGAGGTGGACGAGGGCGGTGTTCAGCAGTCGCATCATGTCCTCGACCCTAGGAACGCGCACAGGGGGTCGGATCAACCGAAGGATGGAGCGCGCTGGTGACGCGGGCCACGGCGGGCATAGGCTCGTCCCCGGCATCGACGCCCAACGGGCGCGACCGGGCCGGCTCCGCCGCGGAGCCCGGCCGTCCGGCTCTCTTCCGCGATCCGAGGATCCCCATGAAGCACTTCACCCTGCCCCACACCGACATCAGCGCGCCGAACGTCGTGCTCGGCCTGATGCGCATCGCCGAGAAGTCCGACGACGAGATCCGCACCCTGGTGCGCACGGCCCGCGACGCCGGCATCGACTTCCTCGACCACGCCGACATCTACGGCGGGCAGAAGCACCGCTGCGAGGAGCGCTTCGCGGAGGCGCTCGCGCTCACCCCGTCCGAGCGGGACCAGATGACGATCCAGACCAAGGCCGGGATCGTCACCGACGGCCCGTACTTCGACTACAGCTACGAGCATCTCGTGGAGTCCGTCGAGGGGTCCCTCGCGGCGCTGCGCACCGACCGCATCGACATCCTGCTGCTCCACCGCCCCGACGCCCTCGTCGAGCCGGAGGAGGTGGCCCGCGCCTTCGATCACCTGCACTCGAGCGGCAAGGTCCGCCACTTCGGCGTCTCCAACCACACCCCGCGCCAGATCGACCTGCTGCGCAAGCACGTCGACCAGCCGATCGTCGCCAACCAGCTGCAGCTGTCGATCACTCACTCGACGTTCATCGCGCAGGGCGTCGCCGCGAACATGCAGGGCACCGACCAGGCGATCGTCCGCGACGGCGGCGGGATCCTCGACTACTGCCGTCTGCACGACATCACCGTGCAGGCCTGGTCGCCCTTCCAGGCGGGTTTCTTCGACGGCGTGTTCCTCGGGCACCCCGAGCACGCGGAGCTCAACGCCGTCATCGACCGCCTCGCCGCGAAGTACGACGTGACCCCGGAGGGCATCGCGACCGCGTGGATCACCCGGCATCCGGCGCAGATGCAGGTCGTCCTCGGCACCACCACCCCGCAGCGGGTCGCCGACTCCGCGGCCGGCTCCGAGGTGCCGCTGACCCGCGCCGAGTGGTACGAGCTGTTCCGCGCCGCCGGGTGGATCGTGCCCTGATCCGGCAGGGCGCGCCAGTCGGCCCCTGCACCGTGCCCGCCCCGTCGGCCGGGCATCCCGCGGCAACCCGTGCAGGTCCGCCGCCGGATCGACCAGAATGGGTCGGATCTCATTCCCCGGAGGAGCCGCAGTGGAGCGGCGAGGAGGCACAGCCCATGGCGCAGCGACGGATCGGCCTGGTCGGATACGGCGACGTCTCCGTGGTGCACGTCGGAGCGATCGAGGCGGTTGAGGGGCTGGAGCTCGTCGGCATCGCGGATCTCGACCCCGCCGCCCGTGAGCGCGCCACCGCTGAGACGGGGGTGCCCGCCTTCGCGACCGTCGAGGAGCTGATCGACGCCCTGGGCCCGGACGCGATCCACGTGACCACGCCGCACGATCAGCACGTCGGCCCGTCCCTCGCGGCGCTCGAGCGGGGCGTGCACGTGCTCCAGGAGAAGCCCCTCGCGCACACGCTCGCCGAGGGCGAGCGGCTGGTCGCGGCACTCGGCGAGGCCTCCCGGGTTCCCGCCCCACGGGCCGACGGGGGCACCGGCGTGCCGAAGATCGGCATCTGCTTCCAGAACCGCTACAACCGGGCGAGCCAGGAGCTGCACCGCCTGCTGACCTCCGGCGAGCTGGGCGCGGTCCGCGGCGCCTACGCCTCCGTGGTGTGGACCCGCACCCCCGAGTACTACGCGGCGAAGCCATGGCGCGGCCGCTGGCAGAACGCGGGCGGCGGGCTGCTGATCAACCAGGCGATCCACACCCTCGACCTCGTGCAGTGGCTGCTCGGGCCGGTCGAGCGCACCGACGGCCTGGTCTCGCAGCGCAAGTTCGCGGGGATCACGGAGGTCGAGGACACCGCGGAGCTGCTGCTGCACCACGCCGACGGCGTGACCACGAGCTTCTACGCGACGCTCACCGCGCCGATCGCCCGGCCCGTCGAGCTCGAGGTCGAGACCGATCTCGCCTACGCCGAGGTGCGCTCGGGGACCGGCGGCGGGCTGACCGTCCACTGGAAGGACGGCCGCGTGGACAGCTTCTCGGAGCGCGTCGCGACTGCGGGCGGCCGCTCCTACTGGGGCGTGTCGCATGAAGAGCTGATCCGCGACTTCTACGCCTCGCTCGACGACCCCGCGCCGTTCTGGATCGGGCCTGCGGAGGCGATGGCCTCGCTGCGGATCCTCAAGGACGCCTACCGCATCAGCGGCGTCGGGAACTGACCCGGCGGCCGCCGACAGCACGACGGAGGGCCCACCACTCCAGCTCGGGGTGGCGGGCCCTCCGGCATGGGTGCCGGTCAGATGATCGGGCGGCCCTCCCGGCGCGCCTCGGCGGCATCCTTCGCGAAGCCGCGGGCGATCGCGATGAGGACGCCGAGCACGAGCACGGGCCACATGAGGACGTAGGCGGTCAGCAGGACGGTCATGGTCTCTCCTGGGGTCGGGGCGGGCCGGGCGGTCCGCCGGGGACTGGTCGATCGGGGTGGGGCGGCCGGGGTGGTCAGCGGCCGCCGACGGGGTCGGCGTCGAGGTCGCGGTCCCCGTCGGCCGTCGCACCGGAGGCGGCGCCGCGGCCGTCGGCCCCGTCGGCCTCCGAGCTGGGGGTCTCGTCGTCGAAGTCGCCCGTGACCTTCTGGATCACCGCGAAGTCGAAGTCCTTGCCGGAGCGGACGCTCATCAGCGTGCACACCAGGAACGAGACCGAGTACGCGACGAGCGAGCCGGAGAGCGTCTCGTAGTCGCGCAGGAAGTCCAGGCCGAACGGCAACGTCACCAGGGTCGCGAGCACGCCGATCACGATCGCGGCGCGCAGCCCGAAGAAGCCGAAGGCCATGATCGCGAGGACCACGCCCACGCCGAGGATCGCGAGGAGCTCGACCGCGAGCGCCCACGCCCCCTCGAGCGGGATCCACTGGAAGCGGACCGGCAGGAACACGGCGAGCGCCGCGACGACGGACACGGTGAACGCCGCGTTGGTGATCTTCGTCCAGTAGAAGGAGGCGATGACCGGGAACACCAGGCAGCCCCACAGGGCGCCGACGAACACCAGCAGGTCCAGGATGTTGAAGCGCGCGGTCGCGAAGTAGAGGGCGGCCGCGGTCGCGACCACCATCGTGAGGCGGCCGATCAGCAGCATCGTGCGCGGGTTCGCCTTCTTCCGGCCGACGGACTGGCCGTAGATGTCGGTCATCACGATCGAGCTGAGGGCGGCGAGGTCGGAGTCCGCGGTCGAGGACAGCGAGCCGATGATCATGATGAACGCGAGGGCGACCAGGCCCACCGGCAGGTAGGTGCCGATCATCTGCGGCATGAGGTTGTTGACGTCGCCGTCCGTCGGCTGGATGCCCAGGTAGAGGGCCATCACACCGAGCATGCCGATGCCGATCACCGTCGCGCCGTAGCCGATGGTCGCGGTGATGAAGGTGGGCTTGATGAGGTCCTCGCGCACCGCGAAGAGGCGCTGGGCGATGGTCTGGTTGCCGATCGCGTAGGCGAGCACCGCGGCGATGTACGGGGCGCCCTGGTTCATGAAGGCGTCGGAGGAGAAGAAGCTCTCCTGCTGCGGGGTGACGTTCCCGGCCGCGACACCTTCGGCGAAGATCTGCGGCCCGCCGACCACGAAGAAGACGGCCGGGATGATCACGACCGCGGCGCCGAGCATCGCCATGACCTGCGCGAAGTCGGTGAGCACGGAGGCGCGGAAGCCCGACCACAGGGTGTACAGCAGCACGCCGCCCGCGATGATCACGATGCCTTGCCCGAAGCTGAGCGGGGAGAGCATCGCGATCAGGGCGCCGCCGGCGATGAAGTTCGAGGTCAGCGAGATGACGGAGCCGAGCACGTTGGAGCCGGCGAGCATGAGCTGCGAAGAGCGGCCGTGCCGGGCGTACATGACCTCGGCGAGGGTGTGAGCCTTGGGGGCGACCTTCCGGATCCGCTTCCCGAAGGGATAGATGAACAGGATCATCAGCGCGCCCCACAAGCCGTAGTGGATCGGGCCGGAGACGCCGTAGGTGTAGCCCGCGGTGACCGAGGCGTACATCGAGGACGCCCAGATCCAGGTGGCGGTCATCGACGCGGCGGAGACGCCGAAGCCGATCCGGTTGCCGGCGGTCATGTAGTCGTCGGCGTTCTCGGAGCGGCGGGAGATGGCGATGGACATCCACATCGTGCCGCCGTAGAAGAGGATCAGCAGGAGGACGACTCCGATGATCCCGAGCTGGGAGATCTCCCCCGGGGGTGTGGGCGGCACAGCATTTCCTTCCGTCGCGTACGGGCCGTCGAGGGCCTCCTCGGTCCACCGGTCCGTCGCGGGCAGGGCCTCGCGGTGATGCATCGACCGGCGCAGCCCTCGGGGACGGGAGCAGCGCGGGCAGGCGCGTCTCGAGAGGGATCCGCGGGGGCGGACCCGCAGGGGCGGGAGGGCCTGGCCTGCTCACCGTCAACTCCTGCAGGGCCGCATAGATTCTCGCACGCGGATTCTCTGATGGCCAGCTGGAAGGTCACCGAGAGGTTACGAACCGCAGGTCAGAGCGATGAAGTCTGTTTGTCGGACATGCTGATCGGGAGGTCGTCACGATCCTGACGCATGGACATGCAGTCGAGTGAGGGAGTCGAGGTGGCGGGGGTGCCTTCCGGGCGGGCGGGCCGGCGGACCGACGGCGGAGGGGGCCGACGTGCGGGCGAGACCCGTGGACGGAGGTGCGTGTCGCCCGATTAGGGTCGCGCCCATGCCTCGCATCGCCATCGTCACCACGCACCCCGAGTTCTTCACCGCGGCAGATCCGGACCGCGACTGCGCGCCGCTGGTCGCCGCCCTGCGCGCGCGAGGCGTCGAAGCCGAATCGGTGGCCTGGCGGGACGAGTCGGCGGACTGGACCGCCTTCGATCTCGCGGTGATCCGCAGCCCCTGGGACTACGTCCTGCACGCGGACGAGTTCGCGGCCTGGCTCTTCCGCACTGGCGCCCGGACCCGGATCCTCAACGAGCCCGAACTGGTGCGCTGGAACATGGACAAGCGGTATCTGCAGGAGCTCGAGGCCGCCGGGGTGGCGGTCGTGCCGACCACCTGGCACACGGACGAGGCGTCACTGCGCGCGGCGCTCGCGGAGCACGCCGACGGGGCGCACGTGGTCGTCAAGCCCGCCGTCGGCGCCGGCTCCCAGGACACCGGGCTGTTCGCCCACGACGACGCCGGGGCGATCGAGCTCGGCCGACGGATCCTCGACGGCGGCGGCACGGTGATGCTGCAGCCCGAGATCCCCGAGCTCTCCGCCGGGCGGGAGAAGGCGCTGTACACGATCGACGGCCGCCTCACCCACGCGGTCGCCAAGGGCGCCCTGCTCGCCCGCGGCGGAGGACTGCGCGGCGGCGTGTACCAGGAGGATCCGCAGGTCGTGGGGGTGAGCGCGGCAGACGCGGCGTTCGCCGAGCAGGTGCTCGCGGCGGTCGCCGAGGTGACCGGGATCGGCACGCCGCTCTACGGCCGGATCGACGTCGTCGACTCCGCCGAGCACGGCCTGGTGCTGCTCGAGGCGGAGCTCTTCGAGCCGACGTACAACCTGCACCTCGTGCCCGATGTCGTCGAGGTCTTCGCGGAGGCGATCCTCGCGCGGGTGTGACGGGTCGGCCCCCGTGCCGCGGTCACCACTCCGCCGTGCGGTCCTTCAGCGCACGGTAGGCCTCGAGCACCTCGGGCGTCGCGCCGGCCGAAACCGTCCGCGAGCCGCTGATCTCCCAGACCGGCGGCTCGTCGGTCCCGGCGAGCACCCAGGCGGCCTGGCGGGCGGCGCCGAGCGCGACGTACTCCCCGTCGGGCGCGATGGTGACCTCGCGGCCGAAGACCGCGGGCGCCAGCTCCTGCACGGCGCGCGACCGGGCGCCGCCGCCGATCAGGGTGATGCGCTGCGGGGCGGTGCCGGTGCGCTCCTCGAGGGCGGCGATGCCGTCGGCGAGCGAGCAGAGCAGACCCTCGACATAGGCGCGGGCCATGTCCTCGCGGGTGGTGGAGGTGCTCATGCCGGTGAGGGTCGCGCGGGCGCCCGGCCGGTTGGGGGTGCGCTCCCCGTCGAAATAGGGCAGCAGAGTCACGCCGTGCGCACCGGGCACCGAGGCGAGGGCGAGCTCCGACAGCTCCTCGTGGCTCACGCCGAGCAGGGCGCGGCCGGCCTCGAGGATGCGGGAGGCGTTGATCGTGGTGGTCATCGGCAGGAAGCGGCCGGTCGCGTCGGCGAAGCCGGTCACGGTGCCGCTCGCGTCGCCGGGTCGCGTGTCGCTGACCATCGCGCACACCCCGGAGGTGCCGATCGACACGGACACGTCGCCGGGGCCGAGGGAGAGGCCCAGCGCAGCGCCCATGTTGTCGCCGGTGCCGGCCGCGATCGCGGCGCCGCCCGCGGTGCGCGCCATGATCTCCTGCGGGACCGACGGGAGGCGCGGCAGCTCGACCGCCCGACCCAGCGCCGCCTCGGCGAGCGCCGGCGCCCACGCCTCCTCGCGGGTGGAGTAGTAGCCGGTGCCGGAGGCGTCGCCGCGGTCGGTGAAGGGCTCCGTGCTGGCCTCGGCGAGGTGGAGGGAGACGTAGTCGTGCGGGAGCATCACGGACGCGGCACGGGCGGCGTTCTCGGGCTCCGCGTCGCGGACCCAGCGCAGCTTGCTCGCGGTGAAGGAGGCGACCATCAGGCTGCCGATCTCCTCGACGCTCGCCTCCGCCCCGCCCATCTCTTCGATCAGCGCGGTCGCGGCGCCGGCGGAGCGGGTGTCGTTCCACAGCAGCGCGTCGCGCACCACCTCACCGGCGTCGTCGAGCAGCACCATGCCGTGCTGCTGGCCGCCGACGGCCACGGCCTCGGCCCGCTCGAGCAGGGGGCCTGCCGCCTCGTCGACCGCGGCGAGCCAGGAGCGAGGGTCGACCTCGGTGCCATCGGGGTGGGAAGCGCGACGCTCCTCGAGGACCCGGCCGGTCTCGGCGTCGACGAGCAGCGCCTTGGTGGACTGGGTGGAGGAGTCGATGCCGAGGACGAGCGGAGCCATCGTGGGTCCTTTCGGGGGGCGGGGTTTTCGGGGGGCGGGAGTTTCGGAAGGCGGGGGTGGAGTGGCGGATGGTGCACGGGGTGCTGTCCACGAAAGGGACGTCAGCGGCACGAGACCTGCATATAACAGGCCACGTGCCGCTGAGAGCCCGTTGGTGGACAGCGGCCGACGGGACGATCCGTGCCGTGACCGAGATGGGGCGGGCGACCCGCCCACCCCGGGTGGGGCGGGCGACGGGCCGGCCGCAGCCAGACCCGGGACCGCCCGCCCCGGTCCGGGACGGGCGACCCGCCCCGGACCTCAGGCGCGGAAGCCCAGCAGGTGCTGCATGGCCAGCTGCTGCAGGCGCACGAAGCCGTAGTTGCGCTCCCCGGCCTTGTCCGCGTCGAACTCCTCGAAGGTGGAGCGGTCCGCGAGCAGGTCGGCGAGGGTCTCGCCCTCGGCGAGGGTGGGCTGGGCGAGCTCGTCGATGCCGGAGTACGCGAGCGCCTCCTGCACCTCGGAGTCCTGGCGGAACGCGACCGCGCGCTCCTTGAGCATCAGGTACATCTCCATGTTCGCGGCCGCGGAGTCGTACTGACCCTGCTCGTGCTCGGTGCGGGAGGGCTTGAAGTCGAAGTGGCGGGCGCCCTCGTAAGCGCCGGGCTTCGACGGGAAGCCGTTCTCGAGCAGGTCAACGGTGAAGAACGCACTGATCAAGTCGCCGTGGCCGAACACGAGGTCCTGGTCGTACATCGGGCCGTGCTGGCCGTTGAGGTCGATGTGGAACAGCTTGTCGCTCCACAGCGCCTGGGCGAGGCCGTGGGTGTAGTTCAGGGTCGCCATCTGCTCGTGGCCGGTCTCGGGGTTGATGCCGACGATGTCGCCGTGCTCGAGCTGCTCGATGAAGGCCAGGGCGTGACCGACGGTGGGCAGGAAGATGTTGCCGCGGGGCTCGTTGGGCTTGGGCTCGAGGCCGATCCGCAGGTCGTAGCCCTTGTCCTTGATGTAGCCGGCGACGGTGTCGAGGCCCTCGCGGTAGCGCTCGAGCGCGGCATGGAGGTCCTTGGAGCCGTCGTACTCGGAGCCCTCGCGGCCGCCCCACATGACGAAGGTGGTGGCGCCGAGCTCGGCGGCGAGGTCCACGTTGGCGAGCACCTTGCGCAGGCCGAAGCGGCGCACAGAGCGGTCGTTCGAGGTGAAGGCGCCGTCCTTGAAGACGGGGTGGGCGAAGGTGTCGGTGGTGACCATCTCGATGACCAGGCCGGTCTCGTCGGTGACGGCCTTGAGCTGGTCGATGATCCGCTGGCGCTCCTCGGGGGTGGCGTCGAAGGGGATCACGTCGTTGTCGTGGAAGGTGAAGCCCCAGGCGCCGAGCTCGGCGAGCTTGCGGATGTGGGCGGACAGCTCGAGCGGCGGGCGGGTGGCGAGCCCGAACTGGTCGCGGGCCTCCCAGCCGGTGGTCCACAGACCGAAGGAGAACTTGTCGTCGCGGGTGGGCACGGGGGCGGTCATGGCAGCTCCTGAAGGATGGCCGACGGCGGCGTCGGCGGGTGGCAGGGATGTCGTCGCGAGAACGCCTTCCCTTAGTAAGTTTCCGTAACTAATCTACTCATGGGAAGCTGATCCGCACAAGCGGGAGATCGGTCGGATCCGCCGTCCGGCCCACCCGGCACCGTCGCCGACGAGAGGAAGGCGCCCATGCAGTCCGCCCATCTGCGCGAGCACAACCTCTCGGCCGTGCTCGGCGCCCTGCAGTCCGCCCCCTCCCCCACCTCGCGCGCGGGCCTCGCCGCCCTCACCCGCCTGACCAAGCCCACCGTCTCCAAGCTCGTCGAGGAGCTGGTCGGCGCGGGACTCGTCGAGGAGGGAGCCCCCGTCTCCGCGGGCGCGGGCCGGCCGATGGTGCCGCTGCGCCCCGCCGCCGGGACCCTGCTCGCGATCGGCCTCGAGATCGCCGCCGATCACCTCTCCTGCCTCGGGATCGACCTCACCGGCGAGGAGCTGGCCCGCCGCACCGTCTACCGCCGCATCGCCGACGGCACCGCCGAGGACACCCTCGCCCTCGCCGCCCGACTGGTCCGCGAGGTGCGCGCGGAGGTGCCGGAGCTGCCCGTCGTCGGCGTCGTCGCCGCGGTGCCCGGCCGGATCGCGCCGGACGACGGGCGGATCCTCTCCGCCCCGGGCCTGGACTGGGCGGACGTCCCCGTCGGCGCCCGCCTGCACGAGCTGCTCGCGCCCGCGGACTGGCCCGTCGGCGCCCAGAACGACAACCGCCTCTCGGTCCTCACCGAGATCGACCGCCGCCCCGGCGAGTCCTTCCTCTACGTGCGCGGCTCGACCGGCGTGGGCGGCGCGGTGGTGCTCGAGGGGAGCGTGCTCGAGGGCGTCCACGGCTGGGCCGGCGAGTTCGGGCACACGGTCGTCGTGCCCGACGGGCTCGAGTGCCGCTGCGGCCGCCGCGGTTGCCTCGAGGCCTACATCTCCTACCTCTCGCTCGCGCGGCAGGCGGGGCTGAGCGAGGACGTCCGCCTCGAGGACCTCGTCGAGGAGCTCGCCCGCAGCTCGAGCCGCGCCGAGGTGATCGGCGTGATCGGCCGCTCCCTCGGCCTCGCGATCGCCAACGCCCTGAACGTGCTGGACCTGTCCACCGTGGTGCTCTCGGGCTATCTCGCGCCGATCGCGGAGGAGATCACCCCGATCGTGCGCGAGACCGTCGAGCGCCACGCCCTCGCCGCCGAGGCGGGGCCGCTCGCGATCGAGCGCTCCGACCATCTCGCGGACCCGGCCCTCCACGGCGCGGCCCGTGCCGCCCTGCAGCCCGTGTTCGACCACCCCGTCACCTGGATCGAGAGGACCCGATGATGACCGTCCTTGCCCGCGAGACCCCTGCCGCCGACTGGCTCGACGCCCTGCCGCTCGGCAACGGTCGCCTCGGCGCCATGGCCTGGGGTGATCCGGCCCGCGCCCGCTTCGGGCTGAACGAGTCGACCCTGTGGTCGGGCATGCCGGGAGTCGACGTCCCGCATCGCACGGACGCGCAGACCGCCCAGGCCGCCCGCAGCGAGGCCCTGACCCTGTTCCGCGCGGGCCGCGAGAAGGAGGCCGAGCGGGCGCTCGGGGCGCTCGGCGCGAGCTGGAGCCAGGCGTTCCAGCCCGTCGGCGACCTGGTCGTCGAGGTGCCGGGCGCGCAGGCGGGGCCGCGCGAGCTGGACCTCGCCGCCGCGCTGCACCGGGTGCGCACGCCCGCCGGCGAGCATGTCTCGGTCGTCTCCGCGGCCGACGAGGTGCTCGTCCACGCCGTGCCGCTCGCCGCGGACGCGGCCCTGCGCATCGTGGTCGAGACCCCGCAGGTGGAGGAGCATCACGCCGAGCGGCCCGACGGGCTGGATCTGCTCCTGCGCGTCCCGTCGGACTCCCCGCCCGGCCACGCCCCCGGGAAGCCGCCCGTGCGCTGGGACGACGAGGCCTCGCGGGTCGCCGTCGTCGTGCGCTGGCGGCACGAGACCGGCGCGGACGGCACCGAGCGCGCCCTGCTCGTCGCCGCCGTCGTCACGAGCTGGACGGGCCTCGGTCAGCGCCCCGATCGCCCGGCCGCCGAGATCCTCGCCGAGGCGACGGAGCAGGCCGAGTCGGCCCTCGCGCGCGGCGAGGCGGAACTGCTCGCCCGTCACGCCGGAGCTCCCCTGCCCGGCACCGCGGACATGGCGATCGACCTGCCGCGGACCGGGCAGGCGGCCCTGCTCGCGGACGTCCTCGCCTACGGCCGCTACCTGCTCGCCGCATCGTCCCGGCCCGGGCTGCCGCCCGCGAACCTGCAGGGCCTGTGGAACGACCTGCCGCGACCGCCCTGGTCCTCGAACTTCACGACCAACATCAACGTGGAGATGAACCACTGGCCCGCGGCGACCGCGCACGTCCCGGACGCGACGGCGGCGCTCGAGGCGTGGGTCGACCTGCTGCGGGAGACCGGGCGGGAGACGGCGCGGCGGCTCTACGACTCAGACGGCTGGGTGCTGCACCACAACTCCGACGCGTGGGGCTACACCGACCCCGTCGACGGCGACGCGTCGTGGGCGATCTGGCCGATGGGCGGGCTGTGGCTCGAGCTGCAGCTCGAGGACCTCTCCCGCTTCACCGGCGAGGAGCCCGTCGCCCGCGCCGCCCGCCGCTTGCCCGCCCTGCGGGAGACCGCGGCCTTCGCCCTCGACCTGCTGCGCGAGGACCAGGCGGGCGAGCACCTGGTCACCTTCCCCTCCACCTCGCCCGAGAACCGCTGGCGCACCACGGACGGCCAGGTCCTCGCGCTCACCGAGGGCTCCGGCATGGACCGCTGGCTCGTGCGCGGCGTGCTCTCGGCGCTGCTCGAGGCGGCGGAGCTGACCGGCGCCGCGGAGGATCCGCTGCTCGAGCGGGCGCGGGCGGCGCTGCCCCGCGTGCAGGGTTCGCGGGTGGGTGCCGACGGGCGCCTCCTCGAGTGGCACGACGAGCTGGACGAGGCCGAGCCGGCCCACCGTCACGTCTCCCACCTCGCGACCGTCTTCCCCGGCACCGAGCGGCTCACCGAGGAGATCGAGGCGGCCGCGATCGCCTCCCTCGAGGCGCGCGGCGACGAGGCGACCGGCTGGTCGCTCGCCTGGAAGACGGCGCTGTGGGCGCGGCTGCACCGCCCCGAGAAGGTCCAGGACCTGCTCGAGCTGTTCCTGCGGGACGCCCGCACCGAGGACGGCGAGCGCAGCGGCCTCTATCCGAACCTGTTCTCCGCGCACCCGCCGTTCCAGATGGATGCGAACTTCGGGATCGTCGCCGCGGTCGCGGAGTGCCTCGTGCAGTCCCACCGCGGGGAGATCGAGCTGCTGCCGGCGCTCGCGCCGCTGCTCGCCACCGGCTCGGTGCGGGGTCTGCGCGCCCGGCCCGGGGTGGTCGTGGATCTCGCGTGGGAGGAGGGGCGGCCGACGTCGGTCCGCCTCGCGGCGCTCGGTCCCGGCGCGGCCGGGGAGCGCACGGTCCGGCTCGGCGCGGCGCAGGTCGTGGTCGATCTTCCGGCCGACGGCACGGCGGTCGAGCTGGGCGAGGACGAGCTGCGGGCGCTGGCCGGAGCACACTAGTCCCATGGCCACGATGACCGACATCGCCCGGGAGGCGGGCGTCTCGCTGAGCACCGTCAGCTACGCGCTCAGCGGCAAGCGCCCCATCTCCGAGGCGACCCGCACCCGGATCCAGTCCGCGATCGACCGCCTCGACTACCACCCGGCGGCGGCGGCCCGGGCGCTCGCGACGCAGCGCACGTCCCTGATCGGGATCGCGGTGCCGCGGCACGAGCGGGTCGACGACCACGTGATCATGGAGTTCGTCGGCTCGATCCTCGAGGCGGCGCACGCCCACGACCACGACATCCTGCTGGTCGCGGCGGAAGATCACGCGCGCACGATGAAGGTCGTCGAGGAGGGCAAGGTCGATGCGCTGATCGCCATGGACCTCGTGGAGGAGGATCCGCGCCTGCCCGCACTCGCGCGCCTGCCGCGGCCCGTGGTGCTGATCGGCTACCCGCAGGACTCCGGGGGCCTCGCGTGCGTGGACTTCGACTTCCTCTCCGGCACGATGCTCGCGGTGCGGGAGCTCGCGCGGCGCGGCGCACGGCGGGTCGCGCTCATGGTGCCGCCGCTGCGGCCCGACGGCCCCGTGCCCACCTATGCGCGGCGTGCGCGGCTCGGCTACGAGATGGGCTGCCGCGAGCTCGGCCTCGAACCGCTGCTCATCGAGACCGGCCATGATCCGGAGGAGGTCGAGGCGGCCGTCCGGGCGCACCTCGCCGGGCGCGGCGGGTCAGTCGCGGCCGACGGCAGCATCCCCGCCGACGGCCTGATCGTGCATCACGAGCGGGCTCTGCCGCCCCTGGCCCGCGCGCTCGCCGCGCAGCAGGTCTCCGTCCCGGAGGACCTGCAGCTCGTGGCGATCGCCCCGCGGGACGTGGCGCAGTCGGGACCGGCGGAGATGTCCTCGGTGGACCTCCCGATCCCGGCGATCGGCCGCACCGCGGTGACCATGGTGCTCGAGCTGCTCGGCGCCTCCGAGGTCGCCCCGCACTCGCGCCTGCTCAGCCCGAGCTTCACCGCACGCGCCACCACCCGCGCCCTCTGAGGAGGACGCGGGTGGCGGGGTGACGTCGGCCTGGCGGCCGGACCGTCGGACCGTCGGCCGGAGGATCAGCCGAACTGGGCGGCGACCTCGTCGCGCAGGGTGGCCTGCGCCTCGGCGTTGGCCATGTCCACGTCGAGCACGGTCTGGTAGCCGAGGCCCTCGGCGGTCGAGCGCATGGTCTCCAGGAGCGAGTCGAACTCGGCCTGGTCGCTCGCGAACGCCATCTTCCAGGAGTTCTCAACGATCACGGCCTTGACCTGGTTGCGGATGGTCTCCACCTCGGAGGAGTCCTCGGGCGCGACGTAGCTCGCGCCGGTGCCGACCGCGACCATGTCGTTCGCGGTGAGGTACTCCATGGTGGTGGCGAAGCCGCCCATGTGCCCGGACCAGTCCTCGACCAGCGGGTTGGAGACGGACTCCTGGTAGGTCTCCCACATCTTGTAGTTGTAGGGAGCACCGGTGTCGGGGTCGATGTCGTTGCCCAGCACGGTGGTGACGTTCAGCCAGGAGGAGCCGTCGATGTAGTCGCCGCCGCCCCACTCCGCGGGGACCTCCGCGCCGGCACCCAGCAGCGCCTGCCGGCCGAAGTCGGTCAGCTCGGGCTTGCCGTCGGCGTTGAGCTCCCAGGTGAGGCCCTGCGGACCCGCCGCACCCATGGTCTGGCTCGAGTTGGCGTACACGCCGGCGGGCGAGTACAGCCAGTCGATGAAGGCGGCGGCACGCTGCGGGTCCTCGGCGTCGGCGCCCACGGCGAACACCTGCTTGGCGCCGTAGACGGAGGCGCCGTAGGAGAAGATCTTCTGGTCCGCGAGGGGGGCGATCATGAAGCCCTTGCCCGCGGCCATGTTGTCCTCGGTGTTGTACGCGGCCTGTCCCTGCCAGGGCCAGAAGGAGAACAGCACCTGGCCGGCCTGGATCTTCGAGAACAGGGTGTCGTAGTTCTGGGTGGTGGACTCGGGGTCCATGATCCCCAGCTGGTTCGCGTCGAAGAAGAACTTCAGCACCCGGACGTACAGCGAGTCGGGATCGAGGATCGACTGGAAATCGGTGCCGTCGGCCTTGGCGAGCACGAAGCCCACCTCGTCGTAGCCGTAGTAGCAGCAGGGCTGCTTGGCGTTGTTCATGTAGTTGCCGTCCCAGTCGGCGAACAGCGACAGGGCGTAGGTCTTCTTGCCGTTGTCCGCGGTGGGCAGCGCGTCCTGCATGGACTTGAGCACCGGCAGCAGGTCCTCGAGGGTGCCGATCTCGGGGTAGCCGACCTCCTTGTAGAGGTCCCAGCGCACGAACGGCCCGAAGGTGGGGTCGATGCCCTCACTGGGCTCGGTCGGCTTGATCGAGGAGACCTGGGTGGGGATCGCGTAGATCCCGTCCGTGCCCTCGCTGGCCTTCTGCACCGCGGCGTCGAAGCGGGAGACGCTGGCCATGTTCTCGTAGTACGGGGTGAGGTCGGCGACGAGCCCGCCGTCGATCAGCTCGTTGAGCTTCTGGCCCACGTCGGTGACGATGACGTCGCCGAGGTCGCCGGCCGCGACGCGGGTGTTGTAGAGGGTGTCGCCGCCGCCGGCCACGTTGGGCGCGATGACGTTGAGGGTGAGTGCGAACTCCTCCTTGACGAGGTGCCCGAACCAGCCGGGCTGGTTGCCCATCTGGTTGGCGAGCCCGTCGAAGACGTCGAAGCTGAGCTCCTCGTCCCAGGACTCGGGGAACGGGCCCTCGGCGACGACGGCGTCGCCGCCGCTCGAGCAGGCCGCGAGGCCGAGGCCCGCGAGGGTGAGGCTGAGCCCGCCGCCGAGAACGGTGCGGCGGGAGGGACGGCGCCGGAGGGTGGGGGAACTGGTCATCGTTCTTCCTTTCAGGGGGCCATGCAGGGTGGGTGGGCGAGCACCGCCCGGCGAGGTCAGCCCTTGACCGCGCCGAGCATGATGCCCTTGACGAAGTAGCGCTGGAACAGCGGGTAGATGAAGAGGATCGGCAGCACCACCACGACGGCGACGGTGGTGCGGATCGACGTCGCGGTCTGCTGCGTGGCGGCACCCGCGATGGCGGAGAGGTTGCCCCCGGACTGCTGCGCGGCCTGCGCCAGGCTGTCGGCCTGGTTGATGTACATGTAGAGCAGGAACTGCAGGGTGTAGAGGCTCTGATCCGTGATGTAGATGAGCGTGTCCTGGAAGCTGTTCCACTGCGTGACCGCGGAGAAGATCGCGACGGTCGCGAGGATGGGGGTCATGTTCGGCAGGTAGATCCGGAAGAAGACCTGCAGGATCCCGGCGCCGTCCATCTCCGCGGCCTCCTGCAGCTCCTGCGGCATGGACTCCACGAAGGTCTTCACCAGGATGATGTTGAAGGGCTGCACGATGAGCGGCAGCACATACACCCAGAAGCTGTTGGTCAGGCCCAGCGACTTCATGATGATGAAGACGGGGATCAGGCCCGCGTTGAAGTACATGGTGATGACGACGGCGCGGTACCAGAAGGCGCGCTTCCACAGCCGGGGCTGGGTGAACATGAACCCGAGGTAGGCGGAGGCGAGCACGGTCGCGGCGGTGCCGATGACGGTACGGGCGAAGGAGACAAGCGCCGCCTGCGGGAGGCCGTCGAGTTGG
The DNA here is from genome assembly GCF_036321705.1 of Brachybacterium sp. J144. Taxonomy (NCBI): domain Bacteria; kingdom Bacillati; phylum Actinomycetota; class Actinomycetes; order Micrococcales; family Dermabacteraceae; genus Brachybacterium; species Brachybacterium sp. J144. Next base: position 34,413 of record NZ_JAZDCG010000009.1, read on the forward strand.
AAGACCTGCCGGTAGTTGTCCAGGTGCATGCCCTGGGGCAGGAAGCGGATGTCGCCGAGGGCGGAGACGTCGTTGGCGCTGACCGAGTTGATGATCAGGTAGTAGAAGGGGTAGCCGCACACGAAGGCGAGCAGCGCGAAAACCGCGCAGTTCACGATCGTGAAGGGCAGGTGGCCGCGGTGACGGTCCAGGGATCCGCGCCGACGGGCGGGCGCAGGGCGGGCCGCGCCGGACGGGGTCGGGGCGCCGGGGCTGGTGAGCTCGGTGGTGGTCATCTCGGTCCCCTCAGATCAGCGAGGTGCCGCGCACGCGCTTGGACAGCGCGTTGACGGACAGCAGCAGGGCGACGGAGATGAGGCTCTTGAGCATCCCGATCGCGGTGGCCAGCGACAGGTTGTTGCCCGTCATCCCGATGTTGTAGACGTACAGGTCCAGCACCTGGATCTGTTCGCGGTTGAAGGCGTTCTGGAACACGTAGTACTGCTCCATGCCGTTGTTGAGGATGTTCGCGATGGAGAGCATCAGCAGCACGAAGAAGGTGGGCATCAGCTGCGGCACGGTGATGTGCCACATGGTCTGGAAGCGGCCTGCGCCGTCGACCCGCGCGGACTCGTAGAGCGACTGGTCGATGCCGGCGATCGCGGCGAGGTAGAGGATCGCGCCCCAGCCCACGGTCTTCCAGATGCCCCAGGCGGCCATCTTCAGCCACACGTGCTCGTCGCTGTCGAGGAACTTGATCGGCTCGGTGATCAGGCCGATGTTCTCGAGCAGGCCGTTGACCATGCCGGTGGTGGAGAACATCGAGAAGGCGATCATGTACACCAGCACCCAGGAGATGAAGTTGGGCAGCGTGGTGATGGTCTGGACGAGGTTCTTGAACCAGGTCGCCCGGATCTCGTTGAGGAACACGGCGAAGGCCAGCGGCAGCACCGAGGCGGCGATCCCGAGGAAGCTCATGGCCAGCGTGTTCAGCATGACCTGCACGATCTGCTGCACCTGGGTGGGCGAGCCGACGAGCATCTCGAACCACTGCAGCCCCACGAACTCGCTGCCCGCCAGGCCGCGCGCGGGGCGGTAGTCGAAGAGCGAGTAGATCCAGCCGTACAGCGGCAGGTAGCTGAACAGGAAGACCAGCACCAGCAGCGGCAGGATGCTCAGGAACAGGCCGAACGACTGCCGACGGTGGCTGGGCAGCGGCTTGGTGCCGGCGCTCCGGCCGCGCAGGCCGCGGCGGCTCGCGCGCGGCGACTCCTCGTGGGCGGCCTCGGTCGCGGCGACCGTGCCGATGCCGACGGGCGCCGCCATCAGCGCCGCGCTCCGGTCTCGATGCCATTGGCGCTGCGGGCGCTCTGCGGCGAGCGCGCTCTCGTGCTGTCCACTCCGCACTCCCTCGTGGGTCGGCCGCGGGCGTCATCGCTCCCGCGGGGGTTTGTTAACTCGGAACACTAAGTGCGAGCCCCTTCCCCGTCAAGACTTTCTCCGAAGCGCTTCGATAACGAATCGGACGCGATTCGGGGGCGATGAGCGGACCGGCGGTCCGCGGGGCGGGGCGCACGGGCAGCGGCTCGGGCGCCGACGCGGGAGGTCTCGCGGCGGCGGCCGGCGATCAGTCGGTGCTCGGGTGGCGGCGGTGGATGCCGCGCAGGATCAGGGCCGCGAGATAGCCCGCGACGCTCGCCCCGATCGTCGCCACCACCCACCCCGCGCCCGGCACCACGAGGGCCAGGGCCACGAGCGTGACGGGCAGCAGCACGAGCCCCGCGGTGCGCAGCGGCTCGGCCCCGGGCAGCAGCAGGGCGTTGCGGAGGGTCTGCCGCAGCGGCGCCCGGAAGGCGGCCACGAGGCCCATCGCCTGGATCCAGGCGCCCGCGAGATAGAGCGCCGCGAGCAGCGCGATCACGGCTCCGAGCAGGGACAACGGTCCGCCGAGGGTGATCCAGAAGCGCGCGATGAAGAGCAGCGCGAGCAGCGGCAGGCCGAGCACGAGGTGGACCGCCGTGGCCCGGGGGAAGTCGCGCACCAGGGCGCGGAGGAAGTCCCGCAGGAGGTGGCCGCGCTCCTCGTCGGCGTAGCGCAGGGTGACCTCGAGCAGCGCGCTGGTCGCGGCGCCGGCGGTGATCAGCGGGAGGCAGCACAGCAGGTACAGGAGGTTCAGCACCACGAAGGCCACGAAGGCGTTCAGGCCCTGGAGGTTTCGGTTCTCGAGGTCGATCGCCATGCTTCGGCTCCTTGGTCGCGCGCCGCGCGCCCGTTCGGCGACGACGTCCCGATGGTACGCGGCGACCCGCCCTTCCCGACAGGGACTTGACGTCTCGATGTCGAAGCGATTCGATGGGGTCTGTCGTCCCGCGGCCCGAGGAAGGGTGGCGGGGACGTCCCCACCTGCCGAAGGATCCTCCGCCATGACCCCTCGCTCCCGCACGCGCCGCACCGCCACCCCCGCTCGCTCCGCCTCGGGCTCCGCCCACGGCGCCCTGGCGCGCGGCACCACGGGCACGGCCGGGCGCGGCGCCGCAGCGGCCGCCGCTCCTGCTTCGCGCGAGATCGACCCAGTCGACGGCCGCCGCCTCGAGCGCGCCCGCGAGCTCGCCGCCGCGATGACCCCGGCGGAGCGGATCTCCCTGCTCCACCAGTACTCCGCCGGTGTGGAGCGCCTCGGCATCGGGCCCTTCGTGACCGGCACCGAGGGCGTGCACGGGCTCGCCTGGCGCGGTGCCGCGACCCAGTTCCCGCAGCCCGTCGGCCTCGCCGCGACCTGGGACCGGGAGCTGCTGGCTGCGGCGGCGGGCGTCGTCGCCGAGGAGGTCCGCGAGCTGCGCGCGACCGACCCGTCGGTCTCCCTCACCGTCTGGGCGCCCGTGGTGAACCTGCTGCGGCACCCGCTGTGGGGCCGCACCGAGGAGGCCTACTCGGAGGATCCGCTGCTGACCGCCGAGCTGGGGACGGCCTACTCGCGCGGCCTGCGCGGGCCCGGCGCGACCTGGCGCACCGTCCCCACCCTCAAGCACTTCCTCGCCTACTCGAACGAGACCGATCGCTGCGCGACCAGCTCCGACCTCTCCGGCCGCGTGCTGCACGAGTACGAGCTGCCGGTCTACACCGGTCCCGCCGCCGAGGGTGTCGCGGGCTCCGTGATGCTCGCCTACAACCTGGTCAACGGGCGACCCGCGCATCTCACCGAGCTGCTCGAGACCCAGCTGCGCGCGGTGCTGCCCGACCCCGATCTGCTGTTCGCGGTGACCGACGCGGGCGCCCCCTCGAACCTCTTCCGCAGCCAGCGGGTGGTGGGCACGGCCGCCGAGGCGTACGCGGCGATGCTGCGCGCGGGTGTGGACTCCTTCACCGACCACGACCGCGATTCCACCGAGACCGTCGCGGCGCTCACCGAGGCGCTCGAGCGGGGGCTGATCGAGGAGTCCCACCTCGAGCGGGCCGTGGTGCGCCAGCTCGTGGCCCGGGCCCGCACCGGGGAGCTCGCCGAGCTGATGGGCGAGGACCCGTCGGCGGCCGACGCCCCCGCCCCCGGGGTCCCCGCGACCCGCGCCGCGCGCCGGGAGCTGTCCCGCGAGATCGCGACCCGTGCCGCGGTGCTGCTCTCACGCCACGACGAGGGCGCCCTGCCGCTGCCGGCGGGACCGATCGCCCTGCTCGGCGCGCAGGCGGAGGAGGTCCACCACGACTGGTACAGCGGCGACTTCCACGAGGTCACCTCCCTTGCGGAGGCGCTCGAGGAGCGGCTCGGCGCGGAGTCCGTGCGCCGCGCGACCGGCCGCGACACCGTGACCCTCGCGGTGCTCGACCCCGCGGCGCCGGCGATCCCCGGCGCGGATCCCTCGGGCGGAGCCGCTCCCGAGCCGCTGCACCGGGCGGCCGACGGCGCGCTGCGCGCGGACCGCGCCGCCGCGCACCCGGACGCCCCCGTCCCCGCCCCGGAGCCCCTGGTCGTGGTCGATCTCGGCGAGGACGTGATCGCCCTGCGCGCCGCGGCCGACGACCGCTATCTCGCGCCCGATGATCGCGGCCGCCTGGGCCTGCGCTCGAGCGCGATCGGCGGCTGGGTCGTGCAGGAGACCTTCCACCGCACCGTGGACGAGCGCGGGGACTGGACCCTGCGCCACCTGGGCAGCGGGCGGATGGTCGGCGTCGAGTCCTTCACCGGCGACCTCGTGCTCACCACCTCCCTGCCCGGCTCCGCCGCCCCGCTGCGGCCGACGGTCCTCGAGGACGGCCGCGCCGCCGTCCGGGACGCCGTCGACGGGGCCCGGGCCGCGGTGCTCGTGGTCGGCAACGACCCGCACGTCCACGGCCGGGAGACCGAGGACCGCCCCCACGTGCGGCTCGCGGCCCCCGATCTCGCCGCGGCCGAGGCCCTCGCCGATCTCGCGGGCGAGGTGGCGACCGTCCTGGTGATCACCTCCTCCTATCCCTACGACCTGGGCGGGCTCGAGGAGCGGATCGGCGCCGTGGTGTGGTCCTCCCATGCCGGGGAGGCGGAGGGCGAGGCCCTCGCGGACCTCCTCACCGGGGCCCGCGACTTCAGCGGCCGCCTCGCCCAGACCTGGCCGGACTCCTCCCCGCTGCCCTCGGTCCTGGACTACGACGTGATCTCGACCTGCTCGACCTACCTCTACGGCCAGGGCGCGCGCTTCGCCTTCGGGCACGGACTCGCCGTGGACCCCACGAGCTGGCCCGAGGCCTCGCTCGCCACCGGTCCCGCGGGGATCACCGCCCGGGTGCGGGTCGCCGCCCCGTCCGAGAGGCGCACCGCCGGACCGCTCCACGAGGTGGTGCAGGTGTACGCGGACGTCCCCGCCGAGTCCTTCTCGCGGCGGCGCTACGCCGTGCCGACCACCCGGCTGATCGGCTTCGCGAGCGTGGCCGTCCCCGAGGTGGGATCGGCGGAGGCCGTCGTCGAGATCCCCTGGCAGCGGCTCGCCCTGTTCGCCCCCGACCTCGAGGTCTGGGAGCTGCCCGACGGGCCGGTCACCGTGCGCCTGGCCCGGTCGTCGGCCCGCACCGAGACCGCCGAGGTGCTGCACGTGCCCGCCGCGGTCCGCGCGGAGCCGGTGCCCGCGGCGGGGTCGCCGACGGACGGTCCGACCGCGGAGGCCTCGACGCTGATCCCGGCCGCCCGCGCCGAGGAGACCGTGGGCCTGCTGCGCAGCGCCGCGATCCTGCTCGAGGGCACCGTGCTGCGCCCTGTCGTCCCGGCCCTCGGCGGCACCGCCGAGTTCGTGCTCCCCGCGGGCACGACCGTGCTCGCCGGTGCGCTCGAGGGCGACGGCGAGGGCAACGTCGAGCTCGTCGACCCGACCACCCCGTCTGCTGCGTCGGCCGTGCCGGACCTCTCACCCCTGCCCGTCCCCCACGTCGTCCCCGCGGACGGCGACCGCCCCACCGGCCGCGTGCGCCTGCGCCTCACCGGCCGGGCCGCGCTCGTCGGTCTGCGCGTCACGCACCCCTGAACCCCTTCCCCACCGAGGAGACCCGCCCCATGAAGTTCACCGACGGCTACTGGCTGCTGCGCGAGGGCGTGACCATGCTGCGTCCCGCCGAGGTCCACGACCACGAGGTGCTCGGCGCCGAGCTGCGCGTCCACGCCCCCGTGAAGCGCATCGTCACCCGCGGCGACACCCTGAACACCCCCGTGATCGAGGTGTCCTTCACCGCGCCGCGGGAGGACGTCATCGCGGTGCGCATCCGGCACTTCGCCGGCACTCCCGCGCCGCTGCCCCGCTTCGCGCTCGAGACGGCGAGCACTGTCGTCGACCCGGAGATCACGCACGACGAGGAGGCGGGCACCGTCACCTACCGCTCCGGGCGGCTCGCCGCGCGCGTGGCCCTCACCGGCCCCTGGCACGTGGAGTACCTGTGGGACGGCGAGCTCCTGACCAGCTCGACCGCGCGCTCGATCGGCTTCGCGCAGGTCGAGGGTGCGGGCCCGCACGTGCTCGAGCAGCTGTCCCTCGACGTGGGCGAGCAGATCTACGGCCTCGGCGAGCGCTTCGGCGCCTTCGTGAAGAACGGCCAGAGCGTGGACATCTGGAACGCCGACGGCGGCACCAACTCCGAGCAGGCGTACAAGAACGTCCCCTTCTTCCTCTCCTCCCGCGGCTACGGCGTGCTCGTGGACGACGCCGGTCCGGTCTCTTTCGAGGTCGGCTCCGAGAACGTCGCGGCGACGCAGTTCTCGGTGCCCGGCGAGGAGCTGCGCTACGAGGTCTACGGCGGCGGCAACCCGCTCGCGGTGATCGACCGGTACACGGCCCGCAGCGGACGCCCGCCGCAGCTGCCGGAATGGAGCTTCGGCCTGTGGCTGTCGACCTCCTTCACCACGCAGTACGACGAGGAGACGGTGCTCTCCTTCGTGGACGGCATGGCCGAGCGGGGCATCCCGCTGAGCGTCTTCCACTTCGACTGCTTCTGGATGCGCGGCTTCCACTGGTCGGACTTCACCTGGGATCCGACCACCTTCCCCGACCCCCGCGGGCTGATCGCCAAGCTGCACGAGCGGGGCCTGAAGGTGTGCGTGTGGATCAACCCGTACATCGCCCAGCGCTCGCATCTCTTCGCGGAGGGCGCCGAGCTCGGCCACCTGGTGCGCCGCACCGACGGCGCCGTCTGGCAGACCGATCTGTGGCAGGCCGGAATGGGCCTGGTGGACTTCAGCAGCCCCGCCGCGCGGGAGTGGTTCGCGGAGAAGCTCGACGCGCTGATCGACGACGGCGTGGACTCCTTCAAGACCGACTTCGGGGAGCGGATCCCGACGGAGGGCGTGGTGTGGGCCGACGGCTCCGATCCCCTGCGCATGCACAACCACTACGCGCAGCAGTACAACCAGGTGGTCTTCGACCTGCTGCGGGAGCGGCGCGGGGAGGGCGAGGCCGTGGTCTTCGCCCGCTCCGCCACCGCGGGCGGGCAGCGGTTCCCGATCCATTGGGGCGGCGACTGCGAGTCGACCTACGTCGCGATGGCGCAGTCGCTGCGCGGCGGGCTGTCGCTGGTCTCTTCGGGCTTCGGCTACTGGTCCCACGACATCGGCGGTTTCGAGGGCACCCCCGATCCGACGCTGTTCATGCGCTGGGTCGCCTTCGGCCTGCTCAGCTCGCACTCACGGCTGCACGGCTCGAGCTCCTACCGGGTGCCGTGGCAGTTCGGCGAGGAGGCGGTCACCGTGATGCGCGAGTTCGTGGAGCTGAAGAGCCGCCTCATGCCGTACCTGCTGGACGCGGCGGCGGTCACCACCGCCACCGGCGCCCCGGTGATGCGGCCGATGGTCATGCAGTTCCCGGAGGATCCGGCCTGCCGCACCCTCGACACCCAGTACATGCTCGGCGAGGACCTGCTGGTCGCGCCGGTGTTCACCGCCTCCGGCGAGGTGGATGTGTACCTGCCGGCGGGCCGCTGGGTGCATCTGCTGGACGGCGAGGTCGTCGAGGTCGGCCAGGGCGAGGAGTCCGACGGGGGCCGCTTCCTGCGCCGCCGCTACGACGTGCACTCGCTGGGGCTGTTCGCCCGCGAGGGCTCCGCCCCGCTCGCGCTGCTCGCGGGCGACGGAGCGTCGGCCGCGGCCGATGCCGACGCGGGGTCCGGGCGATGACCCGCGGCGACTACGCGCCCGCGCAGGTCCTCTTCGGCGGCGACTGGAGCCCCGAGCAGTGGGACCCGGCGACCTGGGACGAGGACCTGGCGCTGATGCGCCGGGCGAAGGTGAACACGGTGACGCTCGGGGTGTTCTCCTGGTCGGCGCTCGAGCCGACCGAGGGCGCCTTCGTCACCGACTGGCTCGATGAGATCCTCGAGCGGATCACCGCCGCGGGGATCGGTTTCTTCCTCGCCACCCCCACCGCCTCGCCGCCGCCGTGGTTCACCCGCGTCCATCCCGACGCCCTGCCGGTGCGGCCCGACGGCACCCGTCTCACCCACGGCTCGCGGGACACCTATGCGATCAGCGCCCCCGCCTACCGGGAGGCCTCGCGGCGGATCGCCCGCCGCCTCGCCGAGCGCTACGGGGACCACCCGGGTCTGCGCGGCTGGCACCTGCACAACGAGTACGGCACCCTCGACCACGGCCCGCACGCCGAGCGCGCCTTCCAGGCCTGGCTCGCGCGCCGCTACGGCACGATCGACGCCCTGAACCGGGCCTGGACCACGGCCTTCTGGTCCCAGGGCTATGCCGACTTCGCGGAGATCACCCCGCCGCGCGCGACCCAGTACCTGCCCAATCCCGCCCAGGCGATCGACTTCCGCCGCTTCAGCTCCGACGAGATGCTCGCGGCGATGGTCGAGCAGCGCGAGGAGATCCGTGCCGTCGGCTCGACCGCCCCGGTGACCACCAACTTCATGCTCCCCACCTGGAACCATCTCGAGCAGTGGTCCTGGGCGGACGAGCAGGACGTGGTCTCCCTGGACCACTACCTCGACACCGTCGGCCCCGATGCGGAGGCGCACGTCGCCTACGGCTCGGACCTCGCCCGCTCCTGGTCGGGCGGGCCGTGGGTGCTCATGGAGCAGAACGCGCGGGGGATCCGCGTGGACGGCCGCACCGTCGCCAAGGGCGCGGACCGCATGATCCGCCACTGCCTCGGCTACATCGCCCGCGGCTCCCAGTCCTCGCTGTTCTTCCAGTGGCGGCAGAGCGCGGGCGGCTCCGAGCAGTGGCACGGGGCGCTCGTCCCCCACGCCGGCGGCGACACGCGGGGCTTCGCCGCGGTCGAGCGGCTCGGCGGGATCCTCGAGCGGCTCGCCGCGGTGACCGCGCTCCCGGCCGACGGCCCGCTGGTGCGCTCCGAGGTGGGCATCCTCTGGCACGCCGATGCCTGGTGGGCGCTCGAGACCCCGGACCTGCCCTCCTCCCACCTCTCCTACTCGGCGGAGGTCCGGGCGACCCACCGCTCCTTCTGGCGCGCCGGGATCCCCGTGGATTTCGTGCGCCCCCTCACGGACCTCTCCGCGCACCGCCTGCTGGTCCTCGCCGCCCAGTACCCGCTGAGCGACGCCCAGGTGACCTGGCTCGAGGAGTTCGTGGAGGGCGGCGGCGAGCTCGTCGTCACCTACCTCAGCGGTCTCGCCGACGAGCACCTGCGTATCGCGACCGGCGGCTATCCCGGCCGGCTGCGGGAACTGCTGGGCGTGCGCGGCGAGGAGCTGCTGCCGCTGCCCGCCGGGGAGCGGATCACCCTCTCCGACGGCTCCGAGGCCGAGGGCTGGACCGAGCTGCTCGAGACGACCGACGCCGAGGTGCTCGCCGCCTACACCCACGGGGAGCTCGCCTCCCTGCCCGCGATCACCCGCGCACGGCGCGGTGCGGGACGGGTCACCTATGTCTCCGCCGGCTGGACCCAGGAGGCGCGGGACCAGCGCCTGTCCGCCCTCGCCGCGGAGCTCGGCATCACCCCCACCCTGCCGGGCGCGGCGGAGCGGGGGCTCGAGGTGGTGCGCCGTCGGTCCGCCGGCGCGGACCACTTGTTCCTGCTCCACCACGGCGCGGCGCCGGTCACCGTGCGCGCCGACGGGCAGGATCTGCTCAGCGGCGACTCCGCGACCGGCGGCCTGCGCCTCGAGCCCGGCGAGAGCGCCGTGCTGAGCCTCGCCCCGGACGCCCCGATCACCCTGCTGGAGGACTGACATGGCCCTGTTCGACCTGCCGCTCGAGGAGCTGCGCCGCTATCGCCCGGAGCTGTCCGAGCCCGCGGACTTCGATGCCTTCTGGGCGGGCACCCTGGATCGCGCCCGCGAGTACGAGGTGCTCGAGGACGTGGTCGACGTGGAGACCGGCCTCGACCTGGTGGAGACCTTCGACGTCACCTTCCGCGGGCACGACGGCGCCCCGATCCGCGCCTGGTACCTGCGGCCCGCGGGCGCCGCGGCGAAGCTGCCCGTGGTGGTCGAGTACATCGGCTACGGCGGCGGCCGCGGCCTGCCGCTCGAGCACCTGCTGTGGCCCGCCGCCGGCTACGCGCACCTGGTGATGGACACTCGCGGCCAGGCCGGGGCCTGGGGCAACGGCGGCGACACCGTCGATCCGGGCGGCTCGGGCCCCGCGGCGCCCGGCTCGATGACCCGCGGCCTCGAGGACCCCTCCACCTCGTACCTGACCCGGCTGATGACCGACGCCGTCCGCGCCGTGGACGCCGCGCGGACGCTGCCGGGAGCCGACGGGCGCGTCGCCGTGACCGGCAACAGCCAGGGCGGCGGCCTCGCCCTCGCCGCGGGCGGACTGGTCCCGGACGTCGACGCGGTGATGGCGAACGTGCCCTTCCTGTGCCAGATCCGCCGCGCGATCGACATCACCGACAACGACCCGTACCGGGAGATCGTGCGCTACCTGGCCAGCAACCGCCATCAGCAGGCCGCGGTCGAGCGGACCCTCGGCTACGTCGACGCGGTGCACCTGGGCCGCCGCTCCCGCGCGCGGGCCCTGTTCTCGGCGGCGCTGCGGGACATGACCTGCCCGCCCTCGACCGTGTTCGCGGCCTTCAACCACTGGGGCGGGGCGAGCGGCACCGACCCCGAACGGGACATCGAGGTCTACCCGTGGAACGACCACGAGGGCGGCGCCGCGGTGCAGAATGCCCTGCAGCTGCGCTGGCTCACGGAGCGGATGCCGGTACGGGTGGGCTGACGCCTCGGGAGCCGCAGCCCTCTGCGTCGGTCGATCAGTACCCGGAGTAGAGCATCGCGAACCGGGCTGTGTACAGGTCGTCGCCGACGATGAGGAGCATGCTCGCGTCCTCGCTGACGAGCTGGTACCCCTCGGGAAGAGGCTCTCCGGGGGTCAGGGCCGTGATCCCGTCCTCCGGCACCTCGACGCCGGGCCCGCCCGAGACCACGTAGGTGCCGGTGCCCAACTCGTCGTTGCAGACGTACTTGGGATCCTCGCTCGCCCACGATGCGACGACCTCTCGGGTCGCCGGGGGAGCCGCAGCTCCGGAGTTGCACAGGTCGACGAGGTGATCGACACCGGTCAGTGCGTCCGGGTTGTGGCCGGCACCCCCGCCGGCGTCGGACGGCTCAACCTCGGCTGCCGATGCGGCAGACGGTGCCTCCGTCGACTCGCCCCCGTCGCCGGGCGGCGCCGGGGACGCGCACGCCGCACCCACGAGCAGAAGAGCAGCTGCACCACCGACTGTCCACGCACTGCGCATGCCATCCCCCGATCGTGCGCTTCCCAGGGTGATCCGCACAGCGACCGCCCCCCTTGATGCGCCGAGAGTATGACCGCTCGACGGAGATGTCGAGGCAGGCCTCGTGCTCGGAGATCATCGCTCAGCCGCGCCGTGCGAGGGCCAGCGCCGCGGCGCCGACCGCGCAGGGGTGGGGCTGCACCGTCGAGACCCGCAGTCGGGTGCCCGCGGGGAGGTGCGCGGTCATCGCCTCGAGGTAGAGCCGCGGCGCCATGGCCACGCTCGTTCCGGAGAGCACCACCTGGGCGACGCCGAGCGGCTCGATCAGCGCGCCGACGGCGTGAGCGATCCGCTCGGCGCCCGCGACCACCACGGCGCTCGCCTCGGCGTCGCCGTGGGCGGCGGCCTCGGTGAGCCGGGCGTGGGCGGTGATCACCCGTTCCTCGACGGCGTCGAGGTCGATGTGCTCCCCGAGCCCCGCGGCGAGCGCCCGCTCGACGTCGGCCGTGCAGCCCGCCTCCGGCACGGGCAGGATCCCGGGCGATTCACCCCAGGGCAGCAGGGGGCGGCCGTCGAGCAGCAGGGCTACGCCGACGGTGGGTCCGAGGTGGACGGTCAGGCACGGCTCGCCGCCGTCCTGCTCGCCCACCCAGTCGCTGCCGAGCCCCGCGCAGACCGCGGCCGTGCCCCGCACCACGGGATGGTCGGTGAGCTCCTCGACGTGCGCGGCCAGCTCCTCGATCCCCTCGGAGCGGGGGCGCAGGTCGGTCAGGCCCACGCCCTGGAAGGCGGCGCGCTCGGAGCGGTCGAAGGCCCCGAGCGCCGCGAGCGCGTCCTCGAGCCGCTCCCCGGTGCGCGCGGGGGACTCGCCGGCGACCAGGGGCATCATCACCCTCCCCCGCAGCGCCCCGCCGATCCCCATGGCGACCAGGGCGATCCGGTCGCTCTCGACCGTGCAGCCGATCGCCCAGCGGGAGGTGGTGGAGACCCGCAGCAGGGAGGCGGGCTTCCCGCCCGTGGAGCGCGCCCGGCCGCTCTCGACCACGAGCCCGTCGGCGAGCAGGCGCTTGACGGAGTTGGTGACGGTCGCCGGGGTCACCCCGAGCTCCCGGGCGATCGCGATGCGGGTGGTGTCGGGGACCCGACGGATCGCGTCGAGGATCGCGGCGTCGGTCGCGGCGCCGCTGCGAGCGGTGAGAGCGGGCACGGGGAGCCCCTGTCTGTCGCGGGTCGGTGGTGCGCTCTGATCGTGACGTCTTCGTGACGGGAGCGGAGGGGGTTTCGGTGTTGACGCGACGTGAAGATGGTCGCATACTCCAATCACTTCATTAACTTACTGAAGTTAGTCGCACCGCCGCGTCACCAGGAGAGCAACGATGCACCTCACCCGTCGGACCTTCGCCGCCGCCTCCCTCGCCACCATGCCGCTCACGCTCGCCGCGTGCTCCGGGCAGTCCAACCTCGACACCGGCACCGGGGAGGGCTCGGACCTCCCGATCGTGAACTGCTACAACGGCGCGGGCGCCGGGTTCACCAAGAACTTCAACCCCCACTCCCCGACCGTGCTGAGCATGGTCCAGGGCCTCATCTACGAGCCGCTCTTCTACTACAACCCGCTCGCCGCGATCGACGTGGACCCCGTCCCGCAGCTCGGCGAGAGCTTCGAGTGGAACGAGGACGGCACCGTCCTGACCGTGACCGTCCGCTCCGGGGCGACCTGGACCGACGGCACCGCCTTCACCGCGAACGACGTCGCCTTCACCTTCAACGCCATCAGGGACAACGCGACCCTGAACCCCGCGGGCGCGGCCCCGGGCGCCGAGGCGACCGACGACACCACCGTCGTGCTCACCTACCCGGCCCCCGCCTTCGTCGAGGGCCCCAACGCCCTCGGCCGCACCTGGATCATCCCCGAGCACCTGTGGACCGACGTCGAGGACCTCGCGACCTACACCAACGAGGAGCCGATCGGCACCGGCCCCTTCTCCCTCGGCGACTTCACCCCCGAGTCGTACCTGCTCAGCGCCAACACCTCCTACTGGGAGGAGGGCAAGCCCGCCATCGGCGGCGTGCGCGTGCAGTCCCTCTCCGGCAACCAGTCCGCGACCGACAAGTGGCTCGCCGGCGAGATCGACTACACCTCGACCTCCATGCCGAACCTCGACGAGCACGTCGCGAGCAATCCCGACCTCAGCTACACCAACTCCCCCACCTCGCAGTGCGCCCTGTTCGCCGCGAGCAACCCGGAGCTGGGCTGCGAGGGCCCGCAGACCGACCCCGCCGTGCGCCGCGCCCTCTACCTCGGCATGGACCGCGAGCAGCTCTCCGCGCTCGCCTTCTACGGCCTCGGCACCGACATCTCCCCCGCCTTCGGGCTGCCCGAGCGGGACGTGGACTTCATCGACCCCTCGATCGACGTCGCCCCCTGGAACGCGGACGTCGAGGGCGCCCGCGCCGCGCTCGAGGACGCCGGCTACGCGGAGGGCTCCGACGGCGTCTACGCGAAGGACGGGGTGCGGGTCTCGATGACCATCAGCTGCCCCACCGGCTGGTCCGACTTCGTGACCGCCCTCGACACCCTCGCAGAGCAGTACAAGGCCGTGGGCATCGAGCTGATCCCCCAGCAGGTCTCGGTCAACGAGTGGAACGACGCGAAGTCCACCGGGAAGTTCCAGCTGGTCATCGACTCGCTCGGCCAGGGCCCCGCCCCGGATCCGTACTACCTGTACCACACCTTCTTCTCCACCGAGACGACGGTGCCCGTGGGCGAGAACGGCAACCCGTACCAGAACTCGGCCCGCTTCTCCGACCCGGAGGTGGACGCCGCCCTCGCCGCCGCCGCCGGCACCGACGACCCCGAGGTGAAGAAGCAGCAGTACGCGATCATCCAGCAGATCATCGTCGAGAACATGCCCTACATCCCGGTGCTGATCGGCTCGAGCCTCACCGAGTACAACAACTCCCGCGTGACCGGCTGGCCCACGCAGGAGGACCTCTACTGCTACCCGATGTCCTGGTCCGCCCCGGACAACGCCCAGGTCCTCAAGACCGTCGTCCCCGTCTGACGGCCCCGGGGGGGAACGTGCGCCCCGCAGAAGAGCCACCCTACCCCCCCCCCCCTCGAAAAAAAAC